>NZ_KV795659.1:0-37676 GCF_001809065.1 Corynebacterium sp. HMSC055G02 | reverse complement strand
AATAGAAAAGAGCAATCATGCGTCGCGCATCGATTTTCACTGCGAGTGTGACCACCGCCCTGACTTTGGCACTGGCCACCCCGGCAGCATCAGCAGCCCCAACGGACTTCATCAAGAACCCGCTGGAGCCAACCCCTGACCCGCAGTCCACTGCAATGGTCGAACTGCCAACTACCCCGGCGCCGACCACTACAGTTGACGGACGCCACGTGACGGTCACCGACGGCTACATGACCTCACAGGATGGCAAGGGCACCCAGATTTACTGGAAGTCCAACACCATTCCGAACGCCAAGGCCACTGTCGTCGTCGTGCATGGCGCTGCAGAGCACCTGGGTCGCTACGAGTGGGTAACCGGCAAGCTTCTGAACGCCGGCTACAACGTCTACCGCCTCGACCACCGCGGCCACGGCCACACGGGCCAGGTTGAAGGCACTCCAGTTGCTCGTGGCCACATCGATGATTTCCACTCGCTTGTCGATGACCTGCACATGCTTGTAGAGAAGGCCAAGGCGGAGAACCCGAGCACGAAGACCTTCCTGCTCGGCCACTCCATGGGCGGCCTTGCCGTGGACTTCCACGGCATCAAGTACCCGGGCAGTGTCGATGGCATTGTCGCCAACGGTGGTGGCGCTCTTTTCAACCCCTACGGTGGCACGGACGAGGGCGAAACCATCACCCCAGAGGCCATGACCGATGTCCAGCGCGAGGCGCAGCCGACGATTTACCAGCGCCTGCCATTCCAGGACATGACCACATTCAACACTCGCATGCTCAAGGAAGTGCCGAACCGCACCGAGATGCGCGTGCCATCACTACCCGGCAGCGACTTGATTCAGCTTGGCAACCCGCTGGGTTCGAAGACCTCTTCTTCGCAGGCAGTGCGTGATGAGTACGAAACTGATCCGTACAACAACTCCAAGCTCTCGCTCGGCATGGCTCAGCAGATGGCTTTTGCCGCCACCTACAACGGCACCAACTCCGTCGACTTTGTTGAGCCGACCCTGGTCATGATGGGCGGCCAGGATGAGATTGTGCCGCCGTTCTTCTCGCGCGACTGGTACAACGGCATCTCGTCCACCGACAAGCAGCTGATCGAGTTCGAAGGCCAGTTCCACGAGACCTTCAACGAGCCGGCACAGCACGAGGCCATTGCGACGGCTATTGCCTGGCTTGATGCGCGTATCTAATTGAACGCTAAAAAAAGAACCGAGCCACTCCCTAGTAGTTACGAGTTCTTCATAGAGCTAACCCGGTGGAATGAGGGGCGATTGTCTTCTGGCAATTGCCCCTCATTTTCTTTGCCCTGCCCTCTCCGCGCCGTATAAAGCATGCAGTACTTGGCAATACAAACTACCGGGAGTATAGTTGGCATTACAAGGTACTAGGTATGAAAAGCATTATGCTCAAACAACTTCCTTCTACCGCCGGAAAGAAAGCACAACGCCATGCCCAAACGCCCACAAACGCAACTGAAGAAAGGGGTACTTGAGCTCGCCATTCTCAAGCTGATTTCTCGCGAAGAACTCTATGGCGCGGCACTCGTCGCAAAGCTCAACGCCTACCCCCACCTCAGCGCGCCCGCGGGAACCGTCTACCCCCTACTCTCGCGGCTGACCACCAACGGCTTGATTAGCAATCGCTGGGAGGAATCCCCCAAAGGGCCGCCGCGCAAGTACTACTCACTGACAGCCAAAGGAAAGCAAACACTCACGCAACTGCATCAGGACTTCATCGACCTATCCGCCGACATGACCGCACTATTTTCCGAGGAGCCCCAATGAACACCTACCTCACTGCCATTGACCACAAACTGCGCGAAATCGGCATATCGCACGCACAACGCAAGGCGATCATCGCCGAGCAGGAGAGTCTTCTGCAAGAGCTTAACGACGTCCACGCGGACCTGGCCGAAGAGCTGGGAACGGCAACCGACTACGCAAATCGCGTAGGCGAACAAGTTGGTGAACCAAGCACCTTGCGCAGGTACCTCTCCAACCCGCTTCGAGTATTTACCAAAAGCGGTCGCGTTTCCCTGTGGAACATGGATGACCCGCGGATCCTCCAGCCTCACCTGTTGGGTTTTGGCTGGTCTATCAATTGGGCTGCAGTAGCGACCAAGCTGGGGATTGTCCGACCAGACGATATTGACGGTGAGGTTATCTCTGAAATTCCGGCTCGCGCGCTGCAGGCGACCGCTCTTCTCCCCGCGGCCGTGACGGTTGCGCACGGAGTCGCACTGGCTATGTCCTGGAAGCAGTTGCCTGCAGAAGTCCACACCAAATGGAAGCTAAACGGCGAGGCAGTTCAGAAGACAGCACCGAAGGAAACTCTGCTTCTTCCCTTCGTGGTTTCTACGGTCGGAGCTGGATTTTCAGCTGCTTCGCTGCTCAAGGCAGATGACCGTGAAGACGCGCTGCGCGTTGCGTCCCTAGGCGCGCTCGCAAGCACAATTGCGCCATCTCAGCTGATCGGCATTCTCACGGAAGAAAACTCCAAGCTCAATCCAGCATTTGTGCGAGCTGGCGTTGCCCTCACTTCGGCCGTGGCTTCGTCTGCCTGCCTCGTCCTGCCCCTCCGAGCTGGGCTGAAGGCTGCGTGGAAGAAAGCTGGAGCAGCTTAAATCACGGTGCAGGATACATCAGCAGGTGAAAGACACATCAGCAAAATTGCTGTAATCCCGAATGTTGTACACAACCTCTACCACCTCGAGTGAGGCTATCCCCCTGGTTCAGTTGTGTTTTCGGTTGTGTTTCTACTCTCAACCTTCCTGGTGTTTTTACCTTCTCAATCCCCCAATTAATTTTTTAGCGCAGCTAAACAAGTCACGCCTGAAAAAAGCCACTTCACGACACAGGCGTCACCCCATGCCAGCTGTGGAGGTGGCATGAGGTGACATAGGTGTCGTGAAGTCGCGGATGAACTGGGGCGGGGCCGCACCTGCTTAACCGGCTCGCTTAACCGGCTCGAGAACTTCCTTGCCCATCATGAACGGGCGCAGCGCCTCCGGAATCACCACAGAACCATCGGCCTGCTGGTGGTTTTCCAGAATGGCGACCAGCCAACGCGTCGTGGCCAGCGTGCCATTTAGGGTGGCGCAGTACTGAGACTTGCCATCGGCATCGCGGTAGCGGGTCTTCAAACGACGAGCCTGGAAAGTCGTGCAGTTCGAAGTCGAGGTCAACTCGCGGTAGGTGTTCTGCGTCGGCACCCATGCCTCGGTATCGAACTTGCGGGCAGCCGATGCACCCAGGTCACCACCAGCAACATCGATGATGCGGTACGGAACATCGACCGCGGCCAGCATCTCGCGCTCCATGTTCAGCAGCTTCTGGTGCTCTGCCTCCGCCTGCTCCGGCGGACAGTAGGAGAACATCTCCAGCTTGTCGAACTGGTGTACGCGCAGGATACCGCGGGTGTCCTTGCCGTAAGAGCCCGCTTCACGACGGAAACAGGAAGACCAACCAGCGTAGCGACGCGGCCCCTCCGACAGGTCAATAATCTCGTTGGAGTGGTAGCCGGCCAGCGCGACTTCCGAGGTACCGACCAGGTAGAGGTCATCTTCCTGCAGGTAGTAGATCTCATCGGAGTGCGCACCGAGGAAGCCAGTACCCGACATGGTCTCCGGACGAACCAGCACCGGCGGCACCATCAGCTGGAAGCCATTCTGAGTTGCCTTCTGAGCAGCCAGGTTCATCATGGCCAACTGCAGCATGGCACCGTAACCGGTCAGGAAGTAGAAGCGGGAACCGGAGACCTTGACGCCACGCTCCATATCAATAAGACCCAGCGACTCACCGAGGTCCAGGTGATCTTTGGGCTCAAAGTCGAACTGTGGAATCTCACCGATTTCCTCCAGCACGACAAAGTCATCTTCGCCGCCGGCGGGCGCACCCGTAACGATGTTGCCAATCAGGTACTGCAGGCGCTCGACCTCAGCCTCGGCTTCCTTCTGCTCCGCTTCGGCTGCCTTCACGGCGTCGGAAAGCTCCTTGGCCTTCTCCAGCATGGCCGGGCGCTCTTCCTTCGACGCCTGACCAATCTTCTTGCCGAAGCCCTTCTGCTCTGAACGCAGCGCGTCGGTGGAGGCAATAACCTCACGGCGCTTAGCGTCAGCTTCCAGCAGCTGATCGACCAATGCCGGGTCCTCACCACGGGTGCGCTGGGACTCGCGGGCTACTTCAGGGTTTTCGCGGAGAAATTTGAGATCAATCACGTCCCCTAGAGTACCTGGTTTACGTCGGCAAGCAGGCACAAGGCTTGCTAGAGTGCCGCTTCCGCTCCTGAGGCGACCAGCAGCGCGCCGAGGACGAGGAAGATCACGCCGGCGACAGTGTCAATCCACGGCCCTGCCAGCACCATTCGCTTGACGACGGCATCCGTCGACACCACGATTGCGATAAATAGGAAGAAAGCGATTTGGGAGACGATTAGCACCAGCGTACAAAGCACGAGCGTCCCCACGGATGCGCCTGCGGGAATGAACTGTGAAAGCACTGCCGTGAGGAAGAGAACAATCTTCGGGTTCGACATGTTGGTGAAAAAGCCCTGGCGGAACGTCGCCTTCGGCGACCGGAGCGCCTCACTTCCCAAGGCTGGTGCGGCACCGGCGCGCAGTTCGCGGAGGGTATTGATGCCCGCCTTGGCCATACTGATACCCATGTAAATGAGATAACAGCCACCGACGAGCTGGATTACGCCCATCAGCAAAGGATTGGCGGTGATGACAGCTGCGAACCCAAAAACTGTGAGGGTCATCCAGATAGTGGCGCCAGTACTGATACCCGCAACCGCTGCGATGGCGTGCTTTCGGGATTTGGTGGCAAGGCGCAGGATTAAGAAGACGTCAGGCCCTGGTGAGGCCATACCAATAATGTGGACGCCCAGCAGGCTGAGTAGTGCAGTCCAGGTCAAGACTCGTGTCCTCGGGTAGCGAACAAATACCGGACTATTGTAGTGCCTGAAGTTATTGAGCAAACTCGGACCGCAAACTCGGACAGAGCGTTACCTTGTCCACAGGCTCATTGGCGGTGCACAATGGGGTCACTATGGCTGATGACAATATGAACCAGGATCGCGAGCACGCTGCCGCCACAGACACTGACTCCGGTGCAGGTACTGGCGCAGATGCCAGCGCTGGTGCATCCTCCGCAGCCGGCAACGATGCCAACGCTTCGAATAACTCCCGTGGAAGCTGGGGAATGCGCGCTTTGTCGACGGCAATGCTGGTTGGCGCCGCGGGAATGGCATTCGCGCTGCAAGCGGGAGTCATCGAGCCACCGAGTGGGCCACTTGGGGGCAAGGGTTCGTCGGCAAGCGCGTCATCGTCGACAACGACAACCATCGTCGACAAGGAGACGACGGCGTTCACCAGCGCAACCGCGGGCAACTGTCTGGACTGGAATCTGGCAGAAGATCTGAATGTTTCTGACTTCCGCGTCGTGCCCTGTGAGCAGCCGCACGCTTATGAGGTCGCCAAGAAACTGAATCTCGCCGACTACGAGGAACATCCGGGGCAATACGCAAAAACTGCCAACTACCCGACAGCGGACAATTTGGTGGCTCTGCAAAATGGCGTGTGTCGTGACACTGTGACTGAATACCTGGGCGGCCAGTACGATCCGGATGGTCGCTTTATCACTGCGCCAATCATTCCTTCGCCTAGCCAGTGGGAAAAGGGTGACCGAACCTTCCTGTGCGGTATCCAGGTCGTCGATGAAGACGGCAACACGACGCACATGTCCGGGCCTGCGGCCGGGCAGGATCAGTCCCGCGTGTTCGAGGGCGGCCGCTGCGTGACATTGGATGAAAACGGCGCCATCCGCCAGGTGCCTTGCGTGGAAGATCACCTGATGGAGTCGACGGGAATTGTCAATCTCCGCGACCATTTCGGTGACAACATCCCCACTGACCAGGAGCAGAATGATGTGCTCGCGGAACAGTGTGTGACTCTCGCGCAGAATTACCTCGGCGGTGACGACCCGCTGTATAACTCAACGCTGTTGCCATTTTGGACCTCCTTGTCGCAGGAGTCGCTCAATGCTGGCTCGCGCAGTGTGAACTGCTGGTTGATTAAGGACAATGGCCAGGGCGGGTTCTCCACTCTCAACGGACACGCTAACGAGTCCTTCACTATCGACGGCCAGCCGCCCGTGGCTCCGCCGCCGCGCAATCCGCTGCGGGAGGAGCAGGGTGACGCTGGCACAGGTGACGCCGGTGCGGTCGGTGCCGACGGTACTGGTGCTGAAGCAGGCGCTGTGGATAACGCAATCGCTCCCGCAGGACAGTAGAACAACAGGACATTGCGAGGCAGCACCATAAATGGTTGACGTTAGCCCGGAGCGGTTCGATGCGCTTGTCGATGAGGCCATCGACCGCATCCCGACGCAGTTTCTCGATCAGCTCGATCAGGTCATCATCCAGGTCCACCCGTATAACCTCGACGAGCCCACACTGCTGGGACTCTACGAGGGCATTCCTCTGACCGAGCGTTCTAACAACCACTGGGGTCCGCCTGACCAAATCAGCTTGTATCGCGACATGCTCTGCCGCATCAGCCACACCGAAGAGGAGCTGGTGGAGCAGATTCGGGTCACTCTCCTGCATGAAATCGGGCATTATTTCGGCCTCGAGGAGGAGGATCTGGACCGACTCGGCTACGGATAAGTGTGTCCCGCCCTGCGAGGTCTCGTTCCTCTCGGCTTCTTCACGGCAGCTTTCTTCCTTGTAACCTTAATAATCATGAGCGACAACTCGAGCGAGAAGCCAGAAATCAGGGTCGGCGATAGGGAGCGCAACGCTGCCATGGAGCGTCTCGGCAATCATTTCGCTGACGGCTACTTGGATGTCGATGAATTCTCCAAGCGCGCCGAAGCTGCCGCAGTCGCTAAAACCCGCTCCCAACTACAAACACTCTTCGCAGACCTGCCCGCTGAGACATCCCCCGAGAGTTCACAGGGCACCCCGGCTAAACCGCAGCACCAAAGTGTCGATCAAGAGCTGCAGACTCTGATGAAAAAGGGCCGCCAGCTCAACATTGTTGACTCTGCTGCAGGCATCATCGTCGCTGTCTCTATCGTTCTGATGATTTTCACCGATATCGACAACGCGTGGTTCGGCTTCGTCGCCGCTGCGGCTGTTGCCCTCATCGGGCGCGCCGCACTGAACATCAATGATGACGAAGAAAAACTCCTCAACGAAATCAACGAAGAGGAATCCAAGCGTCGCACGGAACGCCTACGCCTGGCAGCTCAGAAGCGCCGCGAGATTCAGGAAGGCCAGCAATAACGGCCAGCGGTGACAGTCGCCGCCCAGCTGCCTGTCTAAGGCAACTCGCTGTCGCCCCAGCGGCGCACATCCCACGTGCCCGGTTCAATGCCGGCACGCTTGCCGACGTCCACAGCGCTCGGAACCAGCTCGATTCGCTCAGTATTGGCAATGCGGTGTCGCAGTGCGTATTCCGGATTCACCCCGGTCAGATACTGCCCAATCAGACGAATAGCCGCGCCATGGCTGACAATGACGACATCCTTGTTGCCGCCCTCCTTCGACTCCTTGGATTCACCACCTGTCGCTCCTGCCTGCTCCAGCAGCTGCTGTAGCGTCGGCAGGTAGCGACTCAGCACGTCGGCACCGGATTCACCGCCGGGAAGGCGGTACTCCAGCTCCCCATTGAGCCACTGGTAGAAGGCACGCATGTACTCCATGTGCGCATCGCGATCATTGCGCCCCTCGAGGTCGCCGGCCTGAATCTCGTGGAGGCCACCCTCATGGCGGATGCGAGCGGAAGTCTCTCCCAGGTGGTGCAAACTCGCGACCGCGCCTGCACCAGTCTGGCGGGCACGCAGGGCATGGGATGTGACGATGTCACCGATTCTGTGCACGTCGGGAAGCAAAAGACGTCCCAGACTGCGCGCCTGCCTCACACCGAGGTCGGTGAGCGGTGCGCCCGGCAATGCGGTATCCAGGCGGCGGTTGATGTTGCCGGTGGTCTGCCCGTGGCGGATGAAAATGATGCGCTGGGAATCAACCGGCATGACAGATTCAGGGCGGTCTGGACGGTCATCGAGGAAAGGCAGCTGTCCAACTGGATTTTCGGGCGCGGCGGGTGTCATGTTTTACCTTCGTCCTTCCTTAAGCGCGTCGACCCACTCAATTGACTGGGAAATGTCCGGTGGCGGGGTCATAATGCTGCGGCGACCGCCCTCAGCGACCGGCCAAGACCCCAGATAGCGCAGGTCTTCGGCGTATTCGTGCAGTGCCGCGAGAGCCGCGGCAACCTGTGCATCATCAACGTGGCCGTTGCAGTCGATGTAGAAGCGGTAGAGGCCGAAGAGCTCGCGCGTTGGGCGTGACTCAATGCGGGTGAGGTTGATCTGTCGCACTGCGAACTCGTTCATGGCGCGCATCAATGTGCCGGGCTGGTTCGGCAGCGTGAAGGAGACCGAGGTGCGGTCGGCGCCGGTGCGTGGCGTCGGCACGCCGGGGCGCCCCACCAGCAGGAAACGAGTGCGGGCGCCGCGCACGTCGGCGACCTCAGTGGCCAGCGCCTCAAGTCCGAGCAGCTCACCCGCGCGGGCCGGGGCAGCGCAAGCGTCGTGGGTACCCTCGGCGACCTGGTGGGCCGCCGCCGCATTGGAGCTGGCCTGGTGAACTTCCACGCCCGGAAGGTTGGCGTCCACCCACTGTTTGACCTGCGGATACGCTACGGGATGTGTCGTAAAAGTACGCACCTGTTCCACCGTCGTACCGGGACGGACCAGGATAGAGAACACCACCCCGACCTCGGTTTCGCGGAAAACCTGCAGCTCTGGCCCAGCGGCGAGGGCATCAAAAGTTGGTGTAACGGGACCGTCCACGCTGCTCTCGATAGCCACGCAGGCAAAGTCCGCTTCCCCTCGGCGCACGGCTCCAAGCGCAGCCGCGGGGCTATCCACCGGCACCGCATTGACCGCGGATTCCCCTGCCGGATCAATCTCGCCAGCACGCGCCATGTCCCACAGCGCCTGCTCGGTGAATGTGCCCGCAGGACCCAAATAAGTAACCGTCGTCATAAGCTCAGAGTAGAGGGCTTCTACACTTATTGCATGACCTCTTCTTCCGAGATGCCCGCCCGCGCCCTCACTGAAGCCGTGCGCAGTGGCGCAATCTCGGTATCGGAAATCGTTTCGGAATTCGCCACGCTTGCCGACGACGCCGCGACCAATCCCGCCCGTTTCGGCATTGCCACGTCCTTGGCCGAGCACGCTGTCCACCGCGCGCGCAGCCTCACTGCCGGATCCGAACCCGCCCGGCGCGCTAGCCACGGTCTCCCGCGTGACCTCCTGGGTCTGCCAGTGGCGATTAAGGACCTATTCATCATCGCTGGGGTCGAATGCACGATGGGCTCGACCAACTTGGCTTTCACCGCCACCGAAACCTCTGAACCCGTGGCGAAACTGCTGGCTCGTGGCGCGGTCCTCACGGCGACGACGCACACCTCCGAGGTCGGGATGACGGCCTACACCGAGCCGATTGGTTACACGGCCCCGGAAAACCCCTACTTCGCCACGCCCAATCAGCTGTCCAATCAGCCGGATACCACGCCACGCACTCCCGGCGGTTCCTCGGGCGGCAGCGCGGTTGCTGTCGCAACTGGTGTCGTTCCCGCAGCTCTGGGCTCTGACGGCGGCGGTTCTATCCGTGTGCCCGCCGCCTGCTGCGGCCTCGTGGGGTTGAAGCCAGCACATGATATTGCGGGTGGAAATCTCTCCACGCCCGCCTTCCTCACTCGCACAGTCGATGACGCAGCGCTGCTGGCCGGGGTGCCACTTTCCGCAACCCCGCATGCTTTCCGACGTCCCCAGCGCCCCCTTCGCATCGGTGTCACTGTCAGCCCTTTTCATGCTGAGGTGGACGTCGATAAGCGCTGGGCAAACGGTGCGTGGGCGGCGGCTGACCGTCTTGCCGACGCCGGGTACGACGTGGTGGAAGTGCCCAGCCCCTACGATCCGGCAGGTCCGGACGTGTTCGAGATTTTTCGACGGACCATCACGCGAATGGCCACGAAATTGCCGCGCGCGGACTACTCCGAGATTGTGCAGTGGATTCGAGCCTGTGGCCAGGAGATTTCCGCAGCGGAGGCGACGGCGACACATCAGCAGCGGATGGCTCTGCCCGGCGCGATTCGGTCGCGTTGGGAAGTCGATGCGGTGATTACGCCAACGCTGGCGTTTGATCCGCCGCGTATTGGGCATTTCTCTGCGTTGGCGCCGTGGGAGGACTTTGACGAGCAAACCCGGTGGACACCGTGGTTGTCGCTGTGGAATCTGACTGGGTGGGCAAGCGTGTCCGTGCCCATTGCTGTGCCGGACACTAGCGGCAGCACGCCCAATGCGAAGCTCCCCGCCACCAGCGTCAACATCGGTGCGGTGCGCTGCGGCGAGGCAGAGCTACTGGAGATGGCTAGCGTGCTGGAGGCTGCTAACGCCAACTAGCGCACGTACTTCGCCGCCATTGCCGCCGCCTGTCCGGCGTATCCGCCACCAAATAGCACCGCGTGCATGAGCACGGCGTAGAGCTGATGGAGTTCGCAGCTCTCGGCGAAATCCGGCAGCGGATGTACGGATTCGTAGCCACGCAAGATCTCGTCGAAATGCGTTGCCCCGAATAGCGCCAGCAGTGCCAGGTCTTCCTCGCGGGCTCCGCCGTGCGCTGCGGGGTCAATCAAGATCGCGCCGTCTGCATCCCACATGAGGTTTCCCCACCACAGGTCACCGTGGACACGCGCAGCGTCTGGCTCGTTGTCGAAACCTCCAGCCAAGAGCCGGTCAATGAGCTGGTCAAAGATATCTAGCTGACGGTTATTGTAGGAGCTTTCCAACTTTCCCAGTGTGGGCAGCAGACGCCCTTTCGCCCAGTATTCACCGAAGCTCTCCCGTGGAGTCAGGTCCATCTGCAGGGGCTGATCCAGTGGACCGAAGTAGCCGTGCCCCTCCCACCCATCGGGGCCGGCACCCCAGCCAGCAGCGCCCAGATTGTGGGTAATGGCCAACGATTTTCCGAACTCGTACGCTGCCTGTGGATTCGGCGCCGTCGACTCAATTCGACGCAATTTCAGCGCATGCCCGCTCACGCCCAGCACCTCCACTACGCGCGCACCGCCGTCAGGTTCGCCCTCGCGCAGCCAACCCAACCCCGCCGCCTCACAGGCGAAGAAGTCCCTAGGAACACCATGTCGGCTCTTGACATAAACATCCGACTCGTTGAGTGCACGTTCGTTGTTCTGGTTCATTGCGGACATATTTCCAGCATATTCTTCTTCGTTCCCAACCCCTTTCAGCACGTCGCATGCAGGGTAACGCCAGCGCTACCAAGACTTGTATTGCTGTCTCGGTTCTCTTAGTCCACTGTCGTTGCCTATTCTTTATTGGTATGGAAGGCAACTTCGACGACTCGCGCATTGCCCGCGACCGATACGGTAGGCCGCTTAAAGATCGCTATGGCCGCCCCATCTACCGCCGTGTGGACGAGGCGTCGCCGAAGCATGCCCGCCCCCGTGAGGCCGATTCGCGTGGCGCTTCACGACGCCCCATCCCGCCCCGTTCCGACCGCCCATCTAGGGCAGGGGCAGCCCGCCCAGCGCCTATGCCTCCGCGCAGGTCTAGGCCGCAACCGGAACGTCGGCAGGCGCCACTGAACGAAACGCGCATTGAGTCCCGTCCACCGGTGAACCGGGCCGGTAGCGGACGCGCTGGCAGCGATCCGCGGTTTCCCCCGCCCGGATATAACCCGGATGCGGATTTCCAATCTTCCTCGCACGGCTCGTCACAGGACTACTACAGTGCCCCACAAGCAGCGAGTTCTGGCCGTGGTGGACGCCGTGGCAGTCGTGGCGGCGCCGGCGTCAGGTCTGGGTTCCGCATGCCACGCTTGCGACTGCCACGCTTGCGCTTTAAATCCATCATCCTGCTTCTCGTCATCTTCCTTGTCGTCACAATGGCACTTGTCGACATCCGCCTGACCAGGGTCGATGCGTTCTCCGGTCTGGCAGATCGCCCTGCCAATACGATGTCCTCCAACTGGTTGCTTGTCGGTTCGGACTCTCGTACGGGCTTGTCAGAGGAAGATGCCGCCAAGCTGTCGACGGGCAGTGGTGATTTCGGCCAGCGCACCGACACCATCATGATTGCCCACATTCCGGTGCTCGGTAAGCCGAAGTTGGTCAGTATCCCGCGTGACTCCTTCGTGGATATCCCGGGCAATGACAAGAACAAGATCAATGCGGCATTCGCATTTGGTGGCCCCCAGCTACTCATCGACACTGTAGAGAAAAACACTGGAATTCACATCGACCACTACGCCGAAATTGGCTTTGGCGGTTTCGCCGGTGTCGTCGACGCTGTCGGTGGTATCGAGATGTGCCCTGAAGAAGCCATCGACGATCCGCTGGCAGGCCTGAATATCCAGGCCGGTTGCCAGAAATTCGACGGCGCGGGCGCCCTGGGTTACGTGCGCACGCGTGCTACCGCCCAGGGAGACTTGGACCGCGTAGAGCGGCAGCGTGAATTCATGAGTGCGCTGATGGGACGGCTGAAATCACCTGCGGTATGGCTCAACCCCTACCGCTGGATTCGCCTGGCCAATGCTGGCACTAAGGCCGTGTTCGTCGGCGATGGTGACCATGTCTGGCACCTGACCTGGCTGATGTTGCGCATGCTCTTCGGTTCCGATTCTCTTACCGTGCCCACCTCAGGCGCCATGGACACCGGTTATGCGGGCAATGTGCTGCTCTGGGACGAAGTCGAAGCGCCAGCACTTTTTGCGGAGCTGAGATAGCCAAGAGGGCAGCTAAAACAGCTTCGGATAGCTTTCGAGACAACTAACGCGTGTGACTTAGCTTTTTGCTGAGCCACACGCGTTAGTTCTTAAACCAGCTACGCCTAGTTCCGAATGGTCACCTGACGGGACACGATGGTCTCACGGGACTTACGCTCCTCGGCGGTCAGCGGCTCTTCGCTGGCCAGCGCCTCAGCGATACGCTTGTCGGCCTCTTCCACGGCAGCAATCCAGTGGTCGTGCGGCTTGGTGTTATCCAGGTCCCAGACCGGCACCAGCACGCCATCGGTACGGAAGACACCGGCGAACTTCGTGCCCTCTCCCAGCGAGAGGTTGTCCGCAGCGTGCACGCGTGCCAAGGCATCCAGCAGCGGCTTCTCATCTTCACGACGCACCCAGCGGATGTGAGCGCGCTCGCCCGGATCAATCCACCAGACAGCACCAGCGACCTTCGCATCCAGGCGGTATGACGGGAGAATCGCGTCGTTAGCCACGGCCAGGTTCTGCTCGATCATCGGGGTGCGTTCAATGCCCTTGGGAATCCACCACTCGAAGTCCTGGTGGACCTCCATGTTGTCGAGATCCACGGCGGTCAGGACGTCGGTAAGCGGTGCAGCTTCGCCGTCAGTAGCGGCGGAGAGCTGCTGACCCGACTCTGCATCGCGAGCCCATGCCAGCGCACGGGAGAGATCCGCAGCGCCGTCATTGGTGCGAGCCTGCGTCTGCAGCGCGACGAAAGCCTCATTGCCCTGGTCAGCGGCACGCGTCAGTGCGGCTACGCCACCCGGCAGCACGGTGCAGACCTTGATGTCACGCTCAGCGTCAGCGACCGTGACCGGAATGACCACAGCCGGTGCGAACTCGCGGACAGCCACGATGTCAGCCTCTTCGTCGAAGTCCTTGAACGGACGCGGATTGCCCAGCAACGCTGCACGCTCAGCAGCGCGGGCTGCCAGCTTCGCCTGACGGCGGCTCATGCCCTCCGGGGCCTGATTATTCTTCTTACGAGATTTCTTTCCCACAAGGCCACAGAATACCTATTCGCAGTCCGTAATTCGCGACTGCCTGGGCTACTTATAAAAATCGTCGACGAATTCGCTCGCCGTTCCTTCGAAAAGCTGCTTGTCGACGGCCATTGCGCCCGCCTCCCCCTGTTCATCGGTAGCTTCGCTGGGGATGAAGCCCTTGGACCAAAAACCGGGCTGGGTGCGCTCGCGACCTGCCCCAACGGGAATGTTGCGATGCACTTCCTCGGGAGCCAACACGTAGCGGAGTAGCCGAGCCGTAAGGGCAGTTGTCACACAAGCTAAAACAGTGATGATTCCGGCCTGGAAGTACGTCCTGGACACGTCGGCAGCGATAAACCAACCCGTTGCAAGTGGCCACAAAACGCAGGCCAGATACCAGATAAAGCGACCTGGCCCCATTACGGCAGTGACTCCTGTTTCAGCCAACGCGACCACGGGTCCCGTGATGTTGCGCACTGACCACATGTGCATCGTGCGCACATCCGTTGCCGTGCGCGACAGCAGTGGGCGGGCATACGTTGCGCGGTCACGCAGCACCTGGAGGGTCTTGTAGACCGAAAAACCCAGCCCAATGAGGGAAACCATTCCGCAGAGACCGAAAGCCCATGCTCCCAGTTCGCCGAGGAGGGAAACCACCAGATCCTGACCTGGACTCAGAATGCTCATCCAGATGAATACGGTAAATGCGGCGAATACTCCAGCGCCGCTCATTGCCCATCGAAAGACGCTGTCCGCACGCTTGCGAACAATCTCATCGGCCTTCCAGCGCGGTGTCGCACCGGTGATGGCCGAATCCGAGACAGCCGGCTGCCAGCTCTGCTGCGGTGGCAGCACCACCTGAGGTGGGGACTGCTGTGGCTGCTGTTTTGGAGACTGCGGCGGCACAGCCCACCCCGCGTTTTCTGCCTGTTCATTAGACATTTTCCGCAGGGCTCCTCTCGTACGCGCGGCCGGCTTCTTCCGCAGTCTTTTCTCCCACGGTGTTTTTAAGTGCGCTCCCCCTAACCTACCTAAACTAGCCCGGCCCCTACCCCAGCCACTAGTCCGACCAGCTGCGAATCTTCCGCAGCATGATGCGGCTCTTACGCTGCGAACGTCCCATCTTCCGGGCCAGGTTGTTCAAAATCGCGATGGCCTCGGTAATGTGCGGCCCCTTGTTCAGCATCACGCACTCGGCACGCAGGGCGAAGGCCGCATCGGTAATCTCCGCGCGGGACGGCAGGCCGGCCTTGGCCATGTTCTCCAACACCTGAGTACCCAGAATGGTCGGCACACCGGCTGCCTGCGCCAGCGTCAGAATCTGGCCTGGGACCTCACCCATACGGTCGAAGCCCAGCTCCACAGCCAGGTCACCACGAGCAATCATCAGACCGGACTTGGCGCGCTTCATGCTGGCGATGATGATTCCCGGCAGATTCTGGAATGCCGGAATAGTCTCAATCTTCAGCACAACACCCAGATTCCGAGCCTTCGACGCCAGGTCCTCGCGGCCCGCAGCCTCATGTTCCGCCGCAATCTCATCGAGCACCTTGTAGACGTACTCAGCATCCCCCTGCGTGCGAATAAAGCTCACCGCAGCAATATCCGCATGCTCCACCACAAAGCGCAGGTGCTCAATGTCTTCGTCGGTAAGCGAATTGAGCGGCAGGTCGGTGTTCGGCAGATTGATGCCCTTATGCGCCGCTAGCGGCTGACCATTCGGCTTCGTACGCAGGACACGCAGCCGGGCATCGACGTGACTATCTTCGCTTGACGACGTCTCGGAGACCTCAACCACCTCAGCGCCAAGTGCACCGTCGTCGAAAAGTACCGGATCGCCCGGTTTCAGAGCTGCCACGGCAGACGGCAGCGAGCAGGAGACACGAGGAATCTCGTCATTTGTGCGTGGAATGGTGGTGATTTCCTCGCCGCTGGTGAGAATAAACTCATCACCGGTGTAGAAGCGCAGCTTTTGCACGGTCGGTGGCACACCACCAGCGCGCGTGACCTCGTAGTTGCTGCGCAGGTGTGTTCCCTCGGCAATCCAGGCGTTCTTTTCGCCCTCGGCGAGGACAGCCTCGACCTCGCCCTCGGAGTCGGTGTCGATGCGCACAACGGTGAAGTGACGCTTCGCCGAGCGGGAGTCATGCAGCGTAATGACATCGTCAAGCTGCAGCTGTTCCAACCACCCCTGATCTGCTTCCAACGGCAGTGCGGGACGCCCCGGCAAATCGCTCGGAGCTGGCTTGGGGTGCTCATCCAGTCGCGGAGTCAGCCAAATCTTGGACTTGGAGATGACCGTGCCAGCGTCGTCACGCACAACACGGGCGCGCCCCACACGCGGCCCCGGTTCGATATCGCCCGTGCGCAGCTTCGGACCAGCCAGATCCATGGACACGAAGATGCGGCGACCGGCCTTCTCAGCTGCAGCATTGACGTTGTCAATCATGCGGCTCCACTGCTCAGGTCCGTCGTGGGCGCAGTTGATGCGAGCGAGATCCATGCCAGCGGCAGCGAAGCTCTCCACCAACTCTGCATCGTCGGCGGCCTCGGCGGGCAGGGTCACCATAATGTGCGAAGTGACATCCGCGCGCTCCTGACCGAACAGCTCGGTGGCGTTGTTATCCAGGGCAATATCCGCGCGCTCATCGTCGGCAATAATGCGGGCGACATCGATGTCTGAGGTGCGCCCCGCCAGCGCCAACAGCGCGTTGAGAGCGAGCTCAAGGCGCCCCCGGGTGAAAGTCTCCACCGTGGTCAGACTGGTCACGCCGAGGTCGTGCAAGCTGTTTTGCAGCTCACGGATGTCAATTGTGCGCAGGTGTGCGTAGTGCAGCAGGTTTTCCGCGTGCCGACGGCGCTCTTCCGGCACCTCTGCGAGCAGTGCAGAAGCCTCCACCGAGACGTCGTCCAACTCTGTGATCAGATCAGTGACCTTGCTGATGAGGTCATCCAGACGCGGTACGGCCGCGCCGCTTTCAGTGTTGTCAGTTGCTGTGTCTTGAGGGCTCTGCGCTGCCATAGAGAAGGCACTCCTGTGTTGAAGACGAAGCGTTGGCCAGAGTCGGCCACGCGGGCCAATAGAAGGTGGGCATTCTCATTCTCAAATGAGACGGCCGAAAGCGCATGTCGAGAAGACATCTACTCTCGCTACCAGCAGTTACTTCCAGAATGGATCCTGCACATCTCGGAGCGTCTGAATGGACTTGTCCAGCTGCTTCTTTTCGTATTCGTCCAGCTCAAGCTCGATAACGCGGCGAATTCCTCGACGGTTCACAATGGCTGGTGTTCCGATGAACACGTCCTCATGACCGTATTCACCTTGCAAGTATGCGGAGACCGGCAGAGCTACCTCTTGGTTCTGGAAAATGGCGCGCGTAATGCGGGCCAGACCCATACCGATTCCGTAGGAAGTGGAGCCCTTGGCATCGATAATCTCGTAGGCGGCATCACGGGTTCGGATGAAGATGTCCTCCAGCTCGTCGTGAAGCGCGGGGTCGGCGGCGAGGCGCTTGGACAGACTGACGCCTGCAACGTTGGCGCTGGACAACACCGGCAGCTCGGAGTCGCCGTGTTCACCAATGATGTATGCGTGCACGCTCATCGGGGAAACATCGTAGTATTCACCCAGCATGTAACGGAAACGTGCGGTGTCCAGGATGGTGCCGGAGCCGAAGACACGGTTGTGTGGCAGCCCGGAGTACTTCCACGCGGCGTATGTGAGTACGTCGACGGGGTTGGAGGCGATCAGTAGGAGCCCATCAAAACCGCTGGCCATGACGGAATCGACGATGGACTTCATAATTTTCATGTTCTTGTCCACCAGCTGTAGGCGAGTCTCGCCGGGCTTTTGTGCTGCGCCTGCACAGATGACTACCAGCGCGGCATCGTCACAGTCGGCGTACGTGCCCTGAGTGACTTTGGTGCGCGACGACGCCCACACGACGCCATGGTTTAAGTCCATGACGTTGCCCATCGTCTTCTTTTCGTCGATGTCAATGATTGCCAAATGGTCGACAGTGCCTTGGTTGACCAGTGAGTACGCATATGCCACGCCGACGTCGCCAGCGCCGATCAGCACGACCTTATTTCCTGTGGATAGCTTCATAGCCCTCGGATCCTTCTCAACCGATTCGGAAAACGTTGCGACACCCCACAGGCTACGCTTTGTGCGGAAAACTGGCGCGAGATGAATAAACCCCGTGGAAAAAATTTTGCCATGATGGGAGTTATGGGATTCCTGCGTCGCGCATTTACTTCGATTGCGCCCTCGATTGCGTCTACGGGCAACACACCTGTAGCTCAGCCAATCGAAACCACCAGGACAGTGCGAGCTGCACGAGCAGCGCGAACGGGAATTACAGGAGTCGCTGGCACAGCTGGCATGGCCAAAGCGCTGGGCGCAGTCGGCACCGGCAGTCTGATGGCGACCAAAGTCTTTCGCGAACGCCTCCTAGGTACCGGCCCTGGCACTATCCGCAGCGCACTGCGAGCGGGCATTCCCTCCAACCCCGGTCTAATTGGTGCAGAAATTGCGTCATGGGCTGCCTTTAGCCCCTCGCTGATGCCGCGTACTCGGATCGCCACCGTTACTGTGACCTTCCTGGCACAGCTGGCGGGCCATGTCACCGGGGTGGCTATCGGCTATGGCTACAACACGACGATGCGGCGTCTGGCCAGCACTCCGCTCAGCCGCTTTGCGCCGGCACCTCGACACGAGCGCGCACTGGCCGTGACCTGGCATGTTGCCACCACGGCCACCACCGCGGCGCTGTGGCTGCGCTCCATTTCCCAGCAGCGCGAAATTGGCCGCCTGGTGGGCAAGGATGAGCAGGAATCCGCACGCAGCCAGTTCGCCTCCACAATGATTGCCAGTGGTCTCTACCTGACCACTCGGGGGCTCTCCGCGCTGGCCAATCGCGGCTATGACTTACTGCGGGACAACCTCCGCCCCTGGCTGCCGCGCGGTCTCGCCCCGGTTCTCAGCGGTGCCATCGTCGGTGGTGCCGTGGCCGCCAGCATTGATCGACTGCTTATCCGTCGGACTTTGGAGTCCATCGCCAAGAAGTCCCGATACCTGAATACCCTGGTAGTTCCAGGCCGCATGCAGCCCTGGGAGCCGGAACGTTCCGGGAGTCCATGGTCTTTGGAGCCGTGGTACGCACTCGGCGCCGAGGGGCGCGTCTTCGTCGCCGAAGGCCCCCGTGCCCGAGATTTGGCGGTGGTCACTGGCAAGCCGCTCTCCGAACTGCAGGAACCCATCCGCATTTATGCGGGCAAGGTGCCAGGTCGTTCTCTGCGGGAACAGGCGGAGCTCATCATCCGCGAGATGCACCGCACCGGCGCGTTTCGGCGCGATCATCTGGTTGTCTTCACCACCACCGGCACCGGTTGGGTGCCACCGTGGTCGGCGCAGGCTGCAGAGTTCTTGACCCTTGGCAACTGCGCCACTGTCGCTCTGCAGTACTCTGACCTCCCCTCCCCAGTGGCATGGCTAACGGACCACGAAACCCCAATCGCGGCTGGCCACACCCTTATCCATCGGGTGTTGCAGGAAGTCGACAAGATGCCGGAGAACGACCGGCCAAAGGTCTACGTCGCCGGTGAATCCCTCGGCGGGTTTGGCGGGCTCGGCGCATTCGAGAATTCCGCTGACATGCTCGCACGCGTCGACGGTGCTGTCTGGACGGGCGCACCACAGTTCTCCGCGATGTGGAAAGAGCTGACGCACCGTCGGACAAAGGGGTCTCCGGAAATCGCTCCAGTCATCGACGAGGGGCGAAACATCCGCTTCGCTACGCGCCCCGACGAGCTGTACCACTCCTTCTATGGCACCAAGTTCGGGCCGTGGGAATTCCCGCGCGTCGCATTCCTGCAGCATGCCTCTGACCCCATCGTTTGGTGGGATTACCCACTGGCCTGGCGCCGCCCCGACTGGCTTGCAGAGCGCGTCGGCCGCGATGTTCTCCCCTCCATGCGCTGGCATCCGTTCGTCACCTTCTGGCAGGTGCTTATCGACGGCCTCGCCTCCGTCACCGTCCCCGGTGGTCACGGCCACCGGTACGAGGAAGAAATGTTGCCAACGTGGGCTTCCATCCTCGACATTCCGCTTGACGACGACCTGGGTGGCGCAGCCGGAATGCGCTTCAAGCGCGTGAGTAAGTGGATTCGCCGCACTCAGCCGCCGCGTTCATAAACTTGTGACAGATATCCCTGAACAGCATTTTTTATGAATTTCGCATTAATTGTATTGCTTAAATGGTTGCGCATCCACTCATCTTGAGTACCATCGACGGCACAACCTAAAAACGTGTTGAGGAGGAATTTTCCTAATGACTAAGTACGAACTTCCTGAGCTGGATTACGCTTACGACGCTCTGGAGCCGCACATCTCCGGCGAGATTATGGAGCTGCACCACAGCAAGCACCACGCTAATTACGTCAACGGCGCCAACGCTGCTCTGGAGAAGCTCGCTGCTGCTCGCGAGTCCGGCGACTTCGCAGCTGTTACCGGCCTGTCCAAGGACCTGGCCTTTAACCTGGGTGGCCACACCAACCACTCCCTGTTCTGGAAGCTGCTGTCCCCGAACGGTGGCGGCCAGCCGACCGGTGAGCTGGCTGAGGCTATCGAGCGCGACTTCGGCTCTTTCGAGAAGTTCCAGGCTCACTTCAACGCTGCTGCTCTGGGCCTGCAGGGCTCCGGCTGGGCTGTTCTGGGTTACGACACCATTGCAGAGCGCCTGGTTATTGAGCAGATGACGGATCAGCAGGGCAACCTGTCCATCAACCTGAAGCCGGTTCTACTGCTGGATATGTGGGAGCACGCTTTCTACCTGCAGTACAAGAACGTCAAGGCTGACTACGTCAAGGCTGTCTGGAACGTCTTCAACTGGGATTACGCTGCAGAGCTGTTCGCAGCTGCCAAGTAATTTCAGCTAACAGCGCGCGGCTTTTTACGCGTCCCTGCCGCGCGCTAAAGATGGCTTACCGGCTCGCTGACGGGGCTTACCCTCAGCGGGTCGGTTTTTTGTGTCTTGTTTGAGACCACTTTTGGTATTTCCCAGGCGGCACACGTAGCCGTCGTTTAGCGTTAGTGCCCATGAACACCAGCAACAATGTCAACGTCGCCTATGAATACCTCGCCGTAGCTGATTCAGAGGCGGCGAAAATCGCTGTCGTCAGTTTGGACCGCGGAGACAAACTCAACGGTCTAACACTTGAGATGCTGACCGAGCTGTCCGCCGTCGCCCGGAAACTGGCAGCTGACCGTGATCTGCGTGGCGTAATCCTACGTGGCGAGGGCAAATCGTTTTGCGCTGGGCTCGATTTCGCGTCGGCATTTAAGAAGCCCTCGCGCATTCTGCGCTCATTCGTCCCCGATATCCACGGCACAAACCTGTTCCAGCGCGCCTGCTGGGACTGGCGACGCCTGCCGGTGCCGGTCATTGCGGCGGTGCATGGGCACTGTTACGGCGGTGGTCTACAGATTGCGCTAGGTGCTGATTTCCGCATTACGACGAGCGATGCCAAGTGGTCAATCCTCGAAGCGAAGTGGGGGCTGATTCCGGATATGTCCGGTATGCGAACCATTCTCGACGAGGTCAGCGCCGATACTGCACGTTGGCTGACTATGTCTGGCGAAGAACTCAACGGCAAGGAAGCAACTGAGATTGGTCTGGCGACGTGGGCCGTGGACACGGAGGACGCTGCGCTTGAGCTGGCCAAGGAGAAATTGGCACAGCTGGCGACGCGTTCGCCGGATCAGCTGGCGGCGACCAAGCGACTTTTCCGCGATGTGCACCGATCGCCTCGCTCAACATTCCGTGCCGAGCGCACACAGCAGTTGCTGCTGTTAGCCCGCAAGAACACGGCCATTATTCGCAATGCTGCGATGAAGAAGGTCTCACCTAAGTTCGCCCGGCGCGGCACGTGGGCGCGTGGTTAGCGCGCTAAGGAACCGGCAGGTCATCCCCATGCGGCAGGTCCGCGGCCGCGCGCTGTGAATCCAGCCAGTCGCGGACGTGGGCTACCGATCGGCAGTCATCGCCGTTGTAGCGCAGCAGCATGGCGCGAGCCTCGGCTTGCGTGAGCTTTTCAAAGGACTGTTCCGAGACAAAGTCAAGGTCAGTGGCCGTCGCAATGCGATACAGATCCAGCGATGCCTCGCCGTCAACATCGGCGTCGCGCCAGTGGAAGCCCGACCACGGGGCCACGACTTTAAGCCCCATGCCGACGGTGGAGAGGATCTGGCGACGGGCGACCTTCAGCATGTCCACCCAGTCCTCCGAGGCAATGAACTTGTCCACTTCTTCGCGGGTCGGCACCCGCACAATCTTTGTCGGGCCAGCTGCCTCGGAACTGGAACCAGCCGCATCGCCTGTAGCCAGCTCCGCCGAATCTGCGGGCACCACAAATTCCTGGCCGCCGAACCGGGTGGCGCTCTGACGCAGCCAATAGTTCTCACCCTCTGCCGCCCAGCAATAGGCGCGGAAGGTCTTGCCTTGTTCATGCGCCGCATTTCGACGACGCATCAGGTAATCCCAGAAAATCGCAAAGTTCCTGGCCTCTGCCGTGCCACCGAGCCCTTCTGGCCCCGGTGGCTCCCAGGTGATAAACCCGCGGTAGTCCTCCCCAGGCACCCACGTTCCCCACAGGTAGGCGCCATCGTTGGGATACGCCTCCATATCGATGTCCATCTCGACATCGCCACGCGGGGCCGATGTCTTGGCGGCTACCCGGAGCGCGTCGACGTCGGCAAGCCGCGCCCTCGCCATCCACACCTGCTCCTTGCTGACGTGCGGAGTGTTGGTACTCGCCTGCGCCAATGCCGTGACCGTGTCGATGCCCACGCTGCGCAACCGCATGGACTTATCCCCAGGTAGAAGGAGGGAAATGTCGTCACTTGCGGTCAGCTCATCGAAGCAACGGTCGTGGTGATGGCAGGTTCGGCACTCCCGGATGCGCCGCGGCGCCAGCGGCCAGGTGCCCGGCGTAAATCGTGACGGTCGCCCCTGAGTGGCAGCGACGGCATCACGCGCGTCGCGCAACGCCATCCGGTACGAGGCCACGCGCGAACCCTCATCAGCAATGACGATATGCCGTGTATCCAGATTCATTCCGGTGGCACTAATCGCCCCCACCAGGCCACAGGACACGCCCAGCCGGTGCAGCATCGCCGCCGCCTGCCCCAGCTTCACAGCATCAGGTCCGTAATGCCGTAGCTTCCACTCATCCGTGACAACCATCGCCTGACGCAGGGTCCGCCCCATCACACCATCACGCCCGAGCCGGTCAACGCCCAGCAGTCGTACCTGCATCGCCGCCGCACGCGCCGCATTGCTTGACGACGGCTTACGCCGCCGGCCCTGTTTGCGCGCAGAGAGCAGGTGCCGTGTGACAACCAGGACCGGCATGTACGTCGGAGAGGTCGTCTGCGGTGAATCATCGACCTTGACCAGCAGATCGGGGTGGCAAATCTCGTCGATTCCCGAGTACACCCCACCGGGAATCGGGCGCTCATGCATGAGCACGCCACCGGCGATGACGCTTTCTCCACGGGCGATGGCCTCAAGGGTATCCAGGTGAGCGTCCGGCCCCGAGGTCACTGTGTACAGGCCGGGGATGGACGCGATGGACGTCGGCAAGCGGTGCTCGTGGTGAGAAGCAGGTTCGACTAGCCGCCCCTCGCGCAGGTCGAGGCTCAGCCGGTAGCGGCAGCCGATGAGGTCGCTCGCGTGGAGAAGCGGGCGCGAAACGGATGAATCAGTCACAATGAGAATTAGCGTATCGCCACTCGGTAGGAAGTTTCACGTTAAGCTTGGATAGCAAGAATCGTGATGCAGCCACTGCATCTGGCAAGCGCACTCCGGCGCGGTGGGGTTTAAGGGTTTTCCGCCCCGCTTTTCCGGAGGGACTATCTGCGAGCAACTAGGCGAAGGAAAAAATGAGCTTCTTGGGTGACATCCGTGAGCGTCGGCGCGAAACCGCCAAGCAGGTGAAGGCTGCCAAGGCGAAGGCTAAGGAAGAGGCTCGCCACGCAGCTCGACTTAATCGCAAGGCACACAAGGCTGAGGTCAAGGCCGCTAAGCGCGACCAGAAGCACCAGCACAAGCTGGAGCTGAAGGAGGCCGCTGGCCGCGTTCGTTCTGAGGAAAAGCTCGGTAAGAAGGAACTCAAGCTGGAAAACCGTGCTCTGAAGCGCGCGGAGAAGATCCGCAAGGCAAGTGCCAAGGACGAGAAGAAGGCGCTGGCTGCCAAGCAGCGTCACCAGACCAAGATGGCCGAGAAGATCCTGGCACAGCAGCGCAGCCAGGGCTTCAACAAGGATAAGGCAAAGTCGTGGATCGGTGGCGCGCGCCTGCTGGTACCGGTGCTGGTTCCGCTGGCCTACCGCGCTATCACTGCCATTCAGCGCCGTGAACACTCGTCGGCCGCGCAGAAGTTCGGTGTTTCCGCTAATGATGCCGCTCGTTACCAGGGGCACGGTGCACCGCTGCTGGCCCGCATTGAGGCTACTCGCGGTTCGCTGACGGAGCTGCGTAAGTCGGGCGCCAAGGGCATCGATGGTTTTATCAAGGACGCCAACTCGCGTCTGGATGTCATGACTGATGCTATTAATACTGCCGAGAAGATGACCCCGGAGCAGCGTCGTCGCGCGCACCACTCCATTACCGCGGAGCTGGATTCGCTGGACCGCCAGATTATTTCGGAGCTGGGCGCGTAAACCCGGCCGCTTCAGGTTGAGGCCACTCGCCGAGATTCATCGAATTGAGCGCGACTGTTGTTGAACAGCAACAGTCGCGCTTTTGCTCTTATTACCCCCGTATCGGGCTATTTTTTCCCACCAATGGCGCTACGGACTGAGAACTACTGTAATGAGGGCTATGCCATCTTCAGATAAATCTCAGACTGCAGCCTCGAATCTGAACGGTGCGGTCTCGTACAGCGACGCAACAGCCCAAAAGCCATTCACCCCTTCTCGTCGTGCCGTACTGCGTGCCGGCGCTACCGGTGCTGCTGCCGGAGCCATCGGCCTGGCAACCGCTACCAGTGCGGGGGCCAATCCTGAGTCACAGTCCCCAGCTAATGCTGGCGGTTCCGGTGGTTTTCAGGTATTCCAACACGGCGTGGCCTCTGGCGACCCACTGCCGGACTCGGTTCTTATCTGGACTCGTGTGACCTCACACCCAGGCGATACCGCAGGTGCAAACCAGGGCCGTCCTGTTGCACTGAAGTGGGAAGTCGCTTCTGATGAGGGCTTCGGCAACATCGTTGCCTCTGGTGCCCTGAACACCGACCCGGATGCTGACAACACTGTCAAGATCGATGTCAAGGGTCTCTCCGCTGATTCCTACTACTTCTACCGCTTTACCGTCACCGCTGGTGATCACGCGGGCCAGGTTTCCCCGATTGGCCAGACTCGCACTGCGCCGCCGGTGAACTCCTCGCCAGATCACCTGGGCATCGCGCTGACTTCCTGCGCTAACTGGGAAAGTGGCTTCTTCTCCGCTTACCGCGACATGGCGGAAAATGACCGCATCGACATCATTATGTGTGTCGGTGACTACATCTACGAGTACGAGGCCGGTGGCTACTCCGGCAAGGGCCCGGTTCGTGACCACAAGCCGGCTCACGAGATCATTTCTCTCGCTGACTACCGCCTGCGCTACGCCACCTACCGTACCGATGCGGACCTGCAGGAAGCTCACCGCGCAAAGCCGTGGATTGTGACCTGGGACGACCACGAGGTCGCCAACGATGATTGGCACAGTGGCGCTGAGAACCACGACCCGGAGACCGAAGGCGACTACATTGCCCGCCGCGACGCCGCTATCCAGGCGTACCTGGAGTGGCTGCCGGTTCGCGCGGTCCCGTTCTCCCAGGGCGGAAAGCTCTACCGCAGCTTCCGTTTCGGCGATCTCGCCGACCTGACCATGCTGGACCTGCGCACCTACCGTGACCAGCAGCTGAAGTTCATCCGCGCTGGCGAGACCGATGATGAGAACCGCTCCATGCTCGGCTCTGAGCAGTTCAATTACCTGCTCGGCCAGTGGCGTTCCTCGAGCGCAAAGTGGCGTGTCGTGGGCAACTCCGTCATGTTCACTCCGGTGCTGGTTCCGCCGCTGGATCCGGAGGCCACCCGCGCTGTCACCGAGCTGCTGAGCTTGCCTCAGGACGGCCTGCCGTACAACTTGGATCAGTGGGATGGCTACGCTGCTGAGCGTCGTAAGCTGATCAACATCATGGATAAGGAAGGCTACGACAACGTTGTCTTCCTCACCGGCGATATTCACTCCTCCTGGAACTGCAACGTACCGAAGGTCCCGGGCGAGTACCCGAGTGCCGGCATTGCCGCTATTGAGATTGTCTGTACTTCCGTCAGCGCCCCGAATATCGATGACATTGTGAAGCTGCCTCAGGACAACCCGATTTCCTTGGCTGCTACCGCTGGACTCAAGGCTGCGAACCCGTACGTCAACTACCTCGAGTTCGACCGCCACGGCTACACTGCCGTCTACTTCGGCCGCGAGGACGTTACCTCTGAGTACCGCCTTGTCGAGGTCAAGGAAGAACCGAACCAGCCGCTTTTCGTCGCCGCTACCTACCGCGGCAAGCCGGGTCAGGGCATGACCCAGGCTTAAGCGCCTTCTCGTCCTTTCGCTTTACGACGACTACCGAGAGCGC
Organism: Corynebacterium sp. HMSC055G02; assembly: GCF_001809065.1. NCBI lineage: Bacteria > Bacillati > Actinomycetota > Actinomycetes > Mycobacteriales > Corynebacteriaceae > Corynebacterium > Corynebacterium sp. HMSC055G02. The sequence goes on along the minus strand of NZ_KV795659.1, from coordinate 11,169 downwards.
ACCCCGCATTGCGCCCTCAGTGGCGTAGTTGCTGTTCACGACGGCCCTGCACAACATGCAGGGCCGTCTTTTTATTACCCCAAGTTCTTGTGCACAATTAATCGAATTATTAACAAACCATGTATTCAATATAAGTTGCACAATCGAGCTCAATTATCGTCAATAGACATTAAATTTCTTTGCACTTATACTGTGGGGGAAAGAAAAAAGGGCTCGATATTAATTTGAAGTTTCACCGTATTGAAGTTTCACTGTAAGCCTTCTTCATTATTACAAGTTCAGCACCAAGCTTAGGCAGGGATTCTATGGCACGCCGCGAACTAATTCAGTACATCGACGACCTCGATGGGACTCCGCTTGATTCCGCAGATCACCAAGTCGTTCGTTTCTCTTTCCGCGGTAAGAACTACATTCTCGACCTCTCTCAGGAAAATGCAGAGAAGTTCGAGCAGGTATTAGAACCGTATATTGCGAAAGCTTCCATTGATCACAGCACGGTTGTAGCTCCGCGTAAGCGCTCTTCCGCTAATCCCAATGCCGCTGAGGCCCGTGATCGCAATCGCAAGATTCGCCAGTGGGCACGAGAGAATGGCATGGATGTTGCAGACCGTGGTGCGCTGCCAAAGCACATTATTGAAAAGTACGAGAGCGCTAACTAGTTCTCACCCAGGTCCGTTTGCCTTCCACTGGGTTTCACCCAGCTTTACTATCTTTAAAACAGGGTCCCGCCACAGCGGGGCCCTGTTTTAAAGTTGGGGCAGGTAATTCGAGTCGCTAGGATAGCGGCTGGAATTGGCACACCGGCCTCATCCGGTTGTCTTACTTTTCTTATCCTTGACATGGAGGAGTCGGCCCGTGGTCATTTTGGAACCATTCGTTTGGCTGGTCTCGTTTGTCCTTAAGGCGTGGCACCTTTTACTGGCCTCAGTGTTTCACCTGCCGTCTTCTCTGTCCTGGACGCTTTCTCTCTTCCTGCTGGTGTTTACGGTGCGTGGCGCTTTAGCGTTTCTCGCGTTCCAGCAATTTATCTCGGCGCGCAAGACAGCCAACCTACGGCCGCAGCTTTTTATGCTCAAGGAGCGCTACCGCAGGAGCATCGAGCCGAACTCGCCACAATACGTAAACTTTGCCAGCAAGGAAATGCGCAAAGCAGAGGGGATTAAGACCTCCGTAATGCTGGCGCCCCTCTTCGTCCAGATTCCCGTGATTATGGGCCTTGTTCGCATGCTGAGGCACATGCTGCGGGCGTCTGAGGGGCCTGGGCTGCCTGCGTCTCATAATGTCGGATTCATCTCTAAGGATGAGATCTCCGACTTTCTGAGCGCGACATTCTTGGGACAGCCTCTACCCGCATATCTGCGCATGGACCCGGAGCAACTACAAATCCTTGGGGGCAATCATGATTCGCTGTTAACTTTCTGCATTATCGGCATCGTGGCAGCGGCCATTTTCACCGGTTTTAACTTGGTCATTTCCTACCGCCGGTTGCAGCGCACTCTCGACTATTCCAATAGCGTCAGTGTATTCCTCAGCAAATTCATGCGCGTAATGCTTATCTACGCACCGCTGATGATCCTCTTCGCGGGTTTCTTTGGCCCAACACCTGTGGCTCTAATTGTCTACTGGGTCACCAATAACTTCTGGACACTGACCCAAAATATCATTCTCACCCGCTATGTGGAAAAGACCTACCCGCTCACGGACGATTTCCGAACTCTTCAAAACCACCAAAAGGGTGAATACGAATCGGAGCGGGAAGAAAAGAAGAAGTTAAAGCAGGCCAAGCGTCACTTTTATATCAAATCCGCATTCGCTCCGTGGAAAATAAAGCAGTATAAGAGCGAATATGCCGCTATTGAGAAGGAATCGCGGGACCGCCGTAAAGCAAAGCAGGAAGAAGAATATGCCCAGGCTTTGAAAATTGCGAAGGTTCGCTACATGGTGACCCAGATGCGGCCTGGCGCTCAGGACAATTTGCCATCCCTGACGCAGGATATGAAGATTTCCTCGGGTATAGTTCCGCCGCTTCCCGGCCTGGCTAAAGTGCGGGACGACATGAAACGACAAGCCGAGAAAGCACAAAAGGCGCAGAAGCGGCCGAAACCAATTCTGATTGCAAAGAACCTGGGAATGCTGCTCGGCCAGAATACGAAGAATATGGTTAAGAAAGCCACCGGCTCAAAGGAGTCGGACTGGAAACGCTTCCGAGATTAGCCCGTGAGCAAAAGGCGAGAACTAGGGCGCGTTAAAAAGGGAATTAGGTATTTACGTGACCAAGTCACGGGCCAGGTCGCGCGCCATCTGCAGCGGGTTCAGATCCTTGGACATCTTGGCACCCGCGAGGCCGCCGTCGAGGTAGAGCAACAGCATATTTGCGTGAGCAGACGGCATACTAGATTCATTTTCAGTCAGCAGCGTGTGTAGCTGTTGCCAAACCCAGGAACGGTGATCGGCTGCGGCCTGACGGATGTCCTGCTCCGACTCCGTTTCCGGCCGCGGATATTCACTAGCCGCATTCTGGAAGTGTGAACCACGGAAGTCGATTGCCGGCTGCTCCGCAATACACTGATCAAAGAACGCGAGAATCTTCTCCGCCGGGGTATCCAACGAGGCCACTCGCTGCTCCCAAGCCTCCCGCCATTTGGCATCGAGGTCTTGCAGATACGCGATGACCAGCTTGTCCTTGGATCCAAACAACGAATACAGGCTGGCTTTGGCCACATCAGCTTCCCGCAGGATGCGGTCAATGCCGACAACGCGGATACCCTCTGTTGTAAACAGAGTTGTCGCTGATGCCAGGAGGCGCTCCCGCGGACTGGGGCGGTTACGACGGCGAGAGGAAGCGCGGCCGCCTTTTGCGCCCTTGCCCGTTGTCGCTTCTGCCACGGCAGTACCTCTCGTCCTTCCAAAGTCACACCCCGTTCTAACAGCTGCTTACTCGCAAACACCGGCATTAGCGCCATTGCTTTCAGAGCACTGAACAGGGCGTTCATAGTCTGTGATATTCCATTGTAGGCGTATCTGCGACTGTGATTTTGTAAAAGAACAAACTAGTCAGTCTTTCAGCCTCTAGTCCTACTTTAGCGTGCGATGATTGCCGCCCCCAACAGATGTCGCGACAATCGCAGAACGCCAACTTCACGACAACCGCACAACAAAAAAAGGGCATCTCAATGTTGATGAGATGCCCCGCGCTCTAGCTCACTATCCAGTAGATAGCAGCGTTACGACGCTTCGTGCATAGTCGCGCTGTTTTGCTTGGCTTACTTGCGCTTTTGAACCAGGCCGACAATCCACAACAGGATCACGGCGCCGAGCAGACAGGTGAGGAAGCTGAAGAACTTTCCGCCACCGGCGACATCAACGCCGAACAGGGTGAGCAGCCAACCGCCCAAGAAACCACCGACGATACCAACGACGATATTCAGGACGACGCCCATCTGTTCATCGGTGTTCATGATCTTAGAGCCGATCCAGCCGGCAAGACCACCGATGATAATCCAGCTGATGAAGCCCATCGTGGGACTAAAGGAGGCAGCAAGAAGAATCTCGTTCATGATAGATATTCCTTTCCCGAAATCGTTCTGACTCAACTATAAGTCTTTCCGAAAACTCTTGCATACACTGCAAGCACTATCAGGCCATTTCGGCCACTGAGAAACTAGCGAGATAACAGTCGGATAGCCACAGGAAAACTCTTATAAAATCTGCACTTTCTGCATGAAAACAGGGTTTATGCAGACGAGAGGCCTCATTTGGATAAACCGAAGCCGGCCCCGACACCTGTCGGAAACCGGCTAGGTTCTACTTATAAATATTCGGTAACGGTTTCTACTCTCGGCGCTAACCGCGCCTCGACGACCGCCGCCGGCGTCTTTTCTCAGCCCCCTCGAAGGGCGCTTTAGGCGTCAGTCTCCGGGCGGACGACCATCATCGGGCAAGCAGCCGCCTGCAGGAGTGCACGCGAAGTGGAGCCGAGCAGCATGCCCTTGAAACCTCCGCGGCCGTGGCTGCCGACGACCAGCAGCTGCGAGCCTTCCGAGGCATCAGCCAGAGCACGAACCGGGCGGTCGCGGGTAACAACCTTCTTGATGGCCACTTCCGGGTACTTCTTAGCGTACTTCTCCAGACGGTGGCCGAGCAGAGCCTTCTGCTCCTCTTCCACAACCTGCCACTGGCTCTGAGCTGCAGAAAGGCCAGCCAGGGAAGCCTGTACCTGCATGTCCATCCAGGTGTGAACTGCAATCAGCTCTGCACCACGGGCATCGGCCTCACGGAATGCGTACTCCGTTGCCTTTTCGGAAATATCGGAGCCATCGACGCCGACAACGACCGGGCCGTACTTGGTCTCATCGGTGACCAGGTTGTCCTCGCGGACAACAACAACCGGGCACGATGCGTGGGAAACAACAGCGGCGGAAACCGAACCCATGACCATGCCAGAGAGCCCACCCAGACCGCGAGAGCCCATAACCACCATGGTTGCCTGCTCAGACAGGTCGAGCAGCATGTCAATCGGGCTGCCCTCTTCAATCTGGTGGCTGACATCTACCGATGGTGCGAAGTCGAGGGCAATCTTCTTGGCCTCGTTAATCTTCTCCAGGGTTTCGGCCTCAAGATCGTCGTAAAGCTCCTGCGGCGGAACCATGCCCTCTGCGTAGAGGAACTGTGGCATGGAGTAGCTGCTGACCAGACGGAGTGGCTCACCGCGCTTCACTGCGGTGTTAGCGGCCCACTTGACGGCGGTCTTGGATGCCTCCGAGCCATCGACCGCGCACACAATGATGTTCTGCCTTGGCATTGATTGCCTCCTTATTATGCGATCCATAAAAATTGGCTCTCCGCGGCCCGACCGCAACGCAGCTACACCTATCGCACCTGCTTGGACGCCATTTTAATGGACAAGCTTTGCTATTTAGTCAACTCTTCCGAGCCAACCTTTTTATTACTTTCACCTCCACCCTACCCCCATTATGTTGCGACCGACAGGGCAGAATGTTGTCCACCTACGCCATTAGGGGCGATACCAACACCGCTCTGCCACAGCAGCTCCGCTTGCCCGCCAGATGAATCCGGGGCACCTGTTAAAGTCAGCCGTATGCGTCGCATGCCACTGCCCATTCGCAATGGGCTCAACCCATCCCGCATCGCCGCTCCCGGGCGTCGTGGCGATGCCCCCACCCGTGCGTGGGATCTGCTCACAGGCGCTATCGCAGGTCAAACCCACCGCCACCCGGACGATGATGAAGCGGCCGTGGCTAAACGCTTTGCAGATGGGCTCGTCGTTCGCGCCAACTCAGTGCCGTACAGTCCGGATGACATGGTGAAGCCCGGCGCGGAAATGTGGTTTTACCGCACCCCGGCACCGGAGCGCACAATCGCGGGGCCGATGCCGATTGTCTTTCAAGATGACAACCTTGTGGTCGTCGACAAGCCGTCGTTTTTGGCAACGATGCCACGCGGCCGACACATCACGGAAACCGCTGTCGTACGCCTGCGGCGGGAGCTGGGAAATCCGGAGTTGGTTCCCGCGCATCGCCTCGACAGACTGACGTCGGGGTTGCTCATCTTTACCGCCCGGCGCGAAGTTCGTGGCGCCTACCAGGGGCTTTTCGCATCTGGGGAAGTCACTAAGCGCTATCACGCGCTGACATCGCCCACACCCATCGCTGGCGCGACCAGCGAAGCCCTGCCCGAGCCCCCGCTAGAGTTGCGCACGCGACAGCACAAGATTGCTGGCCAAATGCAGGCTTATACTCTCGAGGGCGAGCCAAACGCCCACACCATCATCGAGCACATTTCGCTTGTCGACGTGCCTTCGGACGCCGACGGCCTCGCTGCCGACAGTGGTCGCGTTGCGCTGTGGCAATTGAAACCCATCACCGGACGCACTCATCAGCTGCGGCTGCACTTGAGTGAGCTGGGCTTTCCCATCCTGGGTGACCAGTACTACCCGGAGATTCTGCCGCTGGAGGCCGAGAATACCTCGGAGCCCCTGCACCTGGTCTGTGTAGAAATGAGTTTCGCTGACCCCGTGACTGGTGAACAACGAACGTTCCATTCCCGCCGCGGCGTTTTCAATCCGCTTTCGCTGCCGGATATTAATTCGCCGTTGATCAAATCTAATTAGAAGAGAACCCCCTCCCCCATGTCTGCCAAGCATGCACAACAATCCGCTAAATCATCCGCTGAATCTTCTTTGGAACATTCCGCCCCACCAGCGGCGGCCTACGCTGAGAGGCTCACCAAGAAGTACGGTGTCGGCAATGCCGCTGTTACTGCACTGGACCATGTCGATATCTCTTTTGCCGCTGGTGAGTTCACCGCGATTATGGGCCCGTCCGGGTCCGGTAAGTCGACATTGATGCACTGCATGGCCGGTTTGGACTCCGCGACGTCGGGAAGCGCGTACATCGGCACGACGGATCTGTCGAAGCTGTCGGACAAGGAAATCACGGCGCTGCGGCGTGATCGCCTGGGCTTTGTGTTCCAGTCCTTCAACCTGGTGCCGACGTTGACGGCGGCAGAGAACATCACCCTGCCTATCAATATCGCTGGTCGGAAGGTGGACAAGCAGTGGTTCGAGGAAATCACCACGCGCCTCGGGCTTAAAGAACGGCTTACGCACCGCCCCTCGGAACTGTCCGGTGGCCAGCAGCAGCGTGTCGCCTGTGCGCGTGCCATTGTCAGCCGGCCGGAGATCATCTTTGGCGATGAGCCGACGGGCAACTTGGACTCGAACTCATCTCGTGAGGTATTGACGATTCTCCGCGATGCGGTTGATGACATCGGCCAAACCGTCGTCATTGTGACGCATGATGCCACCGCCGCGTCCTACGCAGACCGTGTTGTGTTCCTCGCGGATGGCCGCGTGGTTGACGAGCTTCGCAACCCCACGCCCGCCGATATTTTGGCGCGCATGGCAGATATTGAGAATCTTTAGGAAGGCAGGTCATCTCTCCCCATGGCATCATCGTCTTCCACGCTAAGCCGCGTCGCCTGGCGTAATATCACCTCGCACAAGTTGCGCCTCGTGCTCACAATTATTTCGGTCGTGCTGGGCACAGCCTTCATCACCGGCGCATTTGTGTTCACATCATCGCTGGACAAGGCCTTTAAGGGCGCAATGAGTACCGCTTATGACGGTGTCGACGTGGTGGTGACGGCCCCAGCTGACAATCCCGGTGCTCTCACCGAAGAAACCGCGCAGGAAATCGAAAGCTTCCCCGGGGTCCGAGCCCTCAACATTGGCGATCCCAACAACAGCATTACGGCCACAGGAGCCGACGGCAAGCCGATTCAAACCAATGGTTCGCCATCGATGGGTCTTCCCTACTATCCAGCGGCCGAAGCGGTGGGCAACAAGGTCACGGTTACCGAGGGGCACGCGCCGGAAACACCAGGTGAGGTGGTCGTCAACTCCACCACCGCCGAACTCGGCAACCTCCACGTCGGCACTGAAATCAAAGTGGCCACCCGCCTCGATCGGGCGACGGTGAAGGTTGTCGGCATCGCTGATACCTCCATCGACGAAACCGGCTACCTCGCGGTCTTTTTCACCCAGAATCAGTGGCGCAAGCTCTACGGCGCGGACAGCCATATGGACATGTTCACCCTCGCCGCCGATTCCACCACTGACGCTGCCACGCTTACCCGTGATGTCGCAGAAGCATTCCCCGAGCTCAAGGTAGAGGCAGGCTCTAAGCTCGCCGAGGAGGCCTCCGAACGTGTCTCCTCTGCCTTAAGCTTTGTCAACTACTTCCTCATCGCTTTCGGGCTCATCGGGCTGCTTGTGGGCATCTTCATCATCTCCAATACTTTCACCATGCTGGTCACTCAGCGCATGAAGGAGTTCGCTCTCCTCCGCGCCCTCGGTGCTTCACGACGACAGCTCACTGCGTCCGTCCTCTTGGAGGCATTCATTGTTGGCCTCATCGGTTCCGCACTAGGTGTCATCACGGGATTTGGGCTGAGCCAGGGGCTATTCATGCTTCTCGATGCCATGAGTATCTCCATGCCCGGCGATGGCCTGACATTCGAACCGGTGGCAGTCATCGTTCCTCTCCTTGTCGGCGTGGCCATCACCATGATCGCCGCCTGGACGCCGGCCGCCCGCGCTGGCGCGGTCCCTCCTGTAGAAGCCATGCGCTCTGGGGATCAAACAACCAGCAATAGCCTCAGTGCTAGGACGTGGACCGGTACTGTGCTGGCGTCCGCCGCGATCGCAATCATTGCCTGGGCATTGCAGTGGAACGACGCAGAAACCAAGATTCGTGCCATCTTCGTTGGTGTCGGTGCAGTGATGGCCGTAGCCTCCGTCTGGCTTGTCGGCCCCGCGCTGTCCATGCCTCTGATCGGAGGACTGGGGCGCGTCGTAGGTGCGCCTTTTGGAACCGTCGGCAAGCTTGCGGCGACGAACTCCCACCGCAATCCGCGCAGAACGGGAACCACATCGTTTGCACTGACGCTCGGGCTTGCGCTGGTGACTGTGATTGGCATGTTCGGTGTGTCCATGAAGGAGGCGGTCAATGAGTGGTCAGAGACCAATCTGACGGCTGACTTCGTGCTCTCGCCACCTCTGACCGCGCATTCGGCCCTGCCACTTGGGGTCGAGGATGCGGTGAAGGATATCGATGGTGTCGACGACACCGCAACCTTGTCGATTGGCGCGCTACTGGTAATCCCACCTGAGGAAGCCGCCACGATGATAGCTTCCGACGGCGAACAAACTGAAGTCGGACCGGAATCTAGTAATGCGTCGGTTTTCAACTCCAACGTCGGCAAATGGTACGGCACTCGCGCCATCCAGGGCTCCCTGGATCTGGCCAAGCCGGATGCGGGAATTGTCATCAGCGAATCAACAGCGAAAAAGAATAGTTGGAACGTTGGCACTGAACTCGCAGTTGTTTCCAAAGGCGGCATAACACGGCTCCCCGTCACCGGCATTTTTGCTGACACAAGTGATCCCGGCCAGTCGATTATGGTCTCCGACGAAGCCGCCCATAAATATGTCAAAAGCAGCCACCTGTTGCCTTTCCAGACCTACGTCGATATTTCTGATTCCATCGCGGCAGACAGCGGCTCCATGGATGAAATGAAGCAAAAGCTTAGCGACGCAGTTGCGGACTACCTCGTAGTACAGGTGATGACTGCTAAGGAGTTTGCGGGTCTGGCTAATGCCTCTATCGATGTCATGCTGGGAATCGTCTACGCTCTGCTGGCCCTGGCGGTCATCATTTCGATTCTGGGAATTATCAATACTGTCGCACTCTCAGTTGTCGAGCGCCGCCAGGAGATTGGCATGCTTCGGGCCGTCGGCCTGCAACGCTCGGGGATTCGCCGGATGATTCGCCTGGAATCTGTGGAAATCTCCATTTTCGGCGCGGTTGTAGGTATTGTCCTCGGCTTGTTCCTCGGCTGGTCACTTCTGACCGTGCTGAAGGATGAGGGCCTGAATACTATCGCGGTACCGTGGCTGCAGATCGTTCTCATGCTGCTTGGGTCTGCGCTTGTGGGCATTATTGCTGCTCTCGGCCCTGGTCAGAAAGCCGCGAAGACACCGCCCCTGGCCGCTATCGCAGACGAATAGTCGCCGTTATATGAAAGCGCCCCGTGCAGATATTGTTTCTGCACGGGGTTTCTATTTCGCCTTATCGCCTACGCCGAATCAGCAATCCAGCTCACGCATTTCCACTGGAAATTCACACGGCCGCGTTGGCCTTGCGAACCTCGCGTTCACGATTCTTCAGCGCCTTATTGAGAAGCATAAAGAACCACACAAAGCCGACCGTCAGGATAATGTGGCCGAGTCCTGCAATTCCCGAGTACATCGCACCCCAGGCCTCCGGGCCTGAAACAACGTGCACGATACCGTTAGCCACCATCATGCCAATCGTCCAAACAATGCCGACATTCTGAACGATGAACCAGCGATCAAAGCCCTTGACAGCTGAAATATTGAATTGACCATCCAATGCCAGCGCAACCAAGAAAAAGATTGTGCCAAGAACAAGGAAATGCGTGTGCAGCGTATTGAGCTGCGTTTTATCCCCGAAATCCATCGCACGGGTAAATTCACGATAGAAAACGCCAGAAAACAGACCAAGACCGAGATACACCGAAGCAGCTGTGAATAACTTACGCATACTTCGTAGCCTACTCAGATAACGCTGGCTTCTAAACGGACCAAACCCAGGGGGTTAAACGAAAGTTTGATTCCGCGAATCTAGACGGCCTCAAACTAACCGCGCGAATCGAGCCACCACACGTTTCGGCACAGTTTTGGATAGGGCCATCACCAGGCCATATAGGCCGGGCGCTACCTCCGCCCGACCCCTCTCCGCTCCACGTAACGTGCGCTCCACTAGATAACTGAGATTCTGCTCCGGCATGAGACGCAACTTCACCGACTTCGCCTGCTTCACGACGTCCCGTAGCGCCTTGGTCTTAACCTTTCCCGGGTAGCAAATAGTTACAGTTACACCATTAGGTTTCAATTCCTCTCCAAGGCAGATACCCCAGTGCCGAATAAACGCTTTCGATGCTGTGTACACCGCCAGCCCTGGAGTTGGTGCTACAGCTGAGATCGATGAAACGAAAATGATGTGGCCGTTCTTTTCGAATAAATCGTTTAGCGAGTAAACCGCTGCGACCGTACCGCGAATATTCGTCTGTATCATTTGATCAGCCTGCGAAAAATCCTGGGTTTTAACATCGCCATAATTCGCATACGCGGCATTGAGGATTAAATAAACTATCGTCGCGTGATGGCGGTCAACATGATTCCGGAGTTTATCGCCAAAATCATCATCGGACTGATCTAGACAAAGATATCGAAGACGAGGACCTTGCCTCTGCGAGAACTCAGCGTCTTCACCGGAAGAATCATCGTTGTAGCTACGAGAAACACACCAAATTTCATCTAGGTCTGGACGTAGCTGCCCAAGTCTATCGGCAAAGACGGCGCCTATGCCCCGAGATGCTCCAGTCACGATTCCCACTCGCATGAATTCCAAGATACAGCCGACTGAGTCGAGCAATTAAAACGGCGCCGACGTAGCGCGCCGCATAGGAATAAGCATACGAACAGCAAAATGCAGCACTAAAACGCTAGTTAATTCTGTTTACCCGTAGGTACAAAAGTGGGCCGCAGCACCCAACCCCACACAA
>NZ_KV795658.1:0-1447 GCF_001809065.1 Corynebacterium sp. HMSC055G02 | reverse complement strand
TTGTGCCCCAGAGAGTGTCTGGTTCGGTGACATCGTTCCGCATGTCTCATGAGATCGTTCCGGTGCCGAGAACCATCATGTCTCGTCACATCGTTCCGGCGAGAAACGATGTGCCCGGCAACACACCACAGTTGCCCCAAACACGCCGAAACTGATGTCTCGCGACATCGTTCCTCCATGCTGAAACCATGGAGAAACCAGCTCCGAAAATCATCATCGAAACCATGCTCGCCACCGGCATGACCCAAACCGAAGCAGCCCAACACTTCGGAGTGACAACGCGTTGGATCCGAACATTACAAAAGCGCTACACCGAAGGCGGCATCGAGGCACTGACCCCTAAATCAAAACGCCCTCATACAAATCCACGCGCTACCGCCCCGGACGTAGTCGACCGCATCCTCCAATTACGCTACGAACTAACCAACCGCGGCACCGACGCGGGAGCCCACACCATCCGCTGGCACCTCGAGCAAGAAGACACAACCCCACTGCCAGCAACAGCAACGATCCATCGCATCCTCAAAAACAACGGACACATCACACCCCAACCACAAAAACGTCCCCGCAGCTCATGGATACGATTCCAAGCAGACCAACCCAACGAAACATGGCAAATGGACTACAGCGACTGGACCATCGCAGGCCACCAACGCGTCGTCATCCTTACAATCCTCGACGACCACTCACGCTATGTACTTCACTGCCAAGCCTTTAACAGCGCAACCGTTACCCACGTCATCGAAGCCTTCACCTACACAGCCACCATCCACGGTTACCCACAATCAACCCTGACCGACAACGGACGAGCATTCACAACCAGCAACGACCGCACCAACCCAGCACGCAATGGCTTCGAACAACTCCTCCTAGACCTAGGAATTGAACAGAAAAACGGCAAACCCTACCACCCGCAAACCCAAGGGAAAGTTGAACGATTCCACTACACACTCAAACTGGCACTACGTAACAGACCCCAAGCTAGAGACATCGACAACCTCAACGAACAACTCGATGACATCATCGACTACTACAACAACAAACGCCCCCACCGAGCACTCAACCGATGTACCCCTGCGGAGGCTTACAACGCTTTACCCAAAGCGCACCCCCGCCCAGGAAACAAGACTCATGACTACCGCCTGCGCACCGACAAAGTCGCCAAAAACGGCAAAACGACACTGCGGTGGGGCGGACAACTCAGACGCCTCTATATCGGACGCCGATGGGCCGGAGAGCCCATCACCATCATGTGCGTAGACAACACAGCAGACATCAAAATCACCGCCACGGGGCAACACATAGCCCACTACACACTGACCTCAGACAAGATCTACTACAACCAAAAAGACAACGAACTAAACCCCACCCCGGGCAACAAAAATAAAGGAAGCCTCGAGACATAACCGGAACGATGTCTCGAGACTTCACATTGTGCCCCAGAGAG
>NZ_KV795657.1:0-2694 GCF_001809065.1 Corynebacterium sp. HMSC055G02 | reverse complement strand
AAACAAGATTATTATGCCGGCGGCGACCTACTCTCCCACACCCTCCCGAGTGCAGTACCATCGGCGCTGGTGGACTTAGCTTCCGGGTTCGGAATGGGACCGGGCGTGACCCCACCGCTAACACCACCGACAAAAACCAGGCAACAACCCATCCCCACCACAACTTTGGGTGGGTGGTGTCATGCCAGACACTGAATAACGGACGCGAGCAAAAACCCTGTAATTCACACTTTGTGTGTTGAATGTTTGGTCTATTAGTACCGGTCACCTCCACACCTTACGATGCTTCCAGATCCGGCCTATCAACCCCATCATCTATAGGGGACCTCAAAAGAAACCTAATCTTGGAACAGGCTTCCCGCTTAGATGCTTTCAGCGGTTATCCCTTCCGTACGTAGCCAACCAGCCATGCCCCAGGCGGGACAACTGGCACACCAGAGGTACGTCCATCCCGGTCCTCTCGTACTAGGGACAGCCTTCCTCAAGTTTCTACGCGCGCGGCGGATAGAGACCGAACTGTCTCACGACGTTCTAAACCCAGCTCGCGTGCCGCTTTAATGGGCGAACAGCCCAACCCTTGGGACCTACTCCAGCCCCAGGATGCGACGAGCCGACATCGAGGTGCCAAACCATCCCGTCGATATGGACTCTTGGGGAAGATCAGCCTGTTATCCCCGGGGTACCTTTTATCCGTTGAGCGACACCGCTTCCACAAGCCGGTGCCGGATCACTAGTCCCTAGTTTCCTACCTGCTCGACCTGTCAGTCTCACAGTCAAGCTCCCTTGTGCACTTACACTCAACACCTGATTGCCAACCAGGCTGAGGGAACCTTTGGGCGCCTCCGTTACTCTTTGGGAGGCAACCGCCCCAGTTAAACTACCCACCAGGCACTGTCCCTAACCCGGATCACGGGCCGAGGTTGAGATGTCCAATACGATCAGAGTGGTATTTCAACAACGACTCCACCCCAACTGGCGTTGAGGCATCACAGTCTCCCACCTATCCTACACAAACCGAACCGAACACCAATACCAAGCTATAGTGAAGGTCCCGGGGTCTTTTCGTCCTGCCGCGCGTAACGAGCATCTTTACTCGTACTGCAATTTCGCCGGGTCTGTGGTTGAGACAGCAGGGAAGTCGTTACGCCATTCGTGCAGGTCGGAACTTACCCGACAAGGAATTTCGCTACCTTAGGATGGTTATAGTTACCACCGCCGTTTACTGGGGCTTAAATTCTCCGCTTCGACCCCAAAGGGTCTAACAGGTCCTCTTAACCTTCCAGCACCGGGCAGGCGTCAGTCCGTATACATCGACTTACCCGTCTTCGCACGGACCTGTGTTTTTAGTAAACAGTCGCTTCCCTCTATTCTCTGCGGCCACAACCAGCTCAACCACGTCGGTCACCAGTCATGGCCCCCCTTCTCCCGAAGTTACGGGGGCATTTTGCCGAGTTCCTTAACCACAGTTCTCCCGATCGCCTTAGTATTCTCTACCTGACTACCTGTGTCGGTTTCGGGTACGGGCCGTATATCCACATCGCTAGAGGCTTTTCTCGGCAGCATAGGATCACCAACTTCCCCAAAACGGGTACGCATCACGCCTCACCCTATATGTGCTCCGGATTTACCTAGAACACGGGCCACACGCTTACACCACGATATCCATCACGTGGCACGGCTACCTTCCTGCGTCACCCCATCACTTGGCTACTACCAGTTCAGGTCCCCAGCATCACACACACCAACCAACCTAAAAGGCTAGTAAACGGCGCGTGTTCAGGTGGGTTAGTATCCCTGATTCACCATGGGCGCGGACACACGGGTACGGGAATATCAACCCGTTATCCATCGACTACGCCTGTCGGCCTCGCCTTAGGTCCCGACTCACCCTGGGAGGATTAACCTGGCCCAGGAACCCTTAGTCATTCGGCGGAGGAGTTTTCCACTCCTCATTCGCTACTCATGCCTGCATTCTCACTCGCGCACACTCCACACTAGGGTTACCCCAGCGCTTCACAGCAGTCACGCGACGCTCCCCTACCCAACCACCAAAAAGATGATTGCCGCGGCTTCGGCGGTGTACTTGAGCCCCACTACATTGTCGGCGCAGAACCACTCGACCAGTGAGCTATTACGCACTCTTTCAAGGATGGCTGCTTCTAAGCCAACCTCCTGGTTGTCTTCGCGATCCCACATCCTTTTCCACTTAGCACACCCTTAGGGGCCTTAGCCGGCGATCTGGGCTGTTTCCCTCTCGACTACGAAGCTTATCCCCCGCAGTCTCACTGCCGTGCTCTGACCTCACCGGCATTCGGAGTTTGGCTGATGTCGCTAAGATGATAGTCCCGCTAAACCAACCAGTAGCTCTACCTCCAGGAGGAAACACACGACGCTGCACCTAAATGCATTTCGGGGAGAACCAGCTATCACGGAGTTTGATTGGCCTTTCACCCCTACCCACAACTCATCCCCTCAGTTTTCAACCTAAGTGGGTTCGCGCCTCCACAGAGTCTTACCTCTGCTTCACACTGGCCATGGGTAGATCACCCCGCTTCGGGTCCAGGACATGCCACTGACAACACACTAGTTAGTATTCGCTTTCGCTACGACTACCCCACCAAACGGGTTAACCTCGCGACATGCCGCTGACTCGCAGGCTCATTCTTCAAAAGGCACGCCATCACCCCACAAAAA
>NZ_KV795656.1:0-27329 GCF_001809065.1 Corynebacterium sp. HMSC055G02 | reverse complement strand
ACACCGAGCGGACACACTTTTTGTCACTTAACCCAGATTCCGAATGCCATCTGCATCAGGCACAAACAGAAAACCCCGCCACAGAAAACACTTTCGTGTTTCCCGCGACGGGGTTCTCGTCGTAAAGCCCGAGCTGATTGCTCAGCTGACGGGTCTTACTTAGCCTTCTCGATGATCTCGATCAGGCGGTAGTGCTTGTCCTTGGAGAGCGGACGGCACTCTTCGATGCGGACGCGGTCGCCCACGCCAGCCTCTTCGTTCTCGTCGTGCGCCTTGACCTTAGAGTTCGTGCGCATGATCTTGCCGTACAGGGCGTGCTGCTTGCGGTCCTCGAGCTCGACGACGATGGTCTTCTGCATCTTGTCGGACACGACGTAACCGGTGCGCACCTTGCGTGCGCCAGCCTCGGTGGTGTTCATGTTTTCCTCACTCATGCTGCATCACCATCGGTTGGTGCAGCAGACAGGCCGAGCTCGCGCTCACGCATAACGGTGTAAATGCGAGCAATATCCTTGCGGACAGTGCGGAGACGGCGGTTGTTGGTCAGCTGACCGGTAGCGCTCTGGAAACGGAGGTTGAACAGCTCCTCCTTAGACTCCTTGAGCTTGGCAACCAGGTCATCGTTATCCAGCGAGCGAAGCTCGTGGGCGGGAATGCCGTTCGACATCAGTACTGATCCTCCTTCCGAACGATTCGGGTCTTAATCGGCAGCTTAGCGCCTGCGCGCTTCAGTGCCTCGACAGCAGTTGCCTCGTCCGGGTAGGACATCTCGAACATGATGCGACCCGGCTTGACGTTTGCTACCCACTTCTCGACCGGGCCCTTACCGGAACCCATACGAACACCCAGTGGCTTCTGGGTCAGCGGACGGTCCGGGAAAATCTGGATCCAGACCTTACCACCACGCTTGACGTGGCGGTTGATAGCAATACGCGCTGCCTCAATCTGACGGTTGGTGATGTAGGCCGGCTCGAGAGCCTGGAGACCGTAGTCACCGAAAGTCACCTTGTTGCCGCCCTTGGACATACCAGAACGGGTCGGGCGGTGCTGGCGACGGAACTTAACGCGCTTCGGGATGAGCATGAATTAGCCCTCCTTCTTCTCAGATGCACGCTGACGACGCTTGCCACCACGACGCGGACGGTCGTTGCCGCGACGCTGGCGGTCGTTGCCGGCGTTGATCTCGGACTCGCGACGGCCACCGATCACGTCACCCTTGTAGATCCACACCTTGACGCCAATGCGGCCGAAGGTGGTGTGAGCCTCGTGGGTGCCGTAGTCGATCTCCGCACGCAGGGTGTGCAGCGGAACGCGACCCTCGTGGTAGCGCTCGGTGCGGCCCATCTCGGCACCGCCGAGACGACCGGAGCAGACAACCTTGATGCCCTTGACGTGCGGCTGACGCATTGCAGACTGGATAGCCTTGCGCATTGCACGACGGAAAGCGACACGGTTGGCGAGCTGCTCAGCGATGGACTGAGCGACCAGCTTCGCATCCGCGTCAATGTTCTTGACCTCGAGGATGTTCAGCTGAACCTGCTTGCCGGTGAGCTTCTCGAGCTGGCCGCGGATGCGGTCAGCCTCGGAGCCACGACGACCGATAACAATGCCCGGGCGTGCCGTGTGGATGTCCACACGCACGCGGTCACGGGTGCGCTCGATAACGACATCGGAGATGCCGGCGCGCTCAAGACCGGTGGACAGCAGATCGCGGATCTTGATGTCCTCGGCCAGGTAGTCAGCGTACTGCTTGTCGGCGTACCAGCGGGACTTCCAGTCGCTGGAAATACCGAGGCGAAGACCGTGTGGATGGATCTTCTGTCCCACTATCGGTCACCTTCCTTCTGGCTCTCGACGACCACGGTGATGTGGCTGGTGCGCTTGCGGACGTGGAAAGCACGGCCCTGCGCACGCGGGCGGAAGCGCTTCATGGTCGGTCCCTCGTTGGCGTAAGCCTCGGAGATGACCAGAGTACGACGGTCCAGGCCGAAGTTGTTCTCAGCGTTTGCAGCTGCAGACGCAACAACCTTGGCGACCGGATCAGCAGCACCCTGCGGAGCGTACTCCAGGATGTTCAGTGCCTCGTCGACGGACTTACCGCGAACGGTGTCCAGGACGCGACGTGCCTTCATCGGAGTAACGCGGACGAAGCGCGCAGTTGCGCGTGCAGAAGTAATGTCGTTGCTCATGGCTTATCGACGTCCCTTCTTGTCATCCTTGACGTGACCCTTGAAGGTCTTGGTCGGGGCGAATTCGCCCAGCTTGTGGCCGACCATAGAGTCATCCACGAACACCGGCACGTGCTTGCGACCGTCGTGAACGGCGAAGGTGTGGCCGATGAAATCGGGGAGAATCGTGGAGCGGCGAGACCAGGTCTTAATGACCTGCTTGGTGCCCTTCTCGTTCTGTGCATCGACCTTCGCGAGGAGGTGCTCATCGACGAACGGGCCCTTCTTAAGGCTGCGTGGCATTCTCAGTTCCCTCCTTAGCGCTTCTTATTCTTGTTGGTACGACGGCGACGAACGATCAGCTGGTCGCTTGGACGGTTCGGCTTACGGGTGCGGCCTTCCTTCTGGCCCCACGGGGAAACCGGGTGGCGACCACCGGAGGTCTTACCCTCACCACCACCGTGCGGGTGGTCGACCGGGTTCATGACAACACCGCGGACAGTCGGGCGCCAGCCCTTCCAGCGCATACGGCCGGCCTTGCCCCAACGGATGTTGATCTGATCCTGGTTTCCGACCTCACCGACGGTTGCACGGCAACGTGCGTCGACGCGACGGATCTCAGAGGACGGCATACGCAGAACTGCGTACTTGCCTTCCTTACCGAGAAGCTGAATAGAAGCACCGGCAGAACGTGCCAGCTGTGCACCAGCGCCTGGCTTGAGCTCCACGCAGTGAATAGTGGAACCGGTCGGGATGTTGCGCAGCGGCAGGTTGTTACCAACCTTGATGTCGGCATTAGCGCCGGACTCAACGATGGCACCCTGCTTCAGGTTCTTCGGAGCGATGATGTAGCGCTTCTCACCGTCTGCATAGTGCAGCAGTGCGATGTTGGCGGTACGGTTCGGGTCGTACTCGATGTGAGCGACCTTTGCCGGAATGCCGTCCTTGTCATTACGACGGAAGTCGATGACACGGTACTGGCGCTTGTGTCCGCCACCCTTGTGGCGAGTGGTGATGTGACCGTGAACGTTACGGCCACCAGTCTTCGACAGCGGGCGCAGCAGAGACTTCTCAGGAGTCGAGCGAGTAATCTCGCTGAACTCGGAGACGGAGCTCTGGCGGCGACCCGGCGTAGTCGGCTTGTACTTACGAATAGCCATACTTTTGCTCTTCCTTAACTTCCTCGTCGGCTAGCGGCTAAGCTGCCGAACCGCCGAAGATGTCGATGGGATCGCTGCCGGCCGCGAGAGTCACGTAGGCGCGCTTGGTGTTCTTGCGCTTGCCGTAGCCGGTGCGGGAACGCTTGCGCTTGCCCTCACGGTTGAGGGTGTTGACGGAAGCGACCTTGGCACCGAAAATCTCCTGGACCGCGATCTTGATCTGGGTCTTGTTAGCGTCGGTGTGGACCAGGAACGTGTAAACGCCCTGCTCCATGAGTCCGTAGGACTTCTCAGACACTACCGGTGCAACAATGATGTCGCGGGGATCTGCGATGGTAGCCATTACTTCTCCTCCTTACCGGCGGTGCGAGTGATGAAGTCATTGAGTGCCTGAACGGCGAAGATGACGTCATCGGCCTTCAGAACATCGTAGGTGTTCAGCTGATCCTCAGACAGGATGTGGACACCTGGCAGGTTACGAACCGACTTCCACGAGTTGACGTCCTCGCGCGGCAGAACGACGAGCACGTTGCGGCGCTCAGTCAGACGCTCGACAAAAGTACGAGCTGCCTTGGTGGACGGGGTCTGGCCTGGGACCAGTTCCTCGACAACGTGGATGCGGTCGTGGCGAGCACGGTCAGAGAGTGCGCCGCGCAGAGCAGCTGCAATCATCTTCTTCGGGGTGCGCTGGCTGTAATCGCGAGGCACCGGGCCGTGGACAACGCCACCGCCGGTCCAGTGCGGAGCACGGATCGAACCCTGACGAGCGCGACCGGTACCCTTCTGGCGCCACGGCTTGCGGCCACCGCCGCGAACCTCACCGCGGGTCTTGACCTTGTGGGTGCCCTGGCGAGCTGCTGCACGCTGCGCGACAACAACCTGGTGCATCAGGGCGATGGACACCTCCGCGTCGAACACGGAAGCAGGAAGCTCAACCGAACCGTTCACGCCGCCTTCAGCGGTGTGTACGTCTAGCTTGAGGTTGGTCATGCGTGAGCACCACCCTTCGTGGCAGTCTTAACAACCAGCAGGCCGCCGCGTGCACCCGGAACTGCGCCCTTGATGAGCAGCAGGTTCGCGTCAGCGTCAACCTTCTGGATCTTCAGGTTCTGGGTCGTGACCCGGTCGTTACCCATGCGGCCTGCCATGCGCTTGCCCTTGAAGACGCGTCCTGGCGTGGCGCAAGCGCCAATGCCACCAACACGACGGTGAGCAGCCTGGTTACCGTGAGCGGCACCCTGGCCAGCAAAGCCGTGGCGCTTCATACCACCGGCGAAGCCGTGGCCCTTAGAGGTACCAGTGACGTCGACGTACTCAATTTCGCCGAAAATGTCGACACCAACGGACTGGCCGACCTCGTAAGAGGAAGCGTCCGGGGTGCGAATCTCAACGCTGTGGCGACGCGGGGTCACACCGGCCTTCTTGAAGTGGCCGGCCTCCGGCTTGTTGACCTTACGCGGGTCAATTTCGCCGTATGCAATCTGGACGGCGTCGTAGCCGTCGGTTTCCTTAGTGCGCACCTGAGTCACTACGCACGGCCCAGCCTCAACGACGGTAACCGGAACAACGCGGTTCTCCTCGTCGAAGATCTGAGTCATACCGAGCTTCGTGCCCAGGATGCCCTTGATCTCGTTTTCACTCATTTATCTTGTCTCCGCTACCAAAAGTCCAGGATCACTGAATGTTCACATCGACACTTGCCGGAAGGTCAATGCGCATAAGTGCATCGACGGTCTTCGGCGTTGGATCGAGAATGTCGATCAGACGCTTGTGAGTGCGCATCTCGAAGTGCTCGCGCGAGTCCTTGTACTTGTGCGGCGAACGGATAACGCAGTAAACGTTCTTTTCGGTTGGCAACGGCACCGGGCCAACGACGCGTGCACCCGTACGGGTAACGGTCTCCACGATCTTTCGCGCAGAAGCGTCGATAGCCTCGTGGTCGTAGGCCTTGAGCCTGATGCGGATCTTCTGTCCGGCCACGCTTGTCCTCTCCTCGGTCGGCGCGCCCCAATTAAAGGGGCGTCGACCCTGTCAATGTTTCTCGACGCCGTCAGCAACTATGGCCAGCGCCAGAAATTAAAACTGGGTTGTGCATTACTTCAAAGCGATTTCGTCTTCGATCGTCATGGCAAATTAACTTATGGCCATGACCCGAGCGGACGAATAACGCCTTGCACTCAAATCCCAGTGGAAAACAAGTCCCCCTCGTGGGGCTCTTCATTTGCCTACTGCCGCTGTTAATTTGCCATGCCACCTCCGACCCCCGCGGTCGGGCGTGTCGCCCGTTTTTCTCCGTGAGGCACGATCGGGAAGAAACTTCCCTACGTGGTCATGCTCGCCTTACCATAGGCGCTATGTCCAATTTCGTACTGGTTCCCAGCTGGGCCTGATACAACAATTGGCGCGAACGCCTTTGTTAAAGCAACCTCCGTATTAAAGCACGTCCGGGCTACGAATGTAAAATCACGATTCCAAAGTGCAACGTACATCACACCCATTACGGCACAGTCGGCTTGACGACGGCTATTGCGTCGCCCCCACCCCGTCTAGTGTCGGGTATGTACAGATACAAAAAATCCCGACTTCCGCTTACGCGGAGTCGGGATTCTTCTAAGACTTAAGTTAAAGCACTTCCCCTATGGGGAGAAACCTTACTTAACGATCTTGGTAACGCGGCCAGCGCCGACGGTGCGGCCACCCTCGCGGATAGCGAAGCGCAGGCCCTCGTCCATTGCGACCGGCTGGATCAGCTTGACAGACATGTCAACGTTGTCGCCCGGCATGACCATCTCGACACCTTCCGGCAGGGAAACGACGCCGGTGACGTCGGTGGTGCGGAAGTAGAACTGCGGACGGTAGTTGTCGAAGAACGGGGTGTGACGGCCGCCCTCATCCTTAGACAGGATGTAGACGGAACCCTCGAACTCGGTGTGCGGGGTGTAAGCGCCCGGCTTAGCAACGATCTGACCGCGCTCGATGTCCTCACGCTTGGTACCGCGGAGCAGCAGACCACAGTTGTCGCCAGCCTCAGCGGAATCCAGCAGCTTGCGGAACATCTCGATACCGGTAACGGTGGTCTTCTGGGACTTCTCCTTGATGCCCAGAATCTCGACCTCGTCGTTAACGTTCAGAACGCCGCGCTCAACACGACCGGTAGCAACGGTGCCGCGACCGGTAATGGTGAAGATGTCCTCAATCGGCATCAGGAACGGCTTGTCGGTCTCGCGAACCGGATCCGGGATGTTCTCGTCGCAAGCTTCCATCAGCTCGACGATGGAGTTGACCCACTTCTCTTCGCCCTCAAGAGCCTTCAGAGCGGAGATGTGGACGATCGGAGCTTCCTCGTCGTAGTCCTGCTCAGCCAGCAGCTCGCGGACCTCCATCTCGACGAGCTCGATGATCTCTTCGTCGTCGACCATGTCGCACTTGTTCAGCGCAACGAGGATGTACGGAACGCCAACCTGGCGAGCCAGCAGAACGTGCTCGCGAGTCTGCGGCATCGGGCCGTCAGTAGCAGCGACAACCAGGATTGCGCCGTCCATCTGAGCAGCACCGGTAATCATGTTCTTGATGTAGTCGGCGTGGCCCGGGGCATCGACGTGAGCGTAGTGGCGCTTCTCCGTCTGGTACTCAACGTGGGAAACGTTGATGGTAATGCCACGTTCCTTCTCTTCCGGTGCCTTATCGATGGCATCGTAAGCGAACGACTCGTTCAGGTCCGGGAACTTGTCAGCCAGAACCTTGGTGATAGCGGCGGTAGTGGTGGTCTTACCGTGGTCAACGTGACCAATGGTACCGATGTTGACGTGCGGCTTCGTACGCTCGAACTTCGCCTTTGCCACTTTTAGTCCTCCTGGAGGTCTAGGTGGCCACGACTCTCGCAGCCACAATTTTGTGGTCACTCAATCCGCCTTCACAACATCAGAAGCCTTCAAGCTGTTCGCTTACGACTTCGGAACGTGCGCGCGCAAAAGAGCACTATTCTTTCACTGTGCCAGTTACTCGATACTAGGGCAGGATACTGGAGTTTTCCAAACCAGACCAACCCCCTAGTTAAGGGTGGGTAACGGCCAGCAACTCATATCGTCATTTACCTGCATAAATGCTAGATATTTGAGTTGCGATCTAAAATCGCCCGACGATATGAATTGCGAGCAGCTACCCCCTAGAGCTTGCCTGTGCTAACAACCGCCAACAGTCTGACGATGGCTCAGCACAGTCAAAGCTAGAGGGAATCTACTAAAACCCTCGCACTGCGTTCCCTAAAAAGAGTGACAGTGCAGTGCGTGCAGGGATGGGGTCAGCTCTGAATGAGTGCCCCACCCTACCGACACAACTTAAGCGCCGGTACGAGCTGCAATAATCTCCTCGGCCACGGAGGACGGAACCTCAGCGTAGGAGTCGAAGATCATGGTGTAGTTAGCGCGACCCTGGGTCTTGGAACGCAGGTCACCAACGTAGCCGAACATCTCGGACAGCGGAACCAGAGCCTTGACAGCCTTGACGCCGGTGCGGTCTTCCATGGAGTTGACCTGTCCACGACGGGAGTTGATGTCACCGATGACCTCGCCCATGTACTCTTCCGGAGTAATGACCTCAACGGCCATCATCGGCTCGAGCAGGACCGGCTTAGCCTTCTGAACAGCTTCCTTCAGAGCCTGCTGACCAGCGATCTTGAAGGCCATTTCAGAGGAGTCGACTTCGTGGTAAGCACCGTCGAGCAGGGTTGCCTTGATATTCACCAGTGGGTAGCCGGCGACGGTACCGTACTGCATTGCATCCTGGATACCAGCGTCGACAGACGGGATGTACTCCTTCGGGACACGGCCACCGGTGACCTCGTTTGCGAAGAGGTAAGTTGTGGACTCGCCTTCTTCCACCTCTTCAGCGGACGGGGAGTACGGCTCCAGAGCAATGATGACGCGGGCGAACTGACCCGAACCACCGGTCTGCTTCTTGTGGGTGTACTCGAACTTCTCGACCGGCTTGCGGATGGTCTCGCGGTAAGCAACCTGCGGGTTACCGATGTTTGCTTCGACCTTGAACTCGCGCTTCATGCGGTCAACCAGGACGTCGAGGTGGAGCTCACCCATACCGCCGATAACGGTCTGGCCGGTTTCCTCATCCAGGTGAACGGTGAAGGTCGGGTCCTCTTCAGCCAGACGCTGAATAGCGGTACCCAGCTTCTCCTGGTCAGCCTTGGACTTTGGCTCAATAGCAACGGAGATAACCGGATCCGGGAAGGACATGGACTCCAGAACGATCGGAGCATCCTGTGCACACAGAGTGTCACCGGTGGTGGTGTCCTTCAGACCGATGAAGGCGTAGATGTTACCTGCCACTGCCTCGTCAACAGGGTTCTCCTTGTTGGCGTGCATCTGGAACAGCTTACCGACGCGCTCCTTCTTGTCCTTGGTGGAGTTCAGGACCTGCTGGCCCGGCTCCACGCGACCGGAGTAAACGCGGACGAAGGTCAGCTTGCCGAAGAACGGGTGAGCAGCAATCTTGAATGCGAGAGCGGAGAACGGCTCATCCTTAGACGGCTTACGGACCATATCGACGTCCTCGTCGCCCATCTGGTGGCCGTGAACCTCGCCGATGTCCAGCGGATTCGGCAGGAAGTCAATGACAGCGTCGAGCAGCGGCTCAACGCCCTTGTTCTTGTACGCGGTACCACAGTAGACAGGGTAGATCTCAGAGTTCAGAACCATCTTGCGGATGGCGCCCTTGATCTCGTCCATGGTCAGCTCTTCGCCACCGAAGTACTTCTCCATGAGCTCCTCGTCGGACTCAGCGACGGTCTCAATGAGCTTCTCACGGTACTCGTTAGCCTTGTCGACCATGTCAGCCGGAATCTCCTCGACCTGCGCAGGAGTACCGATCTCGACCTTGCCCGGCCACATGAGGGCCTTCATCTCCAGCAGGTCAACAACGCCGTCGAAGTCATCCTCAGCGCCAATCGGCAGCTGCATAACCAACGGCTTAGCACCCAGGCGGTCAACGATGGTGCCAACGGTGTAGTAGAAGTCAGCGCCCAGCTTGTCCATCTTGTTGACGAAGCAAATACGCGGGACATCGTACTTCTGAGCCTGACGCCAAACCTGCTCAGACTGCGGCTCGACACCTTCCTTACCGTCGAAGACTGCGACGGCACCGTCGAGCACACGCAGGGAACGCTCAACCTCAACGGTGAAGTCGACGTGGCCCGGGGTATCGATGATGTTGATCTGGTTGTCGTTCCAGAAACAGGTCACAGCAGCGGAGGTAATGGTAATACCGCGCTCCTTCTCCTGCTCCATCCAGTCGGTGGTAGCGCCACCATCGTGAGTCTCGCCGACCTTGCGGTTAATACCCGTGTAGTACAGGATGCGCTCAGTCGTAGTCGTCTTACCAGCATCGATGTGCGCCATGATGCCGATGTTGCGGACCTTGTGGAGGTCCTTCTTAACGGGAAGTGCACCTTCAGCCACTTGATTCCCCACTCGTTTCAAATCGGTTTGGCGGTGAGACTCAATTACGGGATTGCAATTGGCCGTCAAATCCGCCGTCGGTCGGGTTTGCTTTATCTATAATGCCACCGTCTTGGCGCGAAGTCGCGCCGTGACGTACACCTATTGCGTAAATTCTACGCAAGACATCGGGTGTAAGCGCCGGGCTGGCCCCTATTGAGTGACCTTAAAGATCTGTGGACCGCGACCGACGCGCGCCGTTGACATACCGGCAGCTGCTTTACGACGGTGACCACTCGCGGCCTCCGTCGATAAGCGATTACCAGCGGTAGTGAGCGAATGCGCGGTTTGCTTCCGCCATCTTGTGAGTGTCCTCACGACGCTTGACGGATGCACCCAGGCCATTGGATGCATCGAGGATCTCGTTAGCGAGACGCTCGGTCATGGTGTTCTCACGGCGCTGACGAGAGAACATCAGCAGCCAGCGCAGTGCCAGCGTGGTGCCACGGCCCGGACGAACCTCGACCGGGACCTGGTAGGTGGCGCCACCAACACGGCGGGAACGAACCTCAAGAGCCGGCTTGACGTTCTCGATTGCGCGCTTCAGAGTCAGCACCGGGTCAGTACCGGTCTTCTCTTCACACAGCTCAAGTGCACCGTAGACGATGCGCTCTGCAGTCGACTTCTTACCGTCGATCAGAACCTTGTTGACCAGCTGCGACACCAGAGGGGAGCCGTAGACCGGGTCGTTGACGACAGGACGCTTCTGTACTGGGCCCTTACGTGGCATGGCTTACTTCTCCTTCTTTGCGCCGTAGCGGGAACGAGCCTGCTTGCGGTCCTTGACACCCTGGGTGTCGAGGGAACCACGGACGATCTTGTAGCGGACACCCGGGAGGTCCTTAACACGACCACCGCGAACGAGCACCATGGAGTGCTCCTGCAGGTTGTGGCCCTCACCCGGAATGTAAGCCGAAACCTCGATACCGGAGGTCAGGCGAACACGAGCGACCTTACGAAGAGCCGAGTTCGGCTTCTTCGGGGTGGTGGTGTAAACACGGGTGCAAACGCCGCGGCGCTGAGGGGAACCCTTCAGAGCTGCGGTTGCAACCTTAGCCTTCTTGTCATGGCGGCCCTTGCGGACCAGCTGCTGAATAGTGGGCATGAAGCCTCTTTCTGTTTTCAATCCTCGCTGGACATTCTCACGCCCGATGCCAACCGCAGCGGAGTAACCACCTTCCGTGTGAATGCATCACAAGAAAAGTTATTACTCATCCAGTGGTGAGCCCATCGGTTGAACGCAAGAAACGGAGGGATTTTGAACGTGCGAAACCCAGTCAGCCGCTCTCGCTGGCCTACTGGGTAATGTCTCAAGTTCCCAATTCTTTTCTGGGATCGTTGTATAACAGTACGCGAGCTGCGGGTTTAGTCCAAACACCCTGGTAATGGCCTATAAATTTCAAGCACTTTGAGCGCTTGTGGGCTTGGTAATTAAATTTTTGGGTGCGCAGCACGGCGCGCCTCGCCCCAAAAGACGCAGGCGTTACTATGCCGGTTTGAAGCGATAACCCGGCCAATTCTGCCGCTCGCTCGGTTTGCTCACTTTAGTGTCTTGCGCCAGTACTGGAGAAACTAAGTCGTCATGTTCACTACGGGCGGATGCTGATTCATTGCCTACACCCCAGTGTCGGCGTATAGGTGGGGACATGTCTAAGAAGGTTATTGTCATTGGCGGCCACGGCAAGGTGGCCCAAATCGCTACTCCCCTACTTATCGACGATGGCTGCGAGGTCACCTCTGTTATTCGCAACCCCGACCAGGTCCCGGATATCGAGGCTCTCGGGGCCACACCAGCCGTTTACGACATCACCAGTCTCTCGACGGAGCAGTTTGCGGACCTTCTCAGCGGGCATGATGCCGTGGTTTGGTCCGCCGGTGCTGGTGGAGGTTCACCAGAACGGACTTACGCGATCGACCGCGACGCAGCTATTACCTCGATTGCCGCGGCCGAGCAGGCTGGCGTTAAGCGCTACGTCATGGTCTCCTACTTTGGTGCGGGTCACGACCATGGCGTTCCAGAGGATCACAGCTTCTTTGCCTATGCCGAGTCCAAGGCTGCAGCCGACGAAGCGCTGCGCGCTTCAGACCTTGAGTGGACCATTCTCGGCCCGAGTGCGCTGACGCTCGACAAGGGCCAGGATTCCATCGACACCACGGCGGACAAGGCAGGCGAGGTCGCTCGTGCGACCGTTGCCAATGTCATATCGCAGACCGTGTTCAACGAGGCTACCGTTGGTCGCATGATTAACTTCAACGAGGGCAACACCCCGATTGCAGAGGCCCTCAAGGAGTAGAGGGAGGAAGCCGGGGACAGACCCCCTAGCCCCTCCCTCCCCTGCCCCTGCCCCTGTTCCTATCGCTTTTCTTCAATCTCCAGCTGAGTTTTCCAGTTGAGTTGCCTCGACAAAGAAAAATCCTCCGGCACGACCGTGACGAACTAGCAAGCTGCTAGTAAGCCACAACTGTGCCGGAGGATTTTTCCGGTTGCCACCTAACAGTTAGCGCACAGCCCCAACTGCCAAGCGAGGTGCTTTGTCCGACAGCGGCCGGGGAATTCTCCCGCTCCCCAGCCGCGGCCGCAAAGCTATTGATTTTTACTCGAAGGTTCCGATGTCATCCAGCGGAACTGCGGAACCGACCTGGTCAATGCCGTAGGTGTCCTCGGCACCGTAGAAGCCCTCACCGAAGGAGGCAAATGGTGCGGCTGCCTGGCGGGCAGCTTCCTCAGTCGGCTCAACAGTGATGTTGCGGTAGCGCGAAATACCCGTACCAGCCGGGATTAGCTTACCGATGATCACGTTCTCCTTCAGGCCGATGAGCTTATCCGAGCGCTTGTTGATAGCGGCGTCGGTAAGCACGCGCGTCGTCTCCTGGAAGGAGGCCGCGGACAGCCAGGACTCGGTGGCCAGCGATGCCTTGGTAATACCCATCAGCACGCGACGGCCCTCGATGACGCTGCCGCCGGAGGCAACAATCTCACGGTTCTTAGCCATGACCGTGGAGCGCTCGACCAATGCGCCTGGCAGCAGGTCGGAGTCACCCGGCTTGGACACAATCACGCGGCGCAGCATCTGGCTGACAATAACCTCGATGTGCTTGTCGTGAATGGCCACACCCTGGTCACGGTAGACCGACTGGACTTCCTCAATGAGGTGACGCTGGACACCGCGGCGACCTAGGACCTCGAGGACCTCGTGCGGATCGGCAGCGCCCTTGAGCAGCTGCTGCCCCTTAACCACATGGTCACCATCGCGGATGGCGCGACGACGGCCATCGACGGTGATTTCAGCCAGACCCTGACGCTTGGACAGCTTGTCGTAGACGACCTCGTCCTCGCTGTTGGCATCCGGGATGAGGGTGAGCGTGTAGAAGTGCTCGTCCTCCTCCAGGCGCACGCGACCGTTTTCGCGAACCAGTGGAGCCTTGTTCTTCGGCACTCGGGCCTCGAACAGCTCCTGGACACGCGGCAGACCACCGGTAATGTCGCCACCGACACCACCCTGGTGGAACGTACGCATGGTCAGCTGGGTACCCGGCTCACCAATGGACTGCGCAGCGACAATACCGACAGCCTCTCCGATGTCGACCAGCTTGCCGGTTGCCATCGAACGACCGTAGCACTTGGCACAGACACCGGTTGCGGTGGAACAGGTCAGAACCGAGCGGACCTTGACTTCCTTGACACCGTGGCTGAGAGCCAGGGTGATGTGGTCGTCGTTCAGGTCGGTGTCAGCCTCGATAAGGACATTGCCCTCAGCGTCGGTGACATCTGCTGCCAGTACGCGAGCAATCGCGGCGGTCTCGACGTACTTCGCACGACGGATCTCGCCGGTCGGGTTGCCGGTTGCGTCCAGAACATCCTCGCCGATCTCGACAACGACACCGTCGTGGGTGCCACAGTCCTCTTCGCGAACGATGACGTCCTGTGCAACGTCGACCAGACGACGGGTCAGGTAACCCGAGTCAGCGGTACGAAGCGCGGTATCGGCCAGACCCTTACGGGAACCGTGCGAGTTGTTGAAGTACTCGAGAACCGACAGGCCTTCGCGGAAGGAGGTCTTAATCGGGCGGGTGATGTATTCACCACGCGGGTTCGTAACCATGCCCTTCATGCCGGCCAGCGAGTGAATCTGGCCCATGTTACCGGCAGCACCCGACTTCACGATCATCGGAATCGGGTTGTCATCCGGGTACAGAGCCTCGACCTTTTCACCGACCTCAGCCGTCGCGGCCTTCCACAGGTTAACCAGCGACTCGTGACGCTCAGCAGCCGAGAGCTTACCGCGGCGGAACTTCTTCTCCACCGTGGCGGCCTTCTCTTCGTAGCCGTTCAGGATCTCACGCTTGTTCGGGAGAACCAGCACGTCAGACATAGCAATGGTGACACCAGAACGGGTAGCCCAGTAGAAACCAGCATCCTTGAGCTTGTCGACGGTCTGAGCGACCGTAATCATCGGGTACTTGGCAGCCAAGTCGTTGATGATCGCAGCCTGCGGCTTCTTAGCCATAACGCCTTCGACGTATGGGTAGTTCCACGGCAGCAGGTCGTTGAACATAACGCGGCCCAGCGTGGTGGAAGCCAGCCAGGTGTCGCCCTTGTTCCAACCATCCGGGAACTGCTCAGCCTCAATCTCGGCCGGCGGACGCAGGTGGCTGATGCGAACCTTAATCGGGCTCTGCAGGCCGATGGTACCGAGGTCGTAAGCCATGATGGCCTCGGCCGGGCTGGTGTAAATACCCTGCTCCGGTGCGTCCTCGGTGGCATCCTGGTGGCCGCCCGGCAGCTCCGGCTTCTCCAGTGTCAGGAAGTACAGGCCAGTGACCATATCCAGACGCGGCATAGCCAGCGGCTTACCGGAAGCCGGCGACAGAATGTTGTTCGAGGACAGCATCAGGACGCGAGCCTCGGCCTGTGCTTCAGCGGATAGCGGCAGGTGAACTGCCATCTGGTCACCGTCGAAGTCGGCGTTGAAAGCCTCACATGCCAGTGGGTGCAGCTGAATTGCCTTACCCTCAACCAGGACCGGCTCGAACGCCTGAATACCCAGGCGGTGCAGCGTAGGTGCACGGTTCAGCAGGACCGGGTGTCCGGTAATGACATCTTCGAGGACGTCCCACACCTCTGGGCGCTGACGCTCAACCATGCGCTTCGCGCTCTTAATGTTCTGCGCGTAGCTCTTGGCCACGAGCTCCTTCATAACGAACGGCTTGAACAGCTCCAGAGCCATCAGCTTCGGCAGACCACACTGGTGCAGCTTCAGCTGCGGGCCGACGATAATAACCGAACGGCCGGAGTAGTCAACACGCTTACCCAGCAGGTTCTGACGGAAACGACCCTGCTTACCCTTGAGCAGGTCGCTCAGGGACTTCAGCGGGCGGTTACCCGGACCAGTGACCGGGCGGCCACGACGTCCATTGTCGAACAGTGCGTCAACGGATTCCTGAAGCATGCGCTTCTCGTTGTTGACGATGATCTCCGGAGCGCCGAGGTCAATCATGCGCTTCAGGCGGTTGTTGCGGTTGATGACACGACGGTAGAGGTCGTTCAAGTCCGAGGTCGCAAAGCGGCCACCGTCGAGCTGCACCATCGGGCGCAGCTCCGGCGGAATCACCGGGATGCAGTCGAGCACCATAGCGGCCGGGTCGTTGCCGGACTGCAGGAATGCAGTGACAACCTTCAGGCGCTTGAGGGCGCGCATCTTCTTCTGTCCCTTGCCGTCGCGAATAATCTCGCGCAGCTCCTCGGCCTCCTTGGCCAGGTCGAAGTTGCGGATCAGGGTCTGAATAGCCTCAGCACCCATACCACCGGTGAAGTAATCCTCGTAGCGGTCGACGAGCTCGGTGTAAATGCCCTCGTCGATAATCATCTGCTTCGGCTCGAGCTTGATGAAGGTGTTCCAAATCTCGTCGAGACGATCCAGCTCGCGCTGGGCACGCTCACGGATGTGGCGCATCTCGCGCTCGGCTGCAGACTGAACCTTCTTGCGGGCATCAGCCTTGGCACCCGCTGCCTCGAGTTCAGCCAGATCCTCTTCCAGGGTCTGGGCGCGCTCGGCCAGCTCCTGGTCGCGATCGTCCTCAACCAGCTTCTTGTCCACGAGCATGTCTGCTTCGAGGGTTTCCTGGTCGTTGTGGCGAGCCTCTTCATCCACGGAGGTGATGATGTTGGCAGCGAAGTAGATGATCTTTTCCAGATCCTTCGGAGCCAGGTCGAGCAGGTAGCCGAGGCGGGACGGCACACCCTTGAAGTACCAGATGTGAGTGACCGGAGCGGCCAGCTCAATGTGGCCCATGCGCTCACGGCGAACCTTCGACTTGGTCACCTCAACGCCACAGCGTTCACAGATGATGCCCTTGAAGCGAACGCGCTTGTACTTACCACAAGCACACTCCCAGTCACGGGTCGGGCCGAAGATACGCTCACAGAAAAGGCCATCCTTTTCCGGCTTCAGCGTACGGTAGTTAATCGTCTCGGGCTTCTTGACCTCACCGCGAGACCAGCGGCGGATGTCGTCGGCGGTAGCGAGCCCAATCCGGAGCTCGTCAAAGTTGTTGACGTCGAGCACCTGTTTTCCCTTTCCCTCCGCATCGAAGTAATGCGGAAACCAAATTCTCTGCGGAGGTTTTTGTACGTTGTCGTCTGTGTTGGGTTATTCGCGAGTTAGGGCTTCCCGACCCTGATACTCACGCAATGTTTCGTCGTGAAGCGAGAAACTATGCGGAGTCAGCGTCGGAACGCTCATCGCGGGACAGGTTAATGCCGAGGGAAGCGGTCGCGTGGTCGAGTTCCTCATCGTCGGAGGAGCCCAACTCAACCGGAACGCCGTCGGCCGAAAGGACCTCAACGTTCAGGCAGAGCGACTGCAGTTCCTTCAGAAGCACCT
The DNA here is from genome assembly GCF_001809065.1 of Corynebacterium sp. HMSC055G02. Taxonomy (NCBI): domain Bacteria; kingdom Bacillati; phylum Actinomycetota; class Actinomycetes; order Mycobacteriales; family Corynebacteriaceae; genus Corynebacterium; species Corynebacterium sp. HMSC055G02. The sequence goes on along the minus strand of NZ_KV795656.1, from coordinate 10,608 downwards.
TGAACGACTCCGGAATACCCGGATCCGGAATGTTGTCGCCCTTCACGATTGCCTCGTAGACCTTAACGCGGCCAACCACGTCATCGGACTTGATGGTGAGCAGCTCCTGCAGGGTGTAGGCAGCGCCGTATGCCTGCATTGCCCACACCTCCATCTCACCGAAGCGCTGACCACCGAACTGAGCCTTACCACCCAGCGGCTGCTGGGTAATCATGGAGTACGGACCGGTGGAGCGAGCGTGAATCTTCTCGTCGACCAGGTGGTGCAGCTTCAGCATGTACATGTAGCCCACCGAAACCGGGAACGGGAACTTCTCGCCAGAGCGGCCGTCGAACAGCGTGGCCTTACCGTCAGCGTTGACCAGCACCTCGCCGTCACGGTTCGGGCGGGACGACGCGAGCAGACCAGCGAGCTCCTCGTTCTCAGCACCGTCGAACACTGGGGTTGCAACCAGGGAGTCGGACGGAACGTCGTGCAGGTCGGCCGGAAGACGCTTAGCCCAATCCGGGTCGCCCTCAATGCTCCAGCCGGCCTTCGCCAGCCAGCCGAGGTGAACCTCGAGAACCTGGCCGATGTTCATACGACGCGGAACACCGTGGGTGTTCAGAATGATGTCGACCGGGGTGCCGTCCGGCAGGAACGGCATGTCCTCCTGCGGCAGAATCTTGCCGATAACGCCCTTGTTACCGTGGCGACCTGCCATCTTGTCGCCGTCCTGGATCTTGCGCTTCTGCGCAACGTACACGCGGACCATCTCGTTGACACCCGGTGCCAGGTCGTCATCGTCTTCACGGGAGAAGACGCGGACGCCGATGACCTTGCCGGACTCACCGTGCGGAACACGCATGGAAGTGTCACGGACCTCGCGGGACTTCTCGCCGAAGATAGCGCGCAGCAGGCGCTCCTCCGGAGTCAGCTCAGTCTCGCCCTTCGGCGTGGTCTTAGCGACCAGGATGTCACCGTCGCGAACGTCGGCACCGATGCGGACGATGCCGCGTTCATCCAGATCCTTCAGCATCTCCTCGGACGCGTTCGGGATGTCACGGGTGATTTCCTCCGGCCCCAGCTTGGTGTCGCGGGCGTCAATCTCGTGCTCCTCGATGTGAATCGAGGTCAGGATGTCCTCCTCAACCATGCGCTGGTTCAGGATGATGGCGTCCTCGTAGTTGTGACCTTCCCACGGCATGAATGCCACGAGCAGGTTCTTACCAAGTGCCATCTCACCGTTGTCGGTACCCGGACCGTCAGCGATGACCTGGCCGGCCTCAACACGCTGGCCCTCGTCAACCAGTGGCTTCTGGTTGTAGCAGGTGCCCTGGTTGGTGCGCTCGAACTTGCGCAGCAGGTAGGTGTGGCGCTGGCCCTCATCGTCCATGATGGTGATGAAGTCTGCCGACACGGTCTCGACCACACCGGTGGCCGAAGCGACAATGACATCGCCCGCGTCGTAAGCAGCACGCTGCTCCATACCGGTACCGACGAACGGAGCCTCCGAACGCAGCAGCGGCACAGCCTGACGCTGCATGTTCGCACCCATCAGGGCACGGTTAGCGTCGTCGTGCTCGAGGAACGGAATCATGGCGGTAGCCACGGAGACCATCTGACGCGGGGAAACATCGAGGTAGTCGACCTCATCGGCGCGGACGGACTCGACGTCACCACCCTTCTTACGAACAGACAGGGTCTCCTGAACGAAGTGGCCGTTCTCGTCGATCGGGGTGTTGGCCTGCGCGACGACGTAGCGGTCTTCCTCATCAGCGGTGAGGTAGTCGACCTCGTCGGTGATGACACCATCGCGGACGCGACGGTACGGAGTCTCAATGAAACCGAACGGGTTCACGCGTGCGTAGCAGGACAGCGAACCAATCAGGCCAATGTTCGGACCCTCTGGGGTCTCAATTGGACACATGCGACCGTAGTGGGACGGGTGAACGTCTCGAACCTCAAGGCCAGCACGGTCACGGGTCAGACCACCCGGGCCCAGTGCGGACAGACGACGCTTGTGGGTCAGGCCCGACAGCGAGTTGTTCTGGTCCATGAACTGGGACAGCTGGGAAGTACCGAAGAACTCACGGATAGCCGCGGAAACCGGGCGCACGTTAATCAGGGTGGTCGGCTGGATCGACTCCACGTCCTGAGTGGTCATGCGCTCACGAACCACGCGTTCCATGCGGGACAGACCCACGCGGACCTGGTTCTGAATCAGCTCGCCTACGGTACGCAGACGACGGTTACCGAAGTGGTCGATATCGTCGGTCTCAACCGGGATTTCGACGCCTTCCGGCGAGGTCATAACATTCTCGCCGTCGTGCAGACGCACGAGGTATTCGATGGTGGTAGCAATATCCTGCTCGGTCAGAACCATCTCGCCGGAGGCATCAGCGCCCAGGCCCAGCTTGCGGTTGACCTTGTAGCGACCGACCTTAGCCAGGTCGTAGCGCTTCGGTTTGAAGAAGTTGTTCTCCAGCAGAGCCAGCGCGGACTCGCGCGTCGGCGGCTCACCCGGGCGCTGCTTGCGGTAAATCTCCAGCAGGGCCTCGTCGGTGTTTGCAACACCGTCCTTCTCCAGGGTGGCCATCATGATCTCAGAGAAGCCGAAGCGCTCCTTGATCTCCTCGGTGGTCCAGCCGAAAGCCTTCAGCAGAACCGTGACCGGCTGGCGACGCTTACGGTCAATACGAACGCCGACGGTGTCCCGCTTGTCGACGTCGAACTCCAGCCACGCACCGCGCGACGGAATAATCTTCACCGAGTGCAGCGGGCGCTCGGTGGACTTGTCGATGGTCTCATCGAAGTAGACGCCCGGAGAGCGCACCAGCTGAGAAACAACGACACGCTCAGTTCCGTTGACGATGAACGTACCCTTGTCCGTCATCATCGGGAAGTCACCGATGAAGACGGTCTGGCTCTTGATCTCACCGGTCTCGCGGTTGGTGAACTCCGCGGTGACGTAGAGGGGAGCCGAGTAGTTGATGTCCTTATCCTTGGACTCATCCACGGTGTTCTTGACGGAGTCGAACCATGGGTCCGACAGCGTCAGGGACATCTTCTGGGAGTAGTCCTCGATCGGAGAGAGCTCTTCTAGAATATCTTCGAGACCGCTGGTAACCCGAGCGTCTTCTCCGAGCTCCTCCTGGCGACGAGCACGCCACTCAGGCGTGCCAATGAGCCATGCGAAAGACTCACGCTGCAGGTCGAGCAGACCAGGAACCGCAATCGGCTCCTGAATCTTTGCAAACGAGTACCTCTTCGAAGCTCCGGGAATACCGGTTACTGCCTTGGTCTGGCGGGAGACTGCCAAGATGCGTCCTTCCAGCACCTCACGCGGTGGAGCACACCGGCAACCGGTGGTGCGCTCCGCCCGCTTGGTTTATACGCGATTCAAGTTGCAGGAATTATTTCTGTTGCGCACCGGGATACTTTGCGTCTAACCTTTGGTCACACACGAAAGTGATTCCCCCGCCACTTGGCCTCCAAGACCAGCCTTTAAAGGCGAGCCCCCGAGCCCTAACGGCGGCGTCGCAGCAACTCCTTTAACAGCTAGATGCACGAAAAACGGTGCTACATAATAGCCCCGCGCTCCGAGCGCAAACTATAAAAGAGCTGGCGACAGATACACTAATTCCAGCGCAACGATTTAGCCTATATCAAAAACTGGCAGTTGTCTAGTACAACTTGACAAATCGGGCGTGTCGCATTCACCCGTTACCGATATAACGATGAGGCCTGGGCGCTATGGCCGTCGTAAAGCGTTACTCTGTTTTACGACGGGTCGAAGGACGCACGATACCCACGATTGCGATGAATACCAGAATCGAACCGGACGCAATGAGGCCGATTGACCACGGCTCTAGAGCTGGGCGCTGGAAATTCTGTATTGCGCCAAAGAGAAGCTGATTGGAAAGGCCTTCGTCCATCTTGCCGTTGAAGCGCAGGTAGTCCATGATCGGCTCGCCATCGCGGGTCTCCCACCAAAGGTGGATGTCCTCGGCCATATCGATGACCGAGCCAGACTTGGGCTCAACCCACAAATCACGGGTGCCCTGGTACTGGAGGAAGCCGGACTTGTCATCCTGGGTTAGCTGAGAGACGTAAGAACGGTACTTCTGGGCGAGATTCGTCTTCTCAATGTCCTGACGGAAATGCAGGACACGGTTACCGCCGCGCTCCTCTTCCCCGACAAACTTTGCCGGCAAGGAATCGTGGAGGAGATCATCAAAGATCAGGTATTCTTTTTCCTCAGTGTCGGCCGGGAGCTTCACCCAGTTCCCCTCGAAAGCCACTGATCGTGGAACGCCCGCCATGCGGTCGACAAGAGTCGCAGGAGCCAGCGCCTCGCCGGTGAGTCGGTCGATGGTCACTGTCCAGATATTGGCCTCGATAAGCTCGGTCAGCGGGTCGGTGCCCATGACCTCCGGGGGAAGCTCACGCATTTCAGTCACACCGACACGGAGCGAAACCTTGTCCGCATCGGCGGGTTCGATGAGCACGCCGTGGAGCTGTCGCTGCAGCGGCGAGTGCACTTCTTCCCGCTTGCCTTCTTCGTTAATCCTGGTGGACACGCCGTCTTCCGCCCGCAGGGTGTACGACACCGGCGGCAGGTCAAGCGGCATTTTGGGATCAACATTGAGCACTTTGGGCAGCAAGATGCCAGCAGCAAGCAGTGCGGTGCCTAGACCCAACAGAAGGATAGACAGAATTCTCGGCCGTGAGAGCATGTTAGATACTTTACAGGCCAATAGGGGCAATCAAGACAATGAGTGGTCTGGTTTTTGCCCCCAACTCCCTGTGACGGGTGAGATTAGTGAGGTTTTGCCGGGGTCGGGTGGGTTAGCAAAGGCCCCAGAAACAAAAGAACCGCCAACCCCGGGTAAAAATCCCAGAATTGGCGGTCAGAATCGGTAGCTTTAGGCCACTACCGGAGCCGAAGCAAGTAACTGAATTACTTGAGGGAGACCTTTGCGCCAGCCTCTTCCAGCTTAGCCTTAGCAGCCTCAGCGTCGTCCTTGGAAGCACCCTCCAGGATAGCCTTCGGAGCGGACTCAACCATCTCCTTAGCCTCCTTCAGGCCCAGGCCGGAGACGATCTCGCGGACAGCCTTAATAACGCCAATCTTCTTAGCGCCAGCGTCCTCGAGGACGACGTCGAACTCGTCCTTCTCCTCAGCAGCAGCCTCGCCGCCAGCAGCGCCTGCAGCAGCAACTGCAACCGGAGCAGCAGCGGTGACGTCGAACTCCTCCTCGAAAGCCTTCTTGAACTCGGTGAGCTCAACGAGGGTCATTTCCTTGAAAGCCTCGAGCAGTTCCTCAGTGGTGTACTTAGCCATGGATATTCTCCTATGAGTGTGGTGCGGCCGCTCCCCTCAGAGATCCCTGGGGTCGAAGCCGTCAAAGTGATATTTAAAAGTTTTTCGCGTGATTTAGTTCGCGTAGTTCGCGAGCCGCTCGGGATTACTTCTTTTCCTCGAGTGCCGCAGCAAGGCGGGCAACCGAGGAGGTCGGAGCGTCGAGCAGGCCAGCGACGTTCGCCAGAACGCCGTTGAAGGCACCAGCCAGCTTTGCCAGCGTGGTCTCACGGTTATCCATATCCGCAAGAGCCTCGAACTGTGCTGCATCCATTGCAGCACCGTCCATGTAGCCGCCCTTGATCACGAGGTTCTTGTTGTCACCGGCGAACTTCTTAATCGCCTTAGCCGCATCCACAGCCTCGCCCTTGATGAAGGCGACTGCAGTCGGGCCGTTCAGGTGCTCATCAAGACCCTCAATCCCTGCCTCGTCGGCAGCGATCTTGATCATGGTGTTCTTGGCGACGGAGTACTTAACATCAGCACCGAGGGCGCGACGCAGTTCCGTGATTTCCGCAACGGACAGGCCGCGGTACTCAGTCAGCACGATAGCGTTGGACTCTTCGACGTCCTGCTTCAGTGCTGCAACAGCTGCAATCTTCTCAGCATTTGCTGCCATGTGTACTCTCGCCTCCTTCCTGGTCTTTGCAATTTTCCGCTCGGCCAAGTGAAGGATTCTTTTGCGCAAATACAACAAACGCCCCAATCCTCGCACAAGGATGGGGCGCACAATTCTTGTGGCGTGTTCCACTTCAACTCCGCCAACCCCAAGGCCAGCAGGTGAAGTCAAACTGCGCAAGCGCTTCCAAGTCCTCCTGCGTGGGCCGCTCACTGTATTCCTACAATGAAACCTTCAATCCGCTTCTTTCAAAGCGAATGACCGACGGTCTTCGGTGAAACTTGAGTACCAACCTCCATCTTCCCAACTCGATGTTGGTACCGATTGGAAGCCGGTCAAACTTCGTGAAGAAACTTTATACCAGACCCTGGCAATTAACCAAATCGCCTATCCAAACCGCGCCGCACCTGGCTCTCCGAAGCGGCCGAACTCCAGGTCCTTCTCACGTTGCTGGACAATCATCTCGAGCTCGGCAAAGTACGCATTCAGGTTGTCGTCGGCAAGCCAGAGCACTTGGTCGGCGTAGTCGAGCACCACGCGCACCATGTCGTCGGGATGTGCGTCCAATCTGGCGGCGTCGAGAATATCCACGGTGAGTGTCAGTGCCACGCGCACAACCGGCGGGATCTGCGATGCCAAACACTGCTGCGCCACGACATTGCGCAGCTCGACGGCCTCCATCCGCGCAATGATGCGCAACAGCCGCACGACCACGACCTGCGCCGCCCGAGCTTGTAGAGCTTCCTCCTCACTCATCCCCGGAAGCACCACAGAGTCCTGGATATTGCGGCGAAGGACCTCAGCTACGCGCTCGTCCTCCCCTAGCCCCGTCAGTACCTCGCCCAGCAGAGTCTGTCCTGCGATGCGCAGGCAGGGCATGTCATAGGCGTCGTCGCCCAACGAGTCGAGATACGAGATGAGCTGCGGTTCAATAATTCCGGAACCGTCGTCGAGCTGCGCCAGGCGATTAATCTCGCCGAGCGCCTCCAGCCCTTCTTCGGGTTCCAAAATTAACGTCATAATCGCGATTTTAAGCAACAAACTTTGGCTGTGAGTCCATTTCGCCTGGATTAGTTGTTTGGATTAGCAATTCGCTTTACGACGTCTACCGCGCCCAAGCCCCCACCGCGCTATCGATACCCCTTATGCCAATGCAAAACCGCCACCTTACACACTGTGGGAAAGTGCGCGCGGCGGCGGTTTTAAAGAGCTTTGCTCAGAGTCACTCTCGAGTGACTCGTGAAGAGCACACTCGCCTATCGGCTGATGCTGATTTAGGCGGTGTAGTCCTTGATCACGCTGGTGTCAACCGGGATGCCCGGGCCGTTGGTGGCGGAGACGGTGATCTTCTTCAGGTACTTACCCTTAGCAGCGGACGGCTTGAGGCGCATCAGCTCGTCGATAAGCGCACCGTAGTTCTCGGCCAGCTTCTCAGCGTCGAAGGATGCCTTACCGATAACAGCCTGCAGGTTTGCAGCCTTGTCAACGCGGAAGGAAATCTTACCGCCCTTGATCTCGGTGACAGCCTTAGCGACATCCGGGGTAACGGTGCCGGTCTTCGGGTTCGGCATCAGACCACGCGGGCCGAGGATGCGAGCCACGCGACCAACCTTGGCCATCTGGTCCGGAGTTGCGATGGCAGCGTCGAAGTCGGTCCAGCCGCCCTGAATCTTCTCGATCAGCTCCTCGGAGCCAACGAAGTCAGCGCCGGCCTCTTCAGCCTTGGTGGCGTTCTCGCCAGCAGCGAAAACAACAACGCGGACGGTCTTACCGGTGCCGTTCGGCAGGGAGACAGTGCCGCGAACCAGCTGGTCAGCCTTGCGCGGGTCAACGCCCAGGCGGATAGCGACGTCGATGGTGGCGTCGTAGTTCTTGGAGGAGGTCTCCTTGGCCAGGTTAGCGGCCTCGAGCGGAGAGTAGATGCGGCCGGCGTCGATCTTCTCGGCGGCGGCGCGGTATGCCTTAGAGTTCTTGCTCATGAAAAGTCCAATCTCAATTAAGTGAAATGGTTGGATTGTGGTGTGTAGCGGGCCGAAGCTGGCCCTACCACTTGATGAAGGTGCAGCTAAACGCTGACGGTTTACTTAGCGCCCTCGACGGTGATGCCCATGGAACGAGCGGTACCGGCGATGATGCGTGCACCCATCTCGATGTCGTTAGCGTTCAGGTCCGGCTTCTTCAGCTCGGCGATTTCCTTGCACTGCTCCCAGGTCACGGAACCGACCTTGTTGGTGTGCGGAACGCCAGAGCCCTTCTGAATGCCAGCGGCCTTCAGCAGCAGCTTAGCTGCCGGCGGGGTCTTCAGAACGAAGGTGAAGGAGCGGTCTTCGTAGACAGAAATTTCAACCGGGACAACGTTGCCACGCTGGTTCTCAGTTGCTGCGTTGTAAGCCTTGCAGAACTCCATGATGTTGACACCATGAGCACCCAGTGCCGGACCAACCGGCGGAGCCGGGTTAGCCTGACCAGCCTGAATCTGCAGCTTAATAATCGCAGAAAGCTTCTTCTTCGGAGCCATCGGATTAACCTACTTCCTAGTTACCGGGGCGCGCCGCCCCGATGAAAAGGCGACTCACCCCGTCCGGATGCCGACGCTTTACGACGACCCTTGCGCCCTCGACCATCATGGCCGCTGGCGCTGGTCATCGAGTTGGTGCCAGCCACCGGGGATACGAATTACTTGGCGCATCTGTGCTCAAGGCACAAAAATGCACGCCTGGCTACGTTACCGCAGCGTATGGCGTGCATCAAAATCCGTTACCGGATTGGTTGCGCGAGCGAGCTAGCTGGTGCCTTGCTCGGCGCTTGGCTTAGGGCTGTGCTTGCCGCTTGGCTCTGCGCCTGGCTTGAGGTCGGGCCTAGTTCAGCTTCTCGACCTCATCGATGCCCAGCTCGACCGGGGTCTCACGGCCGAAGATGGAAACCAGAGCCTTCATGCGGCCGGTGTCCGGGTCGATCTCGGAGATGGTCGCAGCCACGGATGCGAACGGACCGGACAGGATGGTGACGGACTCGCCGACCTCGTAGTCGATGGCGACGGCCTTCTTCTCCGCCTGCGGCGCCGCTGCGACAGCCAGCTCACCGTCGGCGTTTGCAGCTTCCTCAGCGGCGTCCGCGGTGATGGTCTCCTTCGGCATGAGGAACTTAGCGACCTCACGGATCTTAACCTTGGACGGCTGGCCCTCGCTACCGACGAAGGAAGTAACACCCGGGGTGTCGCGGACGACGGACCAGGACGGGTCATCCAGGCTCATACGAACCAGAACGTAGCCCGGCAGCAGCTTGCGCTTAACGATCTTCTTCTTGCCGTCGTCCTTGCGCTCTTCGACTTCCTCAACCGGAACGATGACCTCGTGGATCTGCTCATCGACACCCATGGTCTGGGCGCGCATTTCCAGGTTGGTCTTCACCTTGTTCTCGTAGCCGGAGTAGCACTGGATGATGTACCAGTCGCCCGGACGACGCTTGAGCTCACGCTGGAACTCGCGCAGGCGCTTACGGTACTCGGCATCTGCGTCAGCAGCTGCCTGTACCTCAGCGTCAGCGGCAGTCTCCTCTGCCGGCGCTGCTTCTGCTGCAGCAGTGTCAGCTGCGGCTGCGTCGGCTGCGGCTGCACCCTCGGCCGGAGCTTCTACCTGAGCCGGTGCGCCCTGCGCATCCTGCTCAGTTGCGGCAGCATCCGCGGACTGGGCGTCGGAGAAAATATTCTGACCATCATTCATGTCGTGCTAACCCCTCTTGTATCTACATCAACGGTTCGCGACATTGGCATCTTCGCCTAAAGAGTCTTAAGAGCCAATATGCCATCCGCAATCACTTCGCACAGCCAGACACCAGCTGCGCTAACGAATAATCCCGCCGTCCGGAACTCGGAGGCGGGATGAAAAGCATCACTGCGAAACAGTATAACCGATTACTTACCCAACACCGATCGGACACCCAGACCGGCCAGCGTGTCCACACCCCACACGAGAGCGATCATGGCAATCAGGAACAGAATCACGATGATGCTGTAGGTGACCATCTGGCGGCCGGTCGGCCAAATCACCTTGCGCAGCTCGTCAACAACCTGCTTGATGAAAACCAAAGGGTTACGAGTCGAAAGCTCGTTGGTCTCCTTCTCACGCGCAGGCTTCTTCGCCACGGTGGTCTGCGCGCCCGTCGCCTGGCGCTTACCGGACGGGCGAGCCGCCGCCTGGAAAGTCTGGTTTTCCTCAGACACGATGCTCCTTCGCTACTTCGTGCATATGAGACCTAAAGATACTGCACAGTGAAACTCAAACGTGAATTCTTCAAGGGCAGACTCCGGGAATGTTCTCCGGAGCCAAGCCCCCACTGTGCAGAGCAAGTCTGGTTCAGTGCGTAAATTCTAGCCGATAATCCACACTATCGAAGAAATGCCCTTCGTGGGAACCGCAGGCTTCGAGATTCGATTCTGACAACCCCAAAGAGCTACGGGCTGCTCGCTCGGGCTGCTCGCTTCGGCCGCTCGCTCGGGGATGCGAACTTGGGGCTGCAAATGTGAAACTGTATGGGTTTATGACACTTTCAAGCCATTTTTCGGGCTGTTTTTGTCATAAACGCAGTCAGTAACTCGCATTGCCCCACCGCTGGGTTAAGTAAAGAAAAGTGTGTCTTTTCCGGG
>NZ_KV795655.1:0-1375 GCF_001809065.1 Corynebacterium sp. HMSC055G02 | reverse complement strand
GAAAGTGTGTCTGGATTCGGTGATTTGTAGTGGTTGACCTCTAGGTTTCAGAGAAATATATGCTCCGGGAGCATATATTTGGCTCCGGGACGGTAAATCCGCGGTGTGGCAGCAGTGATGTGCTACACGCGGCGTGGTGTGGTGTCGCAATGTCAAAGAACCAACCACGCTGCCACTGCGGCGATGAGATGAAACGCAACGGCACTACCAGCAAAGGAACTACGAGGTGGCGATGCAAACACTGCGGCGCGTCGAGTGTGAAGCGCCGCAGCGACATCACCAATTCCACGGTTTTTGCCGCCTTCATTGACCACCTGACCACTGGCGCCAGCCTCGATACCGTTGCCAGTCGTGTGGGATGCTCACCGCGCACACTGCAACGCCGCTTCGAACCCTTCTGGCTCGTTGACGTACCAGATCCCACCATCGGACATATCGGGCGGGTTTACGACCAGGTGTTTCTAGACGGCACATATACCGCCGGCGGCTGTTTGATCATTGCCGCAACTATCGACCATGTCATCGCCTGGCACTGGTGCAAACACGAAACCACGCGCGACTACCAACGACTTCTCGAGCGCATCGAAGCCCCACTTATCGCCGTTATCGATGGCGGCCAGGGAGCGTTTAGCGCGATCAAAAAGTGCTGGCCCACCACGAAAATCCAGCGTTGCCTCGTCCACGCCCAACGCGTTGTACGCCGCTACACCACCTCACGGCCCCGGACTGATGCCGGGCGCACCATCTACCGACTGGCGCTGAAACTGACCCGGATCACCACCCTGGACCAAGCAGCAGCATGGGGTGCACAACTGCACGAATTCTCCACGATCTACCGTTCCTGGATGGACGAGAAAACCACGGTCAAAGACCCTAAAACAGGTACATGGACCCGCACGTGGACACATCACAACGTGCGCAAGGCCTACAACAGCCTCAACCACCTCTGGCGCTCCGAACTGCTGTTTGTCTACCTCACCCCACCAGAAGGTGTGCTGGAGAAAAACCGGATTAAATCCACCACCAACAGCCTTGAAGGCGGCATCAACTCCCAGATCAAACTACTTGCCAGAACACACCGCGGCAGATCAGGCGAACGACAACGCCGAATGCTGGATTGGTGGCTCTACTTAAAAACCGAACTGCCCGACGATCCAGCACGAATCGCCAGGCAGTCCAACTGGGGCCAGGACCAACTCGCCAAAGTTTCCACCCTGACCCAACACGAGAACCAAGCCGACCACGAAACAGGACGACCAGCCCTCTACGACAACGCTATCGACACCGACTACACCCACTCAATCGGCATCCAGAAAGGCCAAATCTAACCCCCGCGCGACACGCCGAGCCAGACACACATTTTGTCGTTTAACCC
>NZ_KV795654.1:0-57375 GCF_001809065.1 Corynebacterium sp. HMSC055G02 | reverse complement strand
CCGAGCCAGACACACATTTTGTCGTTTAACCCCACTTTTTGCTACTTAACCCCTAAAGAAGACCCCTACCGGCGTTTGCACCGGTAGGGGTCTTTTCTTAGTGGCGGGGGCAGGATTCGAACCTACGACCTCTGGGTTATGAGCCCAGCGAGCTACCGAGCTGCTCCACCCCGCGTCAACTGTCCTGGCTTTTACAAGCACTCACAGCGGGCGCTGGTCTCTCTGACCAACGAGAAGTAACTGTAGCACGATGCTCCCAACAAAGACCAATCCCCAGGTCATAGCCGGTTTCGCTACAACCTGGGGAGTCTGCGGACCATAGAAACCTATGATTCTCGGCTAACTACTCGTTGCACGCCTTACTGGCCGTTGGCCTTCTGGTAGTCAGCGGCAGCGCGGTCGAGCTCGGCAAGTGCCTGGCCCTGCGCCGCGTAGTCACCGTTCTTCTGAGCGTCGTTAAGCTTTTGCAGTGCGTCGGAGATACGGCGAGCGGCGTCGTCACGCGCGGCGACATCAACCTTGCGCTCTTCCTTCGGTGCCTCGTCGTCGGACTCAGCGTCGGCGGCATCCTTGTCCTTATCCGCCGACTGCTCCTCAGTCTCTTCCTCACCGCGGACCTTGGTCGCGGCGGAAGCATCGATACCGACCTGACTCAGAGCCTCAGTGACCGTGGCGCCATAGCCCACCTGACCGCGGTAAGCGACGAGAATACGCAGCAGCTTCGGGAATGCGGTCTCCTGGCCCTTGCGCTGGGTGTAGACCGGTTCGACGTAGAGAATCTCGCCATCGCCGACCGGCAGCGTCAGCAGGTTACCGTTGGTGACCACGTTCGTGCCCTCGAGCAGAGTACGGTCCTGGGCGACCTCATCTGCGGACATCATCGTGTCCTGCGCCTGACGCGGACCCATGGTCTGGGTGTTGGTCGGCAGGGCACGGATGGTGATCTGACCGTACGTCTCCGGATCGGAGGAAGCGCTCATCTGGGCGGCGAGGAACTCGCGCTCCAGACCGCGGAAGGCGGAAATCAGCTGGAAGCTCGGCTTTCCGGTCTTCGGATCGGAAGCGACAACGTAGTACGGCGGCTGGGAGAGGTTCTGCTCTTCCGGCGCGGTCGGATCGGACGGGACGGACCAGAAGGAGTCATTGGCGAAGAAAACGCCCGGATCGCTGACGTGGTACTTAGCCATCAGCTCACGCTGAACCTTAAACAAGTCCTCCGGGTAGCGCAGGTGCTCCTGCAGCTCCTCGGAAATCTCCGACTTTGGCTTCACCACATCCGGGAAGACACCCTCCCAGGCCTTGAGCACCGGATCCTTCTCATCGAACTCGTAGAGCTCAACGGTGCCATCGTAGGCATCGACGGTCGCCTTGACCGAGTTGCGGATGTAGCTGACCTCGCTGTTCGGCAGCGGGCGTGGAGTGCCATCCGGGTTAATGGAGTCCTGCGTGGTCTCCTGGAGGCTCATGCGCTGGGAGTACGGCATCTTGGCCAGCGTGGTGTAGCCGTCGACAATCCACTTCATACGGCCATCGACTACAGCCGGGTAGGTCTTGGTGTCAGTAGTCAGCCACGGGGCGACCTTCTGAACACGGTCACGCGGATCGCGGTTGTAGATGATCTTGGAGTCCGGCCCAATGCGGTCGGACAGCAGGATGTTGAGCTCCTGGTAACGGGTGGCGAAAATCATGCGGCTGGCAAGTCCGCCTACGCCAACACCGCCCTCACCGTCGTAGGTGAAGTTACGGCCGTCGGCATCGTACTCATAGTCCTTGCCGTCACCGTTACCGCCAACAATCGCATAGTCGGCATCGCTGTTGGCGATAACCGGGCCGTAGTAGATACGCGGCTGCTTCAGGTTCAGGTTCATGCCGTTCGGGTCCTCGGACTCGAACAGGTCAGCCACGGTGTACAGCGGGTAACCGCCGCGGGCGGAACCGGACTCGGAGGCAACCTCGTCGACCTTATTAGCCGGCGCAGCAACGAAACCATTGCCGTGGGTATAGACCGTGTGACGGTTGATCCAGTCAGTCTGGTTACCCTGCAGCGTCTGCGGGTTCAGTTCACGAGCAGCGACGATGAAGTCACGGGACGCGCCATCGATCTGGTAGCGGTCAATGGCAAGCGGATCGGAGAAACCATAGAAGTTCTTCAGCTGACGCTGCTGCGTGAAGGTACGTGGCAGCACTTCCGGATCCAGGATTCGGATATTGGCCAGAGTAGCGGCATCGCGGGAAATCGAGTCCGCACCTTCCTTCGCGGCTTCCTTATCGCCTTCCTTTTCAGCCGGAACGCCCCAGTCGCGCTCGACCTTCACCTTGTCGTCGGTAAGCCCGTAGTGGTAGCGCGTCGATTCAATATTGCGCGCAATGTATTCGCGTTCCTTGGAAGCGCGGTTCGGGTTAACTGAGAACTGCTCAACTGCCATCGGCCAGGCCACGCCAATCAGACCTGCGGAAACCAACATCAGCACGGTGGCAAACGCCGGGATCGAAAGATTGCGCAGGAAAATGGCCGCGAAGAATGCAGCGGCCACGACGATTGCGATGACCAGCAGCGTAATCTTCGCCGGCAGCAGCGCATTGATATCGGTGTAGGAACCACCGGTGAAGGTCTTCTGCTTGTTATTCAGCAGCTCATAGCGGTCCAGCCAGTAAGACACAGCCTTGAGCAGCATGAAAACACCGGCCCAGCACGCCAACTGCGCACGAGCCGCATTGGAAACGCGGGTCTTCTCCCCTGTAGTCGGGTTACCTGGGCGGATGCCACCAAGGAAGTAATGCGTCACCAGCGACAGCAGGAACGCAATAACTACCAGGACAACCAGCGTCGAAACGATGTACGACCACAGCGGCAACTGGAATGCGTAGAAGCCCAAGTCCTTGCCATACTGCGGGTCAGTCTCACCGAAGGACTGCCGGTTTAAGAACAGCTGCACCGTCTGCCAATTACCCTGCCCCACAAGGCCACCGAGTACGCCGAATACAACGGGCAGCGTGGTGAACATCGACTTCGAACCGGATTCAGCCATCCGTCGGTACACTGCCTGCGGGCTGCGTGGATCCGTCAGTCCGAGGTCGACGGGCCGCGAGCGCCACGCCAGCCACATAGATAGAAATGTCAGTGCGCCCGCTATCAGGCCTACAGTGATAAACAGGACGATACGAGTGAGCCACGTGGTGGCGAATACCCCTCGATACCCCACTTCACCGAACCACTGAAAGTCCGTATAAAAATTGACGGCGATTGGAATAACAAAGGTCAGCGCGGCAATCACCAACACGGTAATTGCCAGCCACCCCGGTCGGCCACCCGCCGATCGTCTCGGTCGAGTCTGGTTTAGAGACAACGTCTCTCCTGTTCGAGTTGAGCTTGACTTGCCAGCGAGCTGGTAAGTCGGTCGTACGCTTATCTGTCATCTACTCTAAATAAAGTTCCTAACATTTGACTAAGGATGCTGTTAATACAGCGTTGCCAGGAAAGGGGCGTCGTCAAGCGTCATGAGCGAAAACAACGGCACTCAGACTCATCTCAGCCAGCAGGCACTCAATCGCGCCGTGCGCGAAGCTGTCGAATACGTCCACACCGAAGGTTGGGACCGCGCTCCGAGCCTCTTCGCCCTCGTCCCCACCGCCGCGCTTGCCGACGTGCTTGCCGACGAGCTGATTGACAGCGCCCCATTGACTGTCGTTGCGCAGGAACCCCTCCCCGAGGGAATTGAAGGCGGTAGCCCTGAGTTGGCGGACTTTATCGCTCGGACATCGTGGCCGGCAGGTGTCGTCGGTGCCGTGTTAGCGCAGGAAATAATGGTCATCGCTCCGGAGCAGGCGGACAGCTTTGAGGGTGCATCCCTGGACGAGGTGCGGGCACAGGCGGATGGTGAGGCGGCTCGCCAGGCACGTCTTTTCAGTGGTGTTATCAGCGAAGGTCCACACCTAACACTGATCCAACCTCGCCCCACAGAGGCGGAACTGGATGAGCGTGGGCCCTTTGCTGAAGATGAGATTGAGCTAAAAGATGGTTCTGGGGTAGCCGATGGTGTCATCGCTGCGTTGTATTCCACGTTCGGAAGCGCCTCATAAACCCACCTACCAGCGATAAGAGACAAAAAGAGGTATTGAAAGCGCCGAATATACATATAACTAGCTGATTCCGGTTGACATCGGACTTAGAACCTAGTTGTATAACAAAGTGATAAAGGCGCGTCTCTAAGTATCCGCTCAGGGTTCTGTCGGACTTGGTTCTGTCGGACTTGGTTCTTCCAGGGACGGTCTGTGGCGAAGAAATCGCGAGTGTAGCGCGAGTTTTTCCTTCTATAGGTTTTCAACTAAGAGGTTTTTAATTATGAAGAACAACGTTGTTCGCCGTGCAGCAGCCTCGGCAGCTGCAGCTTCTGCGCTGGCAGCCTCCCTCCTGGCCGGTGGTGTTGCCAACGCTCTTCCTACTGGTAACTACGTTGCCTTCGGCGATTCCTTCGCTGCTAACCCGGGTCAGTCCGACCCGGCCGTACCGGGCCGTGGTGGCTGCCCGATTTCGGTCTCGAACATCGGCTCTCACGTTGCTCGTGAGACTGGCCTTGAACTGCACGACTACTCCTGCAACGGCACTACCGCTTTCATGCCGACTCAGCCGCAGAAGTCCCTGATGGGCCAGGTTGACAACGCCATCGCTCAGGGCTCCCTCGGCCCGGCTACCCAGCTGGTAACCATCTACGTTGGCGCCAATGACGCGATGCAGGGCGCTGTGCTGCCAATGCCGGTTCAGGATGACCTGTACACCACCAACGTTGTGGCCGCTGTGGAGAAGATCAAGGCCGCTAACCCAACTGCTCGCGTCATGCTGATTGGCTACCCGGCTTTCACTTCCAATGACCCGACCCATTACGCTTGCCCGGTTAACGCCGCAGGTTTTGCACCGCATATTCCGGCTGCCGGTATGCACCACTTTGAGATGGCTCTGCAGAACCGCCAGATGCGTGCTGCCGCTGAATCCGGTATCGGTTTCGTCAACATGAAGGAGGTCACCAACATCGACGTCGCAATGTGCGGTCCGGACGGTGAGCGTCAGGTCTCCGCAATTCTGGATACCGATGTTGCTTCCTACAACATGACCAACCACCCGACCTTCCACGGTTCGGCAGTTGCTGGCACCACTATCGCCAACGTCTACAAGAGCACCTTCTAAGGTCTTTCGACGTCGCTCAGACGTCTTCAAGTACAACGAAAAATCCCCGGTCGTAATGACCGGGGATTTCCATTTGTGGAGCTGCCGAGAATTGAACTCGGGTCCACCGCCAACTCGCCAGGGCTTCTCCGTGCGCAGTTCGCACGATCGCCTCTACTCGACCCTTCGGCTCAGGCAAACATGTCCGAATGACGGGCCCAGCCGCAAGTAAGAAGATCCCCGATGAGCCTTACGGCACACCCATCGGGCGAGCCCTTTTAAGTCGATGCCAGGGTCCGGACCAAAGGGCAAGCCCGGTCTGACAGACACGCTAGTCGCTTAATTAGGCAGCGAGAGCGTAGTCGCGCTGAGTGTTCTCGGCGCTTAATCAGTTGCTACGACGCTTAAACGGTGGTCTCTAGCCTGCACCGGCACGCTTCCCCTGGCTCACTGTACGGTGTCGAAACCATGTCAGCCCCATACAATGCCTTCGAGCACGGGAAAGTGCGTTGCGCTCAAAGGATGTTCAAGAATAACGCTTTACGACGGGAAAAGTCAACAAGCTTCGCCGCAAGGCCCACAGCCCCCCCCCCGAATGTCAACTCCGGGTTGACACTGACGTCAACCAATGGTTGACTGCAGTCATGGATCCATTGACGACAATCCGTCACCGACTGCAAGCAACGAACATTGCCGAACAAGAACTTGAAGATGCCGTGGCGCAGGCTCGCGCAGCGGGCCATTCATGGGCAGAGATTGGAAATGTACTCAATATCTCCCGGCAAGCGGCATTCAAGCGGTTCGGAAGTGTCCAAAACCCCGTTTCAGGAGAATTGATGACTGCCACAAAAACTACACATATCGCCGAGCTCGGCGAAAAATTCCTTCGCCACATCATCAACGGCGAAGAAGCAGAAACCGTAAGCATGATTTCCCCAAAGCTCCGGAAGGATCTCCCCTGGTCCACTATCTACTCTGTCTGGGAAGATGTTCTCACCGAGACTGGGGCGTTCGAATCTTTCGACGACACCCAAGTCACCAGCCTCGGGGGAACCAGGACTAAGGAACCGACCTCGCAGAAACTCCTGTCGAAGATTCTCGGCACAAGTCTCGTCATCACCACCCTCAAACATGAGGCTGGCGAATGGATGGCTCGAGTTGCCTTTGACCGTCACGAAAACGTCATTGGCCTACTCATCCTCCCAGTCGATGCGACTGAGTTCCCCTTCTAAAAAGGGTTTCTTCTAATGAAGACCTCTTTTACCCCTTGATGCCCTTCACACGACGGCCCAGCGCACGAGTAGCTTCGCGCTCCTCCGTGCGGCGCTTGATGTCCTGGCGCTTGTCATAATCCTGCTTACCGCGGGCGAGTGCGAGCTCGACCTTCAAGCGGCCGTCGGTGAAATACAGCTTCAGGGGTACAAGCGTGTTGTTGCCATCGCGGACCTTGCCCCACAGGGTGTCAATCTCCTTGCGGTGCAACAACAGCTTGCGCGAGCGACGCGGTGAGTGATTAGTCCACGAACCGTAGGAGTACTCCGGGATATGCAGCCCGCGGAGCCACACTTCGCCGTCGTCGATGGTCGCGAAGGCGTCATTAAGCGATGCTTTGCCCTCGCGCAGCGCCTTGACCTCAGTGCCCACGAGAACGACACCGCATTCGTAGGTGTCCAGAATGTTGTAGTCATGGCGGGCACGACGATTGGTGGCCACCACCGCGTTGTTGGCGCTGACCTTTTCTTTCTTCGACTTCTTCTTGCCCATAACCTGATTAACTCTAGTCGAAGAAGGTGCACTACAGCTATTCCCTAGCTATTCCCTTAACTTTCCCTTATGCGCCTGCTCGCACCCGACATACATATGCCTCTGGCCTTTTACGTTGTGACGCAACTTACTTTCCCCTAACCTTTTACCAACGTCTAACACAGAGGGATTTATATATATGGGACAGTCAAAAACGTTGGAACCGGACAAAGCGCCACCGAAGCCAAAGGGGTTCCTAGCAACACTGGAACGTATCGGCAACGCACTGCCAAATCCATTTTGGCTATTCGTGATTCTTGCCGGTGTAGTCATCGTTTCTTCGTGGCTCGGTGAGGCTGCGGGTATGCAGGCCAAGGATCCCGCGTCGGGTGACATCATCGAGGTGGAAAGCCTTGCTACCGCAGAGTACCTGCAAAAGATGGTCTCTGAGGCGGTAACGAACTTCACGGACTTCGCACCAGTTGGCCTGATTCTGGTGTGCATGCTCGGTGTCGCAATTGCGGAGTACTCCGGTTACATCGGCTCGGCAATCCGCGCGGCAATTTCCAAGGTGCACTCCCCTGTCCTGCTGACATTCATTGTTGCACTGGCCGGCGTGACTGGTTCAATCGCTTCTGATGCCGTCTACGTGATTCTCATTCCGCTGGGTGCCGCCTCATTCGCCGCAGTTGGTCGTAACCCTATTGTCGGTGCGATGGTCGCCTTTGCCGCCTCGTCGGCCGGGTTCAATTCGTCACTGGTGCTCAACATCACCGATGTGCTGCTGGCAGGTATCTCCACGCATGCAGCGCACTTCGTGGATCCGGAATACGTAGTTTCACCGCTGGCCAACTACTTCTTCACTATGGCCTCGTCGATTGTGCTGGCTCTGATTATTACCGCCGTTACTGAACTGTTTATTACCAAGCACGTGGAGAAGACCGTCCACGACGACCACATTGACCACGATGCCGCGGAATTCACCAAACCGGGCGCTTCGGAGGAAGCTGCCGAGGAAAACGCCAAGAAGGAGGAGCGGAACACCGCATCTAGCAGCTCCAGCAATGGCCGCGACAAGCTAATCCTCAACGATGCCGAACGACGTGGCCTCCGCTACGGCAACATCGCCGCTGTCATCTTCCTGGCGCTTTGGTTCGCTGCCCTGTTCATCCCGGGTTCGCCTCTGCGCGGCGAAGGCGACGGCATCTTGAATTCCGTGCTGCTTACCGACGTCGTGGCGTCCATCGCCCTCTTCTTCGCAGTGGTCGGCATTGCGTACGGCATCGGTGCCAAAACCATCACCTCCTCAGCAGACGTGCCCGCCTTCATGGAACGCGGCCTGGGCACACTGACCACAATGATGGTGCTCTTCTTCGCCGTCTCGCAGTTCACGGCCTACTTCAAGTGGTCCAATATCGGCCAGTGGACCGCTATCAAGGGCTCCGAATTCCTGACCAAGGCGGATCTGCCGCCGCTGTTGCTCTTTGCTGCCTTCGTCCTGATGGTGGCTGTTCTCAACCTGCTGATTACCTCGGGCTCCGCACAGTGGGCTCTGATGGCGCCGGTCGTTGTGCCGATGCTGATGTACGTCAACGTCTCTCCAGAGGTCTCCCAGCAGCTATTCCGTATTGGTGACTCCCCGACCAACATCATTACGCCGATGTCGCCGTACTTTGCGCTGGCGCTGACTTTCCTGCAGAAGTACTACAAGCCTGCGGGTGTCGGCACGCTGATGTCGCTGGCTATCCCGTACTCGCTGTGCATGATGGTGGGCTGGTTCCTATTCTTCGTCCTCTGGTATCTCGCGGGCATTCCGCTGGGGCCGGGGGTTCCGGTGCGTTAACTCACAGCCACTAGGAGATTGAGGGATTGGTCGAATTTTTCGCCCAATCCCTCACTTATTTGTGGCACCCGGGCTTAATATTGCGTACGGTCGCCACCACAACGGGCGTCGTAAAGCGAAAACGTACACACATTGAGCACACACTGAGACGCGGATATAACCTATGCCAACAAAGCACCTAAAATTTACGGGATCGACCGGCGAGACTCTGGCTGCATCAATTGATTTGCCGGACGGTCAGCCACGCGCGTGGGCGCTATTTGGTCATTGCTTCACGTGTAATCGGATGGTGCCCGGCGCGTCACGCACCTGCAAGGCGCTGGCGAAGAAGGGCATTGCGGCATTCCGGTTCGACTTCACTGGCCTCGGGCAGTCCACTGGTGATTTCGGTGAGACGACGTTCCAGACCAACATCGATGACCTTAAGGCCGCCTACGAGTTCATGGAGGCAGAATTTGAGGCCCCCTCGCTACTGATTGGGCACTCGCTCGGTGGCGCAGCGGCGCTGAACGCCGGCCACGATATGCCGAAAATCAAGGCGGTAGCGACAATCGGTGCACCCTTCGATCCGGCACACTCGATTGTGCGCATCGCCGGTGACATTTCGACGGTCGATGAGCACGGCACGCAGGTTCTGCAGATTGAAGGTCGTGGCATTCCCATCTCCCGTGAGTTCTTGGAAGTGTTGGCGGACTACAACCCGGAGGTTTATCTCAGCCAGCTGCGCAAGCCACTGCTTATTCTGCACTCCCCGACCGACCAGACTGTTGGTATCGATAGCGCCCAGAAGATTTTCCAGGTCTCTCGCTATCCAAAATCCCTGATGAGCTTGGATCGCGCAGACCACTTGCTCACTCGCGCTAAGTCCGCCGCGCGCGCTGCTGACCTGATTTATGCGTGGGCGGATAGCTATCTTCCGGAGGCTGAATAGCCCTGTTATCATTAGGGGTTATGGACACAACTGAACACTCTGGCCACTCACACGGCCACGGTCATTCACACGGTCATTCACACGGCCATGACCACGCTCATATTGACCCCGCGAATACTCCTGCCCGTCGCCTGCTCGCAGCTGCGGGTCTAACTCTTGTCGTATTTCTCGCCGAGCTCATCGGCGGCTTGGTCTCGGGTTCACTGGCGCTGCTGGCAGATGCCGGCCATATGGTGACGGACTCCGCAGGCCTGCTTATGGCAGTTGCCGGTTTGGCTATCGCCCAGCGCGGAGCCAATCACCGCGCGACGTACGGGTACCGTCGTGTTGAGGTTCTGACTGCTCTCGTCAACGGTCTGACAGTTTTCATCATTGCCGCTGTGATTCTCTGGGGCGCAATCCGGCGATTCGGGTCAGTGGAGCAATCTGAGATTCAAACCACGTCGATGCTCATCATCGCAGTCATCGGCCTGCTCACCAATGTGATTGCGGCGTTTCTGCTCGCCGGCGCTGCCAAGGAAAGCGTCAACGTCCGCGGCGCGTATCTGCACGTGCTTGTCGACGCCGCTGGTTCGGTCGCCGTCATTATCTCCGCTATCGCTATCGCATACACCGGCTGGACTGCCATCGACTCGGTGGTCTCTATCGTGATTGCGCTCTTCATCGTCCCCCGAGCCGCCGTTCTGGTGCGCGACTGTCTCCACGTGTTGCTGGAGTACACCCCGAAGGGCGTCGACACTGAGAGAATCACTGCTGACCTGTCTGACTTGGACGGAGTGGTCGATGTCCACGATCTCCACGTCTGGTCCCTCAACGGCAGCGACCTACTGGCATCTGTCCATCTCGTGCGCTGCGACACGCTCCCCAACGGCGACGAGCACGCATTGCTCGACCGCGCGCAGGCACTGCTTCACGACGTCCACGGGATTGAACACGCCACGGTGCAAATTGAAAGAACCGGGCACGCTGACCACGAGTACCCGGCTCATACCTAAAATGTTCGGCTAGTAGCTGAAGTAAGATGCTAGCCCTCGAGCTGCTCCCCTAGC
Source organism: Corynebacterium sp. HMSC055G02 (assembly GCF_001809065.1). Classification (NCBI taxonomy): domain Bacteria; kingdom Bacillati; phylum Actinomycetota; class Actinomycetes; order Mycobacteriales; family Corynebacteriaceae; genus Corynebacterium; species Corynebacterium sp. HMSC055G02. Next base: position 46,648 of record NZ_KV795654.1, on the reverse strand, counting down.
TCCAGCCACTCCATCTCCAGCTCTGCCTTCTGCTCAACCACCTCCGCAGCACGGCGATCGAGGTCCGCCAGCTTTTGTGTGTCCAAGTTGGCTACATCAGCACTCGCTTCCGCCATCTGCGCATGCAGTTCACTTTCTTGCTGGCTGAGCTTCGCCATCTTCCGCTCCAGAGCACTCATCTTCTTCTGGACAGCATGAGCTTCCGCAGCCGAGAGCTTCGAGGTATCCTCCTCTGAAGCTGCGCCACGGGTCTGCGGACTACCGGCATTTGCTTGAGAGGCACCACCACTAGCGGCCGAGTCAGCCAGCTGTGCGCGACGCTGGAGGTACTGACTAATCCCGCCTGGCAAGTTCGTCAGCTCGCCATCGCCGAAGAGGGCCCAGGTCGAGTCGGCAATACGCTCAATCAGGTAGCGGTCGTGCGAGATGACCACCAACGTGCCCGGCCAATTGTCCAGCAGGTCTTCCAATTCCTGCAGCGTGTCAATATCCAGGTCATTCGTCGGCTCGTCGAGCAGCAGGAAGTTCGGCTCACTCATCAACACGCGTGTGAGTTGCAAGCGGCGACGCTCACCGCCGGAGAGGTCTGCGATTGGGGTGCGCTGCCGCTTCGGGGAAAAACCCAGTCGCTCCGCCAGTTGCGAGGCGCTAATCTGCTTCTTGCCCAGGTCAATGTAGGTCGCCACGTCCTCCACAGCGTCGAGCACACGCATATCCAGCGGCAGATCATCGAGCTCCTGTCGCAGCCAACCCAGACGCACCGTCTTGCCCTCAATCCGCTTGCCATCGCTTAAGGGGTAGTCTCCCGCCAATGCGCGCAACAAAGTCGTCTTACCCGAGCCGTTGACACCGACCAGGCCAATGCGCTCGCCGGGGGCCAGACGCCACGTGACGTCGTTAAGCAATTCCCTACCATCGGGCGTTTCCAGGGACGCATGCTCTAGCTCTACGACCACCTTGCCCTGTCGACGCTGCGAAAACGCCATCAACTCCACGGAATCACGCGGCGCCGGGACATCGGCGATGAGAGCCTCAGCTGCTTCGATGCGGTAGCGAGGCTTCGAGGTGCGGGCCGGCGCACCCCGGCGCAACCACGCGAGTTCCTTACGCGCAAGGTTCTGGCGACGCTGCTCGGCGGCATCGGCTTGGCGCGCACGCTCGGCACGCGCGAACGTCCAGTCGTTGTAACCGCCATCGTAAAAATCGACGGTGCCATCGTGGACTTCCCACGTCTTCGTGGCAACGGTATCCAGGAACCAACGATCGTGCGTGACGACGACCAGGGCTGCCCGGCGCGAAAGAACATGATCGGCCAACCACTGCACACCCTCAATATCGAGGTGGTTCGTTGGCTCATCGAGAATGAGCAGATCCAGATCTCGGACCAGCGCGGCCGCCAGGTTAACGCGACGGCGCTCACCACCGGAGAGATTGGCGACCTTGGTATCCATACCGAGGTCATTGATACCGATGCCATCGAGGACCTCGCGGATGGAAGCGTTACCCGCCCACTCGTGTTCAGCGAGTCCCAGCGGTGCAATGACGCACTCAAACACGGTGGAATTCGGGTCGAGCTCGGCGCCCTGGGTGACATGCGCCATGGCCATGTCGTTGGCTCGCGAAATACGTCCGGAGTCCGCTGGCTCCACGCCTGCCAGAATCTTCAGCAGTGTGGACTTGCCGCCACCGTTCAAACCGACAACACCGATGCGGTCGCCCTCTTGAACACCGAGGCTGACGCCGTCGAGCAGAGTCTTGAGCCCGAAGGACTTAGAAATATTCTCGCAATTAATCAGATTCGCCATGATGAGTATTTATTGTGCCCCATTCGACGTTGCCAAGCACACGCCGGACATACCAGGCCACCGGCAGCTCATCGAACTGCTCTCGGGTTACCCATTTAAACTCCGGATGCTCGCCGCTGAGCTGGACATTCTGCGTGTCGTCGGCCTCGCGTACTAGAAAGGTCACCGTGTGGAAGCGGAAATTCTCCCCGCCCAAGTCCGGATTGGAATAGTGGGCAAATTCACTGACCTCCGCTGCGCGCAGGCCGGCCTCTTCACGCAGTTCGCGCACAGCGGCCTCCGCGGGCTCCTCCCCCGCGTCGAGCTTGCCACCGGGCAAATCCCACTGGCCCCCGAGGAAGCCCTCGTATTCACGCAGCAGAAGCAGCAAGCGGTCACCTCGGAAAACTATGCAGTTGCACACCCAGCCGTCGTCGTCAGGCCAGAACTTAGTCCAAGCCAGGTCGCGCGGTTCGCGCCGGCCGATTTCGGCCCTGCTGGGGTTGCCGTCACGGTGCATGGGGGAAAGATCGCCTGTCCTTTGTTAAAAGCGCTGGTCTCGTGAGACCTCAGCGAGGCGAACGAAATCGGCAATTTCGAGCTTCTCTCCTCGCTGCTTGGGGTCAATCCCCGCTGCTATAAGCGCCTCTTCGGCTGCGGCGCCAGATCCGTAAATCCCCGATAGGGCCGCACGGAGGGTCTTGCGGCGTTGCGCAAAAGCAGCGTCGATAAGCGGGAAAAGGCGCGCGCGGAATTGCGGCGAAATCTCCCACGGAGCCTCGGGGGCATCGGCGGCATTGGAGTTCTCAGGAGCGTCGGAGCGGGCGTAGCAGTCAATGCGCACAAGCCCGGAATCAACCTTCGGGACCGGCCAAAAGACGTGCGGACCAATGGCACCGGCGCGACGCACTGTGCCGTAGTAGGCGGCCTTGACGCTGGGGACGCCGTAGATCTTGGAGCCCGGCTGAGCCGCCAGCCGGTCAGCGACCTCGGACTGCACCATCACGAGCACACGGCGGATGGTGGGGAGCTCGGCAAGCATGTGCAGCAGCACCGGTACCGAAACGTTGTATGGCAGATTGGCCACCAGCGCATCTGGGGCGGTCCGAAAGTCCTCGCGACTGACTTTCAACGCATCTTTCTCAATGAGCTCTAGCGCGCAGCCGTCAGCGCGCTCAGCGACTGTCTGGGGCAAACGCTCCGCCAACCGAGAATCGATTTCAACAGCCGCGGCGCGGCCGCAGTGTTCGAGCAGCCCGAGGGTCAGCGAGCCCAAGCCGGGGCCGACCTCAACAGGGTAGGAATCCTCCGGCAAGTCCGCCGCAGCGACAATTCGACGCACGGTGTTGGCGTCGTGGACGAAGTTCTGCCCCAATTTCTTCGTCGGGACAATATCCAACTGCGCCGCCAAGTCGCGCACTTCGACCGGCCCCAGGAAAGAAACTTCTGCTTTAGTCACAGTTAGATACTACGGGGTCAAAAGACAAAATAGGTTTAGCTCGTTTTGGCTAGTCTGAACTAGCTTTAACGAAGCCCCATGGAAGCGGTGCAAGCGGGCCATGCACCCCAACCCTGACCAGCCTGGACGCGCTCGGCGACAGCGATCTGCTGCTCGCGGGAAGCCTGCGATGCACGCGGTGCATACTCAGTACCGCCGTAAGCTGCCCAGGTGGAATCGGTGAACTGTAGACCACCGGAGAAACCGTTACCGGTATCGATAGCCCAGTCGCCGCCGGACTCACACTGAGCCAGCTGATCCCACACACCGTAGCCAGCGGCCGGAGCTGCAATGCGAGACTTAGTGCCCTGGCGGATAGTGGAGATACCCGGAGCCTTTAGCTCCTTTTCTTCCAGGACCTCGCGTCCAAGCTCTTCGCCGTCGCGAGAGGTGACCTTGACCTGACGCTCTACCTGGCCCGGCTCACCCTCCTGCTCAACGATGCGCTCGTCTTCGAACATCGAATCATCTTCAATGATGTTCTCGTGAGCTGGAATTTCCTCAGTCTCGGTGATGGTCTTATCAATCAGACGAGACAGCGCGATGCGCATGCCTTCAGTGACCGGCGCATCCAGACCCGGCTCAACGGTGTCGTCTTCACGCAGCTCAATGCCACGCTGTGCCAATACATCACCGACGGTCAAAGCCGGGACGGTCAGGTCGATGTCCTTGGCATCGTCGTGAAGCACAATATTCTTGGCACGAACGACGTCGAGTTCGACCCCCTTAGCGGAAATCTCGCCCTTTTCGACCTCGACCTTGTCCTTATCGGAGATGAGCCCCTGCTTCTTCAGACCTTCAATCAGCTCATCGGTAGTGATGGCATTGGTCTTGTGCTCCTGCGGCTTGCCATCGACAATCATCGTGACCGGCTTGGCAGAGCGGTAGACCAGCTTGCCGCCGTCCGTGAGGTCGCCCTGACGCTGAACCAGGTCTCCGCCGGTGGTTTCGACACCAGCCTTCTCTAGAATGGCCTTGTCATCCTTGGACCAGGTTGCAATTTGCTCGACCTTGCCGTCAATTTCGACGGTGATGGTGTCGTAGTTGGATGCTGCGACAGTGCCACCCAGAGCAACAGCAGCGACCAGACCGCCAGCAGCAATCTTGGACGAAGTGGAGACTCCGTCGTTAGCACGATTGAGATGACGCTTCTTCGCAGCACTCACGGGGTTCGTCACAGCCTTTCGGAGGATGGGCAGCTATCAGATGAAAGAAATACAGTTTGTAACAGTACGGTAAAGATTCAGTGTTGTCTAAAATATATCGATAAAAGTGACGGGAAATACAACAAACCGCCCCGGCTGCATTTCCACAGCTCAGGGCGGCAATACGTCGGCACGTGCTTAAATGCCGTACACCCGACGTGCGTTATCCGTCAAAATCTGCGCCATCTCCTCCGCCCCGATTTCTCGGGCCGCAGCCATCGCACGCGCCTGATGACCGATAAAAGTGGACTCGTTGCGCGCACCTCGGAAAGGCTCCGCGGTCATGTACGGGGCATCGGTTTCCACCAGCAGCTGCTCCGCCGGCGCCTCAGCCACAGCCTGCCGCAGGTAATCATTGCGTTTGAAGGTCACGTTGCCGGTAAAACTCAGCAGGTAACCGCGTGCAATGGCTTCGCGGGCAACCTCGATGGGCGAAGAGAAACAGTGCAAAATGACCGTATTGTCGTAGCCGTCCAACGCCGCCATCAGGTCTTCATCGGCGTCGCGGTTATGAATCATCAACGGCTTGCCGACGGTTGCTGCGAGCTCCATATGCCACTGCAACGCAGCCAGCTGTTCGCTCTTCGACGCGCAGCCGTCGAGGGAATCCAGCCAGTACCAATCCAATCCCGTCTCCCCCACGGCCACAACCCTGGGGTCGGCAGCCATTTCGGTTAAGCGGGCCTTGGCGTCGTCGTCAAGCTCGTGCGCGCGCGTCGGATGGATGGCGGCGGCGGCCCAGACGTTGGGGTGCGCGTGCGCAGCGGCAAAGGCCAGTTCGGTTTCCGGCATGCCATCGCCGACCGTGCAGACTCCGACGACGCCCGCTGCGGCGGCCCGGTCCATGAGCGCCGCAATCTCTTCCGGAGTTTGCGCCCCACAGGACGCGAGATGCGTGTGGGCGTCAAACAGCGGAGTGAGATACTCCGCGGGTTCTGCAATCTTGCGTTTGCGCTTTCCCATACCTCTACTGAGCCCCTACTTCACCTGTGCCCACTCGGGGCCGTGCTCAGCCAACTCAGAGTCGAGCTTGGTGAAAATCGGCTTCGGCTTGGCCAGCGCCGTACCCGGCTCAATGTCGAAGCGACGCCAGGCGGCCTTCTGATTGACGTAGTCACCGGTGATGATTGGGTAGCTCCTACCCTCTGCCGGCAGGTCAGCGCCGACCGGTTCGACCGGCATGTCGTCCTGGACTTCCTGGACTTCTGGCATTGCGGCCCAGATCCCCTCGCCGCCCAGGGTCTCGAAGACCTTCTGCGAGCTTTCCGGCAGGTACGGGGTCAGCAGCACATTGGCGTCGCTGACTACCTGCAGTGCTGTCCACAGCACGGTGGCGAGACGCTCGCGCTGGGACTCGTCCTTCGCCAGCTTCCACGGCTCCTGCGCAGCAATGTAGGCGTTGGCCTCTCCGACCAAGTGCATGGCGGCGGTGATACCGGCGCGGAAGCGGGACAGCGCAAGCGCGTCGCCGACCTCGGCGAAGGAACGCTCAGCCAGGTCGAGCAGTTCACGGTCAGCGTCAGTGAGTTCGCCCGGAGTTGGCACCTCACCGAAGTTCTTGAAAGCCATGGACACGGTGCGGTTGACCAGGTTGCCCCAGGAGTTGGCCAGCTCGTTATTCACGCGGCGGACGAACTCATCCCAGGTGAAGTCGGTGTCCTGGTTCTCCGGGCCTGCCATCGCGATGAAGTAGCGCAGCGGATCCGGACCAAACTCCGCCAGGAAGTCCTTCACATAGATGACAACGCCCTTGGAAGAGGAGAACTTCGAGCCCGACATGGTCAGGTACTCCGAGGAGACGACCTCCGTCGGCAGGTTCAACTCACCGAGCTCCCCGACCTCGCCCCCGCGGGAGCCCTCGCCACGGTAGCCCAGCAGCTCAGCCGGCCAAATCTGGGAGTGGAAGGTGATGTTGTCCTTGCCCATGAAATAGTAGGACAGCGCCTCCGGGTCATTCCACCACTTGCGCCACGCTTCCGGGTCACCAATGCGCCAGGCCCACTCGATGGAAGCGGATAGGTAACCGACGACGGCGTCGAACCAAACGTAGAGTTTCTTCGTCCCGTTTTCCGACCAGCCCTCCAGCGGAATCGGCACACCCCAGTCAATATCACGGCTCATTGCACGCGGACGGATGTCCTTCAGGATGTTCAGGGAGAACTTCAGCACGTTCGGGCGCCAGTCCTTGCGCTCCTGCAGCCACTCGGTCAAGGCCTCTGCCAGAGCCGGCAGGTCTAGCAGGAAGTGCTCAGTTTCAACGAACTTCGGGGTCTCGCCGTTGATTTTCGACACCGGATCAATCAGATCGGCCGGGTCAAGCTGGTTACCGCAGTTGTCGCACTGGTCGCCGCGGGCACCGGAAGCGCCACAAATTGGGCAGGTACCTTCGATGTAACGGTCCGGCAGGGTGCGACCGGTCGACGGGGAAATCGCACCCATCGTGGTCTGCTTGACCATATAGCCGTTTTCGTAGAGCCCACGGAAGAGCTCCTGGACAACGGCGTAGTGGTTGCGCGTGGTTGTGCGCGTAAACAGGTCGTAGGAAAGCCCCAGACCCGCGAGGTCCTGCACAATCTGGCGGTTGTAACGGTCGGCCAATTCCTGGACAGAAACGCCTTCCTTCTCCGCCTGCACAAGCAGTGGCGTGCCATGCTCATCAGTACCGGAGACCATCAGCACGTCATTGCCAATCATTCGCTGGTAGCGAGCGAAAACGTCCGAGGGGACACCGAAACCTGCAACATGGCCGATATGTCGCGGACCGTTAGCGTACGGCCACGCAACTGCTGTGAAAATGCGAGACATATTTAACAGGGTAATAGATGACCTACCATCACGATGAACTGTGCCCTCATGAAGTCTTCCAAGAACTGTCCCCTAGCGTCATCGCGCGCTCGCGCAGTCACTACGCTTATGTCCTATGTCCACTCGGTCCACCTCCTCCGACTCGGCCGCTGACTTCACTTCGCGCGCGACCACTGCGCTAGCTCGTCTTATCGCCGCCGGTCATCGCCCCGCCGCACTCGTCGGCTCCTGGTTCGGTTATCGCGCGGTTCTCGCCGCTAACGTCGAGCTCACCGCCTGCGATTCGACAGCGCTTTTCACCAGCCCCGACCCCAATGCGTGGCTATTTGGGTTCCGCCCCTACTCCGGCACCAGCGCGCATGGGATCGCTGCCTGCGTCGCATTGCTTGCCGACGACGGCACGTGGCATTTCGACGGCCCCGGCACCGGTGACCCCTCAAATCCGGATTTCCAAGCCCTTCAGGAGACCATCAAATACTCGCACGAAAACACGCGTGACGACGCGCTCCCCGCGGCCACACCACTGGAGTGGGATCAGGGCGACCGAGAACGCCACCAGCTTGCAGTGGAGAACTGTAAGGAAGCAATTGCCGCGGGCGAGGTGTACCAAACCTGCATCTCTACACGCTTTCACGCGGAGCTGAATGCGGGATCGGGCACGAACGTCGATGTGGACAATGCTGCACTAGCCCACGCCGGCGCGTGGTTTTCCTCCCGCGTGGCGCGGTATCAGCCGGCTCGAGCAGCATTCTTGCCCGGCAACCTCGATGCTGGAATTCCAATTCTGGCCTCGCTGAGTCCTGAGGAGTTCCTCATCCGCGCTGGCACAAGCGTGACTGAAACTCCTATCAAAGGCACGATTCCCGCTGACCGGCCCCCGCATGAGCTGTTGCGCAGCGATAAGGATGTCGCCGAGAACATCATGATTGTCGACCTGGTGCGCCACGACCTCGGCCAGGTGGCCAAAACTGGCACTGTGAAGGTCACGGATCTGCTCAGTGTGCGTCCGGCACCGGGCGTGTGGCACCTGTTTTCCACAGTTTCCGCGGAACTTCCCGATCAGCTCAGCCACGCTGAGCTGATCGATGCCTGCTTCCCACCGGCCTCAGTCACCGGTACACCGAAGCTGCGAGCAATTGAGCTTCTGCGCGAGTGGGAACCCGAGCCCCGTGGCGCTCACTGTGGCGCGATTGGTGCGGCCCACGGGGATGCACTTGAGCTCAATGTCGCCATTCGTACCGCTGAGTATGCAAAAGACCCGAACTCGGGGAGAGTTCGGGTCGAAGCTGGCATCGGCGGTGGCATCACCATCGGGTCTACGCCCGAGGGCGAATGGGCCGAGATTGAGGCCAAGGCCGCACCGCTGCTGTTGGAAAGCTAGTTGCGCAATTTACGAGCACGGCGGCGTTCGCGCTGTTCGGCCGCTTCCGCCAAGCGGCGCTCGCGAGCCATGCGCAGGGCAAACTGACGCTGTTCCTTGTCATCGAGGTACATCGGATCGTCGGAAAGCCCCTTAACCAGCGCCACCATCAGCGCCAAGATAACAATGACGAACGGGCTTGCCGCCAAAATGGTGATGTTCTGCAGGTTGGACAGGGCATCGCTGCCGCCGGTGACCAATAGGACAATCGCAATCAGAGCGGTGAAAATACCCCACATAGCAGTGACCGTGCGCGATGCTGTGAGTCGACCGAACTGGCTCATGGTGCCCATCACCGTGGAGGCGGAGTCCGCCGAGGTAATGAAGAAGGTAGCCAGCAGAACCATTGCGATGACGGAAGTAATCGCGCCACCCGGCAGGGATTCCAGCAGGTTGAACAGCTGGCTCTCAGCCGAGCCGTCGCCATAGATGGAAGCACCCTGCTGCTCACGAGTAATGGCGGTGCCGCCAAAGATGGAGAACCATACGGCAGAGACAATCGACGGAACTGCGACGACGGTGAAGACGAACTCACGGATAGTACGGCCGCGAGAAATACGTGCGATGAACATACCGACAAACGGCGACCATGAGATCCACCAGGCCCAGTAGAAAATTGTCCAGGAAGAGAGCCATTCACCGGCGGTGCCGTCAGCGGAAGCACTGGAGCGGGAGGCCATCTCAAAGAAGGAATCCAGGTAGCTGCCAATAGAGGTCGGAATCAGGTTCAGAATCACCACGGTAGGGCCGAGGACCAACACCAGCAGAGCCAGCAGACCTGCGGCAACCATGTTGAAGTTCGAGATGTACTGAATTCCCTTGCCCACGCCCGACAGTGCAGAGACCAAGAAGGCACAGCCCAGAACGAGAATAAGACCAATCCACAAAGGTGCGCCCTTGATGGCGTTGAACCCGTTGATTTCCAAACCGGCGGAAATCTGAAGTACGCCCACACCGAGAGAGGCTGCCGTACCGAAGACGGTGGCAAAAATCGCAAGCGCGTCGATAAGCTTGCCCAACCGCCCCTCAGCGCGACGCGCGCCGATGAGCGGGATGAACGCCGCCGAAATCAGCTGCTTTCGGCCGAGGCGGTAGGTCGAGTAAGCAATTGCGAGACCGACGATGGCGTAGAGCGACCACGGGTGCAGAGTCCAGTGGAACATCGTCGAAGCCATGGCGGTACCGACTTCCTTCGGCTGGTGGCCCGGCACGCCATCGCGATAGAAGGTCAGCGGCTCAGCGACACCGTAGAACATCAGACCGATGCCCATACCGGCGGCGAACATCATCGCAATCCAGCTAGGCGTGGAAAACTCTGGTTTCTCGTTGTCCTTGCCCAAGCGGATGTGACCGAACTTGGAAATCGCGATGGACACAATGAAGAAGACAAAGACGGTACTGGCCAAGATAAACAGCCAGCCGATGTTCTCCACGACCCAGTTCAGAGAGCTAGATGCAAACGTCGAGAAACTATCCGGCCACGCCAGGCCCCAGACGATGATTGCCAGAATTGCGACAACGGCGGGGATGGTAACCCCGAGGTTCACGGGAGCGTGAGAATCGTCGGCCCTGACTTCGCCGACGACTGACTCCCCTACTTCTTGTTGTATTTCATGCTCTGGTGGATTCGTCATTCCTCCACCATGTCCACCATTGACCTGGGATTTCAACTCAGGATGTGGATTCTCTCAGGTTTTCCTCATTTCCCGTCTGAATTACAAAACTTCCAATAACAGCGTTTACCCTGTTCACTGGCGTGCGCTGGAACATTTTCTGGCACAAAGTAACAATCGGCTAACGATTTCCCTCACGAGCAGCCAAAACCGCCTGATAGAGATCACGGTGCTTTGTCATTCCAGCCTCTGCCGCAACCTGCTTCGCGGCATCCTTCAGCCGCATGCCATCAGCCACAAGCTCCTCCACGCGGTCAACCAAGTCCTCCGTGGATACCTCCGTCGCCTGCTGCCCCGCGCCCTCAATCACCACCGTAATTTCGCCGCGGACACCTTCCTCCGCCCACGCAGCCAGCTCTCCCAGCGTCGCACGGCGAGTCTCTTCAAAACGCTTGGTCAGCTCACGGCTTACCGACGCGCGCCGCTCCTCACCCAAAATCTCCGCGGCATCGGCCAACGTAACAGCCAACCGATGCGGCGACTCAAAGAAACAACAGGCCCGCTTCTCTGTCTTCAGTGATTCCAGCCAGATCCGGCGCGCCCCCTGTTTACGAGGTGCAAAACCATCGAAGCAAAAGTGGCCGACGCCCAACCCGCTGAGAGCCAATGCGGTAGTCACCGCGCTCGGCCCCGGTACGCAGGACACGGGCACGCCCGCGTCGTGAGCAGCCGCCACCACAGCCAGGCCAGGATCCGACACCACCGGCATCCCCGCATCGGTCACCACAATGACTTTCTGTCCCGCCTTCGCCGCCTGAATCAGCGACTCAGTGCGGCTCTCTTCGTTGTGATCGAAGTTTGAAACAAACTTCCCCTTGGGGGAAATGCCCAGCGCTGTGGCCAGGTTGCGTGCTCGCCTGGTGTCTTCCGCGGCGATGATATCGGCGTCGATAAGCGCACCGCGCAAGCGGTCGGAGGCATCGGCGATATTGCCCAGCGGCGTTGCCACCAGAGTGATGCCAGGGGCCAGCGTCATTGCCTCGCTAAGAGGCGCGTTCTCGTGCGGTTGGAAGTTCGATGCCGAATGCGTCATGATTCCATAGCTTAAACTGACATTCGTGACCGATGCCGCTTTAACCCCACCACCGGAAACCGAGCGCCGCGCGAAAAAGCGTTTCCTGCGCCCGATTCCCCCGGTGCCCTCGCTGCCGCCACTGCGGCGGTGGGACAAATGGGATACCGCCACTTTTGTGGTTCTCGGAATCGTCGCAGCGCTAACGCGTTTCATCGGGCTTGCTGCCAAGACCGACAATGGCACCCCGCTCTTCGACGAAAAGCACTATGTGCCGCAGGCATGGCAGATTCTGGAGTCCACGCGCGACCCCATCTCGTCTGGCATTGAGGACAATCCCGGCTACGGTCTGATTGTGCATCCGCCAGTGGCCAAGCAGGTCATCGCCTTGGGCGAGTGGATCTTCGGTTATTCACCAATGGGCTGGCGATTTATGTCGGCAGTGTGTGGCACGCTGGTTATCCTGCTGCTCATGGACATCGTCCGACGCATCTCTCGTGGCTCGCGGTTGGCGGTGGGTATTGCTGGTCTCTACGCGCTTGCCGACGGAGTGCTGTTTGTCTCCTCTCGGGTCGGCATGCTGGACATGATTCAGACCTTCTTCATCATCGCGGCCGCGTGGGCACTTCTCATTGACCAGGCCGATGCCCGCAAGCGCCTGGAATCCGCCACGGAGCTAGGTAGTTTCGGCCCCTATCTCAGTTATCGCTGGTGGCGACTGCTCGCCGGCATCATGCTGGGGCTTGCCACCGGGGTGAAGTGGTCCGGTCTGTACTACATGGCCGCATTCGGCCTGTGGTCCGTCTTCACGGATCTGGTGTCACGCAAGAATGCCGGTGCGGACAAGCCCGTGCTCGGCGCGCTCGCCCGCGATACCGCCCCGGCGTTGCGTGATCTGGTGGTGGTTCCGCTGGGCGTTTACTTCTTAAGTTGGCGTTCCTGGTTCGCCGAAGAAACGTCGGTTTATCGCCATGTCTCGCCCGAAGAGCGCGATACGGGACTCCCCGGCACCGACTGGCTTCCCGAGGCCGTGCAGAACTACCTGCACTACCAAAACAGCGTGCTGAAGTTCCACGCCGAGCTGACCACCTCTAATGGCCACAAACACCCTTGGGAGTCCAAGCCCTGGGAGTGGCTGGTCAGCTGGCGCCCAATGCTCTACTACTCCACCGAAACCAACTGCAGTGGTGGCCAGGAGTGCAAGGGCTGGATGATGCTCTTTGGCACCCCGCCCATCTGGTGGTTGCTGGTCCCCGTGGTCCTGTGGGCCACATGGCGCTGGCTCGGCCGCCGGGACGGCCGCTACGCGCTGCCGGTCATCGGTTTCCTCGCCTCGTGGCTGCCGTGGGTCATCGGCTACGACCGTCAGATGTACTTCTTCTACGCCACCGCGCTGATTCCATTTGTACTCATCGCCTTTGCTCTGCTTGCCGACGATCTCTCACACTGGCGGCCCCGCGGTAAGCCGGTGGGGTTGGTAATCGTTGGCACGCACGCCGCACTAGTGGTGACCGCGTTTGTGTTCTGGCTGCCGATTTTGACCGGCTACCCGCTGCCTCTCAACCACTTTGAATGGCGGTTCTGGTTGCCGTCTTGGAGCTAGTCCCGCTGTGGTGGCACGCCTGTGACCGGCAACCCCGAGGCGGCCCGCCATGCCTGTGCGATTGCCGTCGGCGTATAGCCACCCAGCCACACAACGGCCAGCGTCAAAGCGGAGACAAACATCAAGGCCAGACCAGCGATCTCTGATGCTCCCTGGGCACCGATGAGAATGTCACGAATACCAAAACCGATGCTGAACGTGGCGACGGCACCGTAGACCGGCGCCATGCCCATGGCAGCACGCGGCCGCCAAGCAGCCCAGAACAATCCCACTGCCAATGCAAGCCGAATTGCCGCGAGTTGAATGGCAAGGCGTGCTCCGAGCTCCATTGGGTCAACGGTGGCAGTGGAACCGTCGATAGGCGATCCCGTGCTTGTTGCGATTCCCGCACCGTCCTGCGGCTGTGTCGAGGAAAGTCCAAGCGTCATCATGTCGGAGGCGTCGACCAGCGTCGCAATCCCCCAGACCGCCCAGCAAAGTCCCAATGCGATGAGCACCCCGCGGGCTGTGCCGGCTATGAGCAGCCAAGCGCGCTCACGCCGGCGGCGCTCCGGTTCGATAGAGACCAAAATGCGCTCCGAGAGATCATCCGTGGAAATCTCCGGCATGCCATCGGCAGGCCCAACCGTAAGGGCGCGGTTCAGCCGCACCGCTCGCTCGTACCAAGCTCGGCACTCCTCGCAGGCCCCAAGATGGGCATCGATGACTTCATCGGCAATACTTGCCTGCTCGCCATCGAGGCGAGCGGACAATGCTGCGCGAATTTCCTCGCACTCCACGGGGAATCTCCTCCGCTTTTAACTCTTAAGGGGGTTGTACCTAATGAGGTCTTACCTGATGAATTGCCTGTCCAAACTGAAACGGCCGGCTCCGAAAACGAAAATCATCACCAGACCGCCGATGAGTGACATCACGAGCTCCGCACCGTTGTCACGGATAAACAGGCCATTGCCCAGGTGCATCGACCACCAGGCACCAATCATCTCAATGATGAAGACCATCGCCACCGTCGGGGCCAAGAGCCCCAGAATCAGCAACGCGCCTCCGACCAGTTCGACTAGAGCGACAACCCAGACCGTCAAGTGCGCCTGCGGGATATTCGCAGCGACAAAGTAACCGGTCGTCTTGTCAATACCGGTGACAAAAATCTTGTCCCAGCCATGGCAGATGAAGATAATTCCGAGTATTAGGCGGAGAATCACGAGCGCGATATCGCGCATTACCGGTCGATCCATGAGGGACATGCTACCCGACGGCACGGTCAAAGCACGGTAGCACTGCGGCAGCGAAAGGCCAGCGACTTTAACATGCAAAAAGGCTTCTCCCAACCCCTCGGGAGAAGCCTTCCGCCAAACACACCCGGTGTGTCATGTCTTAGGTAGTGACATCGTAACAGGCCGAGTTTCTAACAAAAAATCGCGCTGACGTGCTCAGACAACTTTAAGGTTGTTCTACGGCTCAGCTCACAGGACTAGCTCACACGAGCCTGTGGCATTTCGTCATAATCGTCGTCATCAAAGCGGTAGTCAGTGTAGGCCAGATCTGCGAAATCCGGGTCCTCATCATCAAGCTCGACCACTACCGCGCCCGGACGGCGCAGACGCTGTGGAATTCCCAGCTCATCATCCTCGCGGTTACGCACGCCGAGGCGGGCCATCTTCATACGGCGAATTCGGCGAGCCCGCAGTTCCTGCTCTGCACGCACGGTGCGGCGCAGGTTGACCAGATACAGGGTCATCAAGCCGACACCGACCAGTGGAATCCACCAGGTCCAACCACCGGCGAAAGCAGCGATGATGACCGTGACCGCGATGAACGCTGCCAGCCCAGCAACCGAACGGCGGCGGCGGGCAAAGCGAGTCTCAGCGTACTGGGCATCCGAAATCGGATCGAACCCACCGCGACCACGGCGCTTCTCAGCGAACGCGTAATCATCTTCGGTCAAGGTGTCATCGACAGCGACTGCGTCATCGGTGGACTCGACAGCGTGGTCACTGTCGTTCTCGACGGTCGCATCGAGTTCTGCCTGCTCGTCTACGGTGTCTGCTGCCTCTTCAGTCTCAGACAAAGCGTCAGCAGACACAGCTTCTACGTCAGCAGACACAGTCTCGGCCGCCGCACCGGAATCAGGCTCGGCCTCAGATTCAGCGGCATCTTCGAACATCAAATCATCGGCGTCGACGAATTGACGGCGAACGTCAACGCTCACATCGGAAGAGGACTCATCTGCACGAACCACATCACCTTCGGCGGAGGCGACGGCGGAGTCAGATTCAGTCTCCTCGTCATCAACGACAGCCTGCAGCGACTGGTCTGCAGACTCACTATCGGACACGTCCATGTCAGAGCGGTCAGAGAACTCAGCAGTGGCTTCCTCGGTAGCGGAATCATCCGCCTGCGGGGTCTCCTCCTCTGCATCTGCCGCTTCCAGCTCGTAGACGATATCGCCGTCGACGACGGCCGGGTCGGCCGCCTCGTCCACGGTGTCGTCGATAAGCACGTCGCTAACATCAAAGTCATCGTCAACCTGCGCATCAACGGTTTCGAGAGAATCGTCAACTTCCTCGGTCACGCGCACGTCCGACTCCTTAAAAGACGGACGACGGCGCGTCGTGGCCAACTCCTCGCCACCACGATGCAGCACGCGGGTCTTACCAAGCGCATCAGAGGTACGACGAATCGGCTTGCGCGTATTGACCACCAGCGGGGCCAGCACAAACAGCCACAGTACAACGATGAGTATCAGCAACAGTGAAGTTGACATATTTTGTGTCTCCTCGCGATTTCGCCCGGGGTTTCGCCGTCTCTCCCCGGCCCACATACGCCGCCCACATGCCCTTCCACAGAGGCATTTGCGAAGGCAGTCAGCGTATCTAGAGCGAATTCGCCCAATAGTAGAGTTGTCATCACCCTATCGGCGTGCGTTACTCAGACTACTCAGGCGCGCCGTTGCGGTGGGTATTTCTCCGCCTCTTCATATTGCGCACGACCACTCGCCACGATGAGATCCACTGCACTGTCCTCCCCCACCCGCGCATAGGTCAGATGATCGCGCCACGCACCATCCATATGGAAGGCTTCCCGCGCCACGCCTTCGTACTCGAACCCACAGTTTTCCAGTACGCGTATCGACGGGACATTGCTATCCAACACAGTCGCTTCAATTCGGTGGACGCCAACTCTCTTGGCATAATCCGATGCCAACGCCACTGCAGCAGTGGCGACTCCTCCACATGTAAAGCCGCTGCCTACCCAATAACCGATCCAGGCGTGAGCGACGGGGAAAGGCGTAATACCGCCGAGTGTGAGCATGCCGGCGAACTGGCCATCTACCTCAATGGTGGAGACAATCATGTCTCCCGCAGCCGCTGAACGACGCCAACTGCGCAGGTTACGGCGAAAAACAGAAGCCCTGTGGGCATTATCCCAGTCGTCGGCGAGGGTTGGCTCCACGGGGCGCAAAATGAGCTCGTCGCGCAGCCGCAGTGTCCGCCATGCAGAGGCATCAGAGCGCTCTGGCACACGCAGGCGGACTCGGCCGCCACTGGTTACTAGACGAGAAGTACGCACAGCAACAATACTCGCGGTAGTGGAGTGAGGTTAGGCCTGGCGCGCCATGAACAGCACGTCAACTACATCTCCCGGACGCACGTGCAGCACGTCTTCCGGAATCACGATGAGGCTGTTGGCTTCCGACATACCGGCCAAAAGATGGGCTTGCGCACCGCCGGAACCTCCCAGCGGCTGCACCATGTATTCGCCGGTCTCGCGGTCACGCATGAGCTGGCCACGGATGTAGCCACGGCGCTTCTCCGCCGACTCGATCGGGCCGACAGCACGAGCGGTGACAGCGCGGCGGCGGGGATTGCGCTTCCCCAACGCCAGTCGGATGAGGGGACGAACCATGACCTCAAAAACGACCAATGCGCCGACCGGATTCGACGGCAGGAGGAACGTTGGAATCTTGTCATCTCCCAGCAGACCAAAGCCCTGGACTGAACCAGGATGCATAGCGATGCGGGAAACATCAACCTCGCCCAATTCAGCCAGCACACGGCGAATCTGCTCACCCGCGGCACCGCCGACAGCCCCCGTGATGACCAAGAGCTCACTGCGAATGAGCTGGCCTTCGATGATTTCCCGGATGCGGCGGGGCTCACCGGTGGCAATACCCACTCGGTGTACCTCAGCCCCAGCATCGCGGCCGGCTGCAGCCAGCGCGTAGGAGTTGACGTCGTAGACCTGACCGAGCCCCGGTGTGCGGTCAACATCGACCAACTCATTACCAATGGAAATCACGGACATACGTGGCTTGGGGTGCACCAAAACCTTCGAACGCCCCACCGCTGCCAGCAATCCAACCTGTGACGGCGAAATCACCGAGTCCAAGGACACCGCCACGTCACCCGGCTGCACGTCGTCACCGACCTTGCGCACAAAGTCACCGGAGTAGACCGGATGGAGAACATTAACTCGACGGCCACCGCGGTCGGTCCAGTTTAGGGGCACGACGGCGTCGGCAAGCGATGGCAGCGGCGCACCAGTTTGTACGCGCACGGCCTGCTTCGGCTGTAGCCGCATCGGATGGTGAGATCCGGCTGTCACCTCACCGACAACAGGTAGCTCAACCTCGCGAAAATCAACATCACTCTGACGCGCATCCGGAGGTAAAGAACCAGATTCGCCGACGATATCGACAGCGCGCACCGCATAACCATCGATTGCTGACTGCACGAATCCCGGTAACGGCTGCTCAGCGATGACATCCTCAGCGCACAGCATGCCGAGGGATTCCGAAATAGCAACGCGCACAGGATCAGGCATCACAGCGTGTGCGGTGATTGCCGCCAACTGTTCTTCCACAGAACGCATGTTTTACCTTCCTCGGCACCAACCCGCGGTGCGCTTTATGGCTATTCAGCTTCTCAGTACAAGCCTCTATAAAAAGGCTTTAAGCCTGTTCATCCTGCGCCAGACGCTGCTGCATGTAGTCGCGCAGCCCCTCTCCGTAGTCCGGATGCCTGAGTCCAAAGTCTACGCAAGCACGAATGAAGCCACCAGGATTTCCCAGGTCATGGCGGAACCCCTTGTGAACGACCACATGAACCGGATGCCCCTCTTGAATCAGCAGCTCAATTGCATCGGTGAGCTGGTATTCGCCGCCCTTACCGCGCGGGATGCGACGCAGCGCATCGAAGATGGCGCGATCGAGCAAGTAACGTCCGACTGCAACGAAGTTGGATGGAGCATCCGCAGGGTCCGGCTTTTCCACCATGCCCTTGACTCGCTTCACATCGTCCCAGGCATCAGCGTCGGCCGCGTCAGCACCGAGCTCACCAGACTCCGCCGGGGTGGCGTCCTCAATATCGAAGACACCGTAGTTGTAGACCTCTTCATGAGGAATTTCCAGCGCACACAGCACCGAACCACCAAAGCGCTCGCGCACTTCCGTCATCCGATCCATCACGCCCACTGGGAGCACGAGATCGTCGGGAAGCATGACAGCAACGCTGTCCTCATCGTCTTCGAGCAGCGGCTCTGCGACCAACACCGCATGCCCCAGGCCCAGCGGTCGATCCTGGACAACGGATTCGACGCGGATAACCTCGGTGGCGCGGCGTACCTTCGCTGCAATTTTGTCCTTGCCACGCTCGGCGAGAGTCTGCTCAAGGTCCGGGCGCGGGTCGAAGTGCCCAAGCACGCCATCCTTACTCGGCGCTGTGACAATAGCCAGGCGTTGCGCACCAGTGGCGGCGGCCTCTTCAGCAATCATCTCGATGCCCGGCGTATCAACTACGGGCAGCAATTCTTTCGGCACTGTCTTGGTGGCAGGCAAGAATCGCGTACCCATGCCCGCGGCAGGAACGATGACAGTTCGAACCGGAGTAGTCATGTCCGAACCAGACTCTTTAGACGATGAGACCATAATGGCAACGATACCTATATAACTTCCATTTGCTCGGAGGCTGACCCCGCTTTTTCAACGCATTAATCAGAAATTTTCTCCTGCGCTGACGACAGAGGTCGCTCCCCTACCTGACAGAGTAGGTTTGCAGGTATGGCTCCGCTTCCCGAAACCACGTCTGATTTCAAAGCCCGCACACGGCACGAGGTACTCGCCGCACGCGCCGCCAAGGGGCAGCGTGAGCGCATGCTTGACGACGAAGCACTGGTACAGCGGTTGCAAGAATGGTTATCCCATACCGTCGGCGACCTCGCAAAACCCATCATTGCCGCCTATGTCCCCGCTGGCGACGAACCCGGCGCAAGCGTTTCTAGTTCGACTGGTGGTGAGCCCGGCCAGGGCTTTGTGGAAGCTCTGGCCAACGCGGTTCCCGGAGCACGAATTCTGCTTCCCGTCTGCCCGCCCGGTCCACCACAACCGCTGCACTGGGGTTACTACACCGACTGCTTCAGCAAAGGGCGATTTGGGCTCTTGGAACCCGTTTCGATGGAAAGCGCCGCCGGCCCGGAGGAGCTAGGTGTTGCCGACGCCATTATTCTGCCGGCAGTTGCGGCCGACCCCGCAACTGGGATGCGGTTAGGGCGTGGCGCTGGTTATTACGATCGCAGCTTGGTTTTCGCTCGACGCGACGGTGATACGGATGGGGCGAGAACTGCTGTCATCGCGGTTGCGGTTTTCGACACCGAGTTGCGCACGGAGCTTGTCTACGATGAGCACGACGTTCCCGCCGATTATGTGATCACGCCAGCGGGGATTTCACAGGTTTAATGGAACCGATTCCGGTTTAATGGA
Source organism: Corynebacterium sp. HMSC055G02 (assembly GCF_001809065.1). NCBI lineage: Bacteria > Bacillati > Actinomycetota > Actinomycetes > Mycobacteriales > Corynebacteriaceae > Corynebacterium > Corynebacterium sp. HMSC055G02. The sequence continues at coordinate 26,891 of NZ_KV795654.1, read as the reverse complement.
ACCGATTCCGGGTTTTTCGCGCCTAACTTAATATGAGCTCAAAACACTCGTCCCGGTTTCCGCGTCCGTTCCGAAAGCCCCGCCCCGCAACTCTTCGGCGAATAGTTGCAGTCACAGTTTTCCTATGTGCCGTCGGACTGGCGGCGGTGGAGTCATTGACACCTCGCAGCGGCCATATCCGGGTCATGATTAGCGCCAAATCCATTGCCGCTGGCGCATCGGTGGCAGAAGAAGATGTGGCTTTCAAGGACATTCCCCGGGATCTCGTTCCTGGCGGGGCCGTAACGGACATCGCTGCTGTGCGGGGACGCACCCTGGCCACCGGCATGTCACCAGGAGAAATACTTACAGAGCAGCGAATGGTCGGCCCATCACTAGCCAAGTCGTTGACTGGGACGTCGGAAAGCAAAATTATTGCCATCACGTTGACTGATGTGGGCATCGTGTCCGCTCTTCGCACTGGTGACAGCGTGGATATTGTGTCGACCGCGGATGAGCGCGGGATGGCGGCACCGCTTGCACACGGCGCGAGAGTGGTCAACATCGTCGACGATGAGGTGGTTTTGGTTGCACTGCCCACCGGCGCCGCGGAGGTGGTGGCAGCGACATCGCTAACGTCCCCGCTCACACTGTTACTCGCGGGATAGTGACCAAAATCTCATTGATTACCAGATTTTATGGCCCTGAACAGTGCTTTTTGTAGAACGTTGACTTGTCCCACAACTTAGCGAAGGGATACAATGGACAGGCAATTCAAAACTACGATGAGAGCTAAGAAGAGTGGCACTGCCAGACATCGCACTGCCCCGTCTCTGAAATCGTAGGGGCCTGCACTGAGCAACGCGATGACTCACAGGTCTCGTTTGGTTTGTTCCGTTTCTACAGAAGGAAATTTCCTATGCTTAAGGGCTTTAAAGAGTTCATCATGCGCGGCAACGTCATCGACCTGGCGGTCGGTGTTGTCATCGGTGCTGCGTTCACCGCAATCGTCACCGCTTTCACCGACAGCCTGCTCGAGCCGCTGTTGAACACCATCGGTGGCGCTGAGGTCACTGGCCTCGGCTTCGAAATCATCAGCGGCAACCCGTCGACCTACCTTGACTTCGCGGCTGTCATCACCGCAGTAATCAACTTCCTGCTGGTCGCAGCGGTTGTCTACTTCGTCATCGTTGCTCCGATGAACAAGTTCAACGAAATGCGTGAGGCTCGTCTGGAGACCTCCGCCGAGCCGGAGGTCACCGAGGCTGACCTGCTGACTGAGATTCGTGACCTGCTGGCTGAGCAGAACGGCAAGCCGAAGACGGAGCTGAACTAGCCTCTAGCTGCTAGTTGCAGGCTTCCGATAAGAAGCGAACTAATGCTTTTACACAGCGCTCATCCCCAATGGGGTGGGCGCTGTTTTATCCAATAGTCCACATCAAAATCACGAGCATCCTCCGGGGATTCATCGTGATAGCGCACTGTGCGCGCGGTTTTCGCACTGCGTGACTGGGCAAAGTTTTTCGCCGGTGCACCTGCGCGGCGGCGCTGCCTACGGCTTCCACTGCGCGGCACAGCTTGCTCGGGCTGATTGGGCTGCTTAGCGTCGCCCATTCCTAAACGCTCCAGCGGCAGAGATCATCAAGCACATGAGAGACCAGCGGGAGAATTGTCGCCATGCCATCGCGCACTGCAGCGCGAGACTCCGCGAGATTGATAATCACTGTCTGACCGGACACACCGGCCAAACCGCGGGACAGACCGGCATCCAAGGCGCCAGCTCCCATACCGGAGTTACGAATAGCCTGCTCGATGCCCTGCAGTCGCACATCGAGAACCTTGCGAGTGGCATCCGGGGTCTTCGCACGAGGCCCAACACCAACACCGCCCACCGTAACGACCAAATCTGCGCCACCGACAACAGCGGTATCTAGGGCCTTCCGGATCTCACGCTTCACTGCACCCGTACTGACCACCGCATCGACCGAGTAGCCGTCTTCTTCCAACAGCTCAACCATGAGCGAAGCCGCACCATCCGGGTTCTCAAAATGGTCGCCCACGAGGACAACAAATGCATTTCGAACCTGGCCGTCGTCGTTGATAAGACGCTCCATCTCAGCGAGGTTGACGTCACTTGGCTCAGTACTCACGGTTTCACTCATCTGCTCTATCTCGCTTTCTCCCACAGCTTTTCACTCGAAGTTTCACTCGAAAACTCTTCTACAGATGGTGAGGTACTAACTCCACCACGCTGCCTATCAATCCTGGGCTTCTACCAAGGTGACATCGACCGTTCGCTCGTTGCCGCCTCGCTCATCTGTAACTGTAAGTGTGACAGAATCCCCAATCCGATGCGACCGAATAGCCGCAATTAGTGCAACGCCGTTGTCAAGTGTGCGGTCATCAACCTTGGTAATCAGGTCACCATCTTTCAGTCCCGCCTTATCAGCTGGGCCGTCTGGCGTTACCTCTCGCACCAGTGCACCACGTGCAATCGGACGCGAATCAATCTGGGCACCAATGACAGGCATCCGCGCCTTACCGGAATCAATCAGGTCTTCCGCTATGCGACGAGCCTGATTAACCGGAATTGCGAAACCAAGGCCAATGCTGCCCGCCTGTTCCGATGCCTCACTGTTAGAGGCAATCACGCTGGGCACACCGATGAGGTTGCCTTCCATATCCACTAGCGCTCCGCCGGAGTTACCTGGATTAATCGCCGCGTCGGTCTGGATTGCATCAATGACCGAGGACTGACCGTCTTCACCAGCGGCGGTCACTGGACGGTTTTTAGCGGAGACAATGCCCTGCGTAACAGTGGAGGTCAGTCCCAGTGGCGAACCAACGGCCACCACTTCCTGGCCAACCTGGACCTGCGAGGAGTTACCCAGAGAGATTGGGCGCAGCCCGTTAACACCTTCAATTCGAATAACGGCAATATCAGTCGCTGCATCCCCTGCAACCAGAGTTGCCGGGTGCGTGGTGCCGTCGGAAAGCAGGACTTCCATATGTGCGTCCGGACCTGCGCCTGCGACGACGTGATTATTCGTCAGCACCAGGCCGTCGGACGACAGAATGGAACCTGAGCCCGACGCCGTGCCCCGCTCCGAGACAGTGGTGATGGAGACGACACTGGGAAGGACCTTCTGCGCGACCTTCTCCACGGACCCCTCAGCTGCTGCTACCTGACGGGTTTCCGCAGGCTTATCCAGCGCGTTGTCCGCGGGAGCCGACGACTGCGAGTTGTGAACTACCCATGCGCCGACACCGCCACCAATACCGGCCGAGCACAGCATCAGGGCAGCGACTGCCAGCGCCCCCATGCCCTTAGCCCCCTGGGCACCCTTGGTCTTCTGCTGATTGGCCGCAACATCCCACTCTGAACCGCCTCCGTAAGCGCCGTTCGGCTGAGACGGGATGGTGTTGTAGTGGGAATTCTCCCAGCCGCGCTCGTCGGCAGAAAACTGGTTTGTCTCACCAGCATTCCCCATGGCACGGTTCTCGCTGAAGTTGTGAGACTGCGAGGAGTAGTGTCCCCGCTCATCTCCTCGCGAGGAATCGTTGAAAGAGTTGCTCATACGTAATACCTTGCACTGTCTGTCTAACAATTGGCTGAGAGCAGTCTGCAGTCTCGCCGAAAATTCCCCGAATGAAACACCGAATCCCCGCCACGCACTTCCTTAAAAGGCTGCGCGCAGCGAGGATTACATCAGCTTTGACGTGGGGTTATGCGTTTCTAGCTAGGCTCTTGAGCGGAATCGGAGTCGTCACCTTTTCCGCTGTGCGGACTGCCCGGCAGCGTTACTCTCATCAAGGCACCGCCATCATCGGACTCATCGGCAGTAATCGTACCCCCGTGGCGGACGATGACCGACTTCACAATGGCCAAGCCCAGGCCGGATCCAGGCATCGACCGCGACTGAATGGAACGGTAGAAACGCTCGAAGACCTTGTCTCGATCTTCCTTCGGGATACCTGGCCCCGAGTCCGCCACCGTGAATTCAGCAACAACCTCGCTGAGCGGCGTCAGACGAACCCGCACGGTGCCATTTTCTGGCGACCACTTTGCAGCATTGTCCATCAAGTTCAAAACTGCGCGACCAAGACCCGCCGAATCCCCGTAGACATACCACGGAGCTGTCTGCACATCGAAAGTAATGTCCGGACGACGACGCTCAACACGCGCCAGCGACGTGGAAATGATTTCGTCGACATCGACATGCTCAATAACCTGTTGCGGGCCATCTTCGCGTGCCAGATCAACCAGGTCACCGACCAGCGTCGACAGCTCTTCCAGCTGTGCGATGACGTCAGCTTCCAGATCCGCGCGATCCTCATCCGAGATTGCCGCTCCCGAACGGGAGGCCATCATCAGCAGTTCAATATTTGTGCGTAACGACGTCAGCGGAGTCTTCAACTCATGACCAGCATCTGCAACCAGCTCCGCCTGCTTAATGCGCGACGCTTGAAGTGCAGCCAACATCTCATTGAAGCTGCGGGTAAAGCGCGCAAGCTCATCGTCGCCCTCCACAGGGATTGGGCGCAGCTCGTCGGTTTCCGTCACTCGCTCCGCAGCAATGCGCAGCCGAGTGACCGGGCGCAGACCCGTTGTTGCCACCGTAATACCTGATCCGATTGCGAAGAGGATTCCGATAGCAGAGATACTCAGCAGCACTGCACTGAGCGCTTTCAAGACCGACTGCGTCGAGCTCAGATCCTGCGAAAGGATTAGCGTCGCACCGTCTTCGGAGCGGACTGCGTATACGCGACGGCCGTTGTACTCATCGGTGCGAATCGATTCCTGTCGATTCCCCCGCAACACCGCAAGTTCGGGGCCACCAATAGAGATTGAGCCACCGCCTTTGCCCGCCACACTGCCGTGGGCAAAGTACACCGCGTCCAAATCGGGGTTCAGAATCCTGTTCGAGTCCGCTTCAAAGGAGGGGCCAATGGCAAACTCCGAAGCGTACGGTGACATCAGCAGCTTTTCCGCCTGGCTACGGAGGTTACTGTCCACCTCGCGGTATAGCGCTGCCTGCACAGTAAAAAATGCAGCCAGCGTCATCAGCCCCACCGACATCGCCACAATGAGCGCTGTCAGAATAGTCAGCCGCCAACGCAGCGAAGGGATACGCGAGCTCCGCGGCAGGCCGGGAAGCGATTCCCCTGCCATCGTCTCAGTATTCGCGGACTTCTCTTGCTTACCGACGGTACCTTGCCCCGGATTGGCCTCCGTGGCAGAACGCTGATTTGATTGCACGCCACCGCCGGTCGAACGACGACGGCGCAACATCACGGTGCGGTCTCCCGCATCACATAACCGACACCACGAACGGTGTGAATCAGACGCGGCTCTCCCTCTGCCTCCGTCTTGCGCCGCAGGTAGCCAATGTAGACCTCCAGCGCATTGCCGGACGTCGGGAAGTCATAGCCCCAGACATCCTCCAAGATGGCGGTACGGGAGAGTACACGCCGCGGGTTGCTCATCAGCAATTCCAGCAGCGCAAATTCTGTACGCGTGAGACTAATGCGGCGTTCACCGCGGAAGACCTCACGAGTTTCCGGGTCCAAGGAGAGATCCTCAAACTGCAGAGTTGCGGCATCCTCCATCGCAGGCACTTCCAGAGCAGAACGACGAAGTAGCGAACGGACACGAGCGAGCAGCTCTTCCAGTGCGAAAGGCTTGGGCAGGTAGTCATCTGCGCCGGCATCAAGACCAGCTACGCGTTCGGAGACCGAATCACGTGCAGTCAACATCATGACCGGCAGATCATCGCCTTCGCTGCGCAGCCGACGGCAAACATCCAGGCCGTCCAGCTTCGGCATCATGACATCCAAAATAGCCAAATCCGGACGATCCTTGGCAATCTTTTCCAAGGCCTCTGCGCCATCCTCGGCGAGCTCGACCGTGTAGCCATTAAAAGTCAACGATCGCCGCAACGCTTCGCGTACCGCTTGATCGTCATCAACTACCAAAATCTTCATACTGCCCATTGTGCCTTGAAAATATAAGGTGAGTGTAAATGTGACACAGATTCTTCGTGAGAGTGCTCCCATAAAACCTGGCCATAGAACTGAAAAACCTCACCCCATCGCCGAGTACAAGCGATGGGGTGAGGTTTAAAAAGCTCTTTATCAACTGTTCCTTACGCACTGAACGCACTCTGGGCGCGCGAAGCGCTTCGCGGTTCAGCGAGGAACGTTGTCAGCATCCTAAAAGATGCGCGTTAGAACTTCTCGACGTCAACCAGGCCGAGCTGAACAGCCTTGGCGATGCGACGAGGAACGTTGTAGACGCGGCCGTTTACCTTGACTTCCTGGAGAGCGACGTTGTTGCTCTTCCACTGGGAACGGCGAGCGCGGGTGTTAGCACGCGACATGCGACGCTTTGGTACTGCCATTTTCTTATTCCCCTCCTATTCTTAGTTCTTCTTCGCGCGGCGAATGCGGTTACCGTAACGGCGCTGGAACTTCTCGACGCGACCAGCGGTGTCCATGACACGCTGAGCACCGGTCCAGAACGGGTGCGACTCGCTGGTGACGTCAACGACGATCAGCGGGTACTCGTTACCGTCTTCCCACTCGACAGTGCGGTCGGAGGTGGCGGTGGAACGGGTAAGGAAAGAGTGACCCGTGCCTGCGTCCTTGAAAACCACCGGGTGGTAATCAGGATGGATGTCCTTCTTCATTAATTCTCGTTTCCCTCAGGATTGAACTTCAGGTCGCTTTCCCCCAGCTAAGAGTGAGAGAATCGTGCCTGAGTTGGGTACGAACACGACTTACAATGACACGTACCGGGTCAATATTTCTATAAACCGGCATGTGACACTCGATGGAATATTACAGGCTCGAGCCCGAAAATTAAAAAAGGGCCCTGCACTAACGCCCGTCGACAAGCACGAACTCTATGACGACCCGCGAGAGTCGCGCCGAGAAAACCACAGTGGAACAGCGATTAGGTTATCCCGCAACTCGTGTGTAAACTGTTCTCTCGCTGTTGTCTAGTTATTCGTTTACGCGCTCAGCGTCGAGTGTCAGTGGGCAGCGCCCCGGAAAAGGCCAGGTGGATTCCTCGGTTATTCAATAGTCCGGCGTGGCGCACCAGTGATGTCGGCATTGGGCGGCAAGGAAGCAAAGGAATCCCTATGTCGGCGATTTGCCAGGTTACGGGACGCAAGCCGTCTTTCGGCAAGACCGTGTCCCACTCCCACCGGCGCACGTCGCGCCGTTGGAACCCCAACGTGCAGCGTAAGAAGTTCTACCTCGCCTCTGAGGGGCGTCACATCACTCTGAATGTGTCCCCGAAGGGTCTGAAGACCATCGACAAGTACGGTATCGAGGCTGTTGTTGCTCAGATTCGTGCACGTGGGGAGAAGATCTAAAAAATGGCACGTAATGACATTCGTCCAATCATCAAGCTGAAGTCCACTGCGGGCACCGGTTACACCTACGTGACCCGTAAGAACAAGCGCAATACCCCGGACCGTATCACCATTAAGAAGTACGATCCGGTTGTCCGCAAGCACGTCGAATTCCGCGAGGAGCGCTAATTCATGGCTAAGAAGTCCAAGATTGCCAAGAACGAGCAGCGCAAGGAAATCGTCGCTCGTTATGCAGAACGTCGCGCTGAACTGAAGCGCATCATCAAGTCCCCGCACTCCACTGACGAAGAGCGCATGGACGCACAGTACGAGCTGAACCGTCAGCCGCGTGACGCGTCCCCGATTCGCGTCCGCAACCGTGACGCTGCAGATGGTCGCCCGCGCGGCTACCTCCGCAAGTTCGGTCTGTCCCGTGTCCGCGTTCGTGAGATGGCCCACCGTGGCGAACTCCCGGGCGTCCGTAAGTCCAGCTGGTAAGTCGAGGAGCACCAATGAAGCGCAATCACTCTAACAAGAAGGCGCGGATGGAGCAGTCCCGCCGCCCGAAGAAGAACCCGCTCAAGGCCGCAGGCGTTGAGAAGGTTGATTACAAGGACATTAACCTGCTCCGCCAGTTCATCTCTGACCGTGGCAAGATTCGTTCCCGCCGCGTCACCGGTCTGACTCCGCAGCAGCAGCGCCAGGTCGCTACCGCTGTGAAGAACGCCCGCGAGATGGCACTCCTGCCGTTCACCAGCCGCTAAAGATGGCTGGTCGGCGGGAGCCGATCATTCGAACACCCGCCGAAAGGCCTTATTTACGCGCTGGCCGCATGACGATACATGCGATAACAGCGTAAAACGGACTCAGTCCTTCCCCACCGAGGGGATTGGATTGGGTCCGTTTTTTATTGTCTAAAATATGCACTTATGCCCGCTCTCACCGAAATATTCACCGGCTTTGGTTCCGTCGCAGTACTGATCATTGTTGGCTGGTTGTTTGGGCGCAGTGAGATCGTCGATAAGCGGGCATCTTTTACCCTGAACATGGTCGTGTTCTGGATCGCGATGCCGTGCATGCTCGCGCACACTCTCGCAACGGCGGATTCGGCGAGCATCTTCGGTTCGGCGTTTGGTGTCGCGGCACTGTCGGCGCTTGGCACGGCGGCGTTCTACCGGATTTTTGTGGCGCCCATGTTCAAACAGCGCGGCGCCGATGCTGTGGTCGGCGCGATGTCGACGAGTTACAACAACGTCGCTAATCTCGGCGTGCCCATCGCAGTCGCAGTGCTTCACGACGCTACCGCCGTCGTCCCAGCCCTTATCTTTCAGATTGCCTTCTATGCGCCCGCTTCCATGACGGTGCTGGAAATCCTCACCAACCGCGGCCATTTCCGACCGCGCAATGTCATCATGGCACCGCTGAAGAACCCAATCTTTCTGGCGGCGATGGTGGGGCTTGCGGTTAATGCGTTTGCTATCGAAGTACCTCAGTTCGTAGCGCATCCAGTGGGGCTATTGGGGCAAGCCGCAGTGCCAATGGCACTTCTGGCCTTCGGTATTAGCCTGCATGGCATGCCGTTTATGGAAGCCGGCCGCTCCCCTCGTCGCGCCGTCGTGGGGCGTCTATGCTGAAGCTTTTCCTCCACCCCGCGCTCGCTCTGCTGTTCGGTCATTTCGTCTTCGGTCTCAACGGGCATGCGCTGCTGGCAGCTGTGATTATCGCCGGCCTGCCGACAGCCCAGAACGTCTACACCTTCGCCTCCCGCTTCGGCCGGAACCTTGAGCAGGCGCGCGATTGTGGCGTGATTACGACGATCGCCTGCTTGCCGACGGTCCTGTTGTTCACCCTGCTATTGAGTTAGGCGACTCTTCCCGACGGCCTGGAGAGAATCTCGTTACCCTTGGAGGCGTGGAGATTCTGAAGACACTTCTCGAGGCCGACCCGTCCGTGCCTCGTTTGACCTGTTATGACGAAACTACCGGCGGTCGTACCGATTTATCGGCCCAAACCCTGGACAACTGGGCCAGCAAGATCGCCAACATGCTGCACGATGAGTTCGACCTCGTCGCCGGAGACCAAGTATGGATTGACTTGCCGTTGATCTGGCAGTCCGCCTGCATCATCCTGGGCTGCGAGCGTGCTGGCGTCACCGTTAGCGATGAGGAGCCGCTGGTCGTATTCACCACTGTCAGCAACGTCAGCACGTGGGAAGAGAAGTTCCCAGATGCCTACCTCGCAGTGCTTACCGACGATCCCTTTGGCCGTGGTGTCGTGGAATGCGGTGATGATATTCCACCGGGAGTCATTGACTTTGGTCCGGAAGTTCGTTTCCACCCAGACGCATATCTAGGCGCAGGCCCGGACTCCGACCAAACCCCCGTTATTGGGGAGAAGTCGGCTGCAGAACTGCTTTCATCTGCTGGCGATTACGCGGACGAGATGCAGCTCACGACCGGTTCCCGCGTCGTTTCCGACGGCTGGCTGGTGCCTGATTCTTCACAGGTCACCGCAGATAAATGGGCACGTAATGTGCTGTCGGCTTGGGTTCGTGGAGGTGCTGCCGTCGTCGTGCGCGGTGGTGATAGCGAGCGTGTCACTGCTATTTCTACGGCCGAAAAAGCCCGTGTGATTTAGTCGCAGCTGTCCCGTCGAGAAGCGCTCTAAGTAGTCGCGATAACCTGGAAACCGTGATTACCCGACCATATATTCTTGCGATTCTCGCCCTCATCAACGTCTTGGGCGCACTGGCTGTATGGGATCTGAGCCCATGGTGGTGGATTCTGATGGCCTTCATCCTCTTCCTGGATGTTGTGGCTATCTATGACATGCTTCAAAAGAAGCACTCCATCTTGCGGAACTTCCCGGTCATCGGCCATCTGCGCTACATGGGTGAGACCATTCGCCCTGAGATGCAGCAGTATTTCATCGAGCGCAACTTCGACGGCGCTCCGTTCGACCGCGATACTCGTACCGTGGTCTACGAGCGTGCGAAGGGGCTGTCCTCGAAGAAGTCATTCGGTACTGAGCGAAAGATTAATGCGCCCGGCTACGAGTACGTCCGCCACTCGATGGCGCCGAGCCAGCACGTCATCGAGGATCCGCGCGTAGATATTGGCGGTCCGGACTGCGCCCAGCCGTACTCAGCGTCTGTCTTCAACATCTCAGCCATGAGTTTCGGCTCTCTGTCCCCTAACGCTGTCATGGCAATGAATAAGGGCGCGAAGCTGGGCAACTTCGTACAGGACACCGGCGAGGGCGCTATCAGCCCTTACCACTTGAAGTATGGCGCAGACCTCTATTGGCAGCTGGGGTCCGGATACTTCGGTGCACGTACTGAGGATGGCGACTTCGACCCGGAGCTCTTCCGCGAAAAGGCTAAGATTCCGCAGGTCAAGGCAACCTATCTGAAGGTTAGCCAGGGCGCAAAACCTGGACTCGGCGGCATGCTGCCAGGTCACAAGGTCAACGAAGAGATTGCGGCTACTCGCCACGTACCAGTTGGCAAGGGCGTGATGAGCCCTCCGTACCACCGCGTCTACTCCACCCCGCGTGAACTTGTTCGGTTTATGGGCACCATGCGTGAGCTCAACGGTGGCAAGCCGGTCGGTTTCAAGCTGTGTGTTGGCTCCCAGCTTGAGTTCCTCGCCGTGTGCAAGGCCATGCTGGAAGAGAACATCACCCCGGACTTCATCATCGTCGACGGCGCTGAAGGCGGCACCGGTGCTGCACCGCTGGAATACTCCGACCGCGTTGGCCTGCCGCTTACCGACGGCCTGATTCTCGTCCATAACGCGCTCGTAGGTGCCGGTCTGCGCGATCGCATTAAGCTCGGTGCGTCCGGCAAGGTCATTACTGGCTTCGATATTGTGAAGCGCATGTGCATCGGTGCTGACTTTGTGAACTCGGCTCGCGGCATGATGATGGCCACCGGCTGTATCCAATCTCAGCTATGTCATACAAACACCTGCCCGGTGGGTGTGGCTACCCAGGATCCGAGCCTGTGGAAGGCCCTGGATGTCGACGACAAGGGTCAGCGTGTGGCCAACTATCACAATGCCACGGTCGCGGAAGCAGCTAGCCTGTTGGCATCGATGGGCCTGAATAGCTTCTCTGAGCTGGGGCCGTCCCACCTGCTGCGGCGCACCAATGAGCAGGTCGGTGAGACCTACGCGGAGCTCTACAACTGGCTGCAGCCAGGCGAGCTGCTGAGCGGAACTCGCTTCCACAACTGGGCCGAAGCCTGGGAGACTGCCGACCCGGACACGTTCCACTACCCCGCAGTTCATATGCGCGGGTAGTTCGGGGCTGGTTGCGCGCCCTACTCACCCATCAGCTTCTTGCGCAGACGCTCGTCCTTTTCCAGGACCTGATCGCGCATGTTGGCCTGGTAGTTCTCCATCGCCACAATGAGCTCCGGGTAACCGGCCGAGAGAATACGCACAGCCAGCAGGCCAGCGTTCTTAGCGCCGCCCACACCGACGGTTGCCACCGGAACGCCGCCCGGCATCTGAACGATTGACAGCAGGGAATCGACACCCTCCAGGTTCTCCAACGCGCGTGGCACGCCGATAACCGGCAGCGGAGTGGCCGACGCAACCATGCCCGGCAGGTGTGCTGCACCACCGGCGCCAGCGATAATGCAGCGCAGCCCCTTGTCAGCGGCGGACTTTGCGTAGTCAATCATGCGTTCCGGAGTGCGGTGTGCAGAGACCACACCTACCTCAAAGGGAATTCCGAACTCAGCCAAGACCTCCGCTGCGGGCTCCATGGTCGGCCAATCCGAGTCCGACCCCATAATCAGACCGACCAGCGGACCGGTTACGTTGGCCAACTTCGGGCTTGCCACCTGGTTTGCTTCAGCCAATGTTGTCTCCTTGAGATAGCAATCTAGTTTTTAACAGCGCTGGTTTTATGCCGTGTAGCCGTCTGCCCACACACCATCAACGATGTAGTCGGCAGCCAAGTTGGCAATTCGACGGGTCTCCGCGATGCCTTCCGGGCTCGCGTCATAACCACACAGGTTGACGTGACCCAGCTTACGTCCTGGGCGCCAATCCTTGCCGTACCAGTGAATCTTCACCGATGGGAAGCGGCGCCATACCTCAGCAAAGCGCTGCGAGATCGGCACGTCCGAGGCCTCATCGCCACCGAGCGTATTGACCATCACTGTCACCGGCGCAGTCGGTCGCGTGGAGCCCAGCGGCATGTCAGCGACTGCACGCAGGTGCTGCTCAAACTGGCTGGTCTCGCAGCCGTCCTGCGACCAGTGCCCAGTGTTGTGTGGGCGCATAGCCAACTCGTTGACGTAAATCTCCGGATTGCCGTCAGCATCGACGGTTTCGAACAGCTCAACTGCCAGCGCGCCGGTTACTCCCAGCTCGGAAGCGATGGTCACACTGAGCTTTTCGGCCGCTCTCGCAAGGTCGTCGGCAAGCCCTGGCGCCGGGCAGATTGCCTCCACACAAATGCCGTCACGCTGCACAGACTCGAGGACCGGCCAGGCATTGACCTCACCCGACGGTGTGCGCGCACACATGGCTGACAACTCACGAACCAGCGCGACCTTCCGCTCGGCCATCAGCGGCACGTCCTTGCCCAACAGTTCGTCGACAAGCGCGCGCAGATCCTCGCGGTCCTTCGGGAACCACACGCCGTGACCGTCGTAACCGCCACGTCGGGCCTTCAGGCAGACGGCACCGTCAACGCGGTCGAAGAATGCTTCGGCATCCTCGGCGGACTCAATTGCAGCGTAGGCAGGTACTGGAGCGCCCAGTTCCTCCAGGCGCTGGCGCATCAGCAGCTTATCCTGCGCGTACAGCAACGCCGACGGCTGAGGCTGAACCGAGTAGCCCATCTCGGTCAGCTTGTTGAGGAATTCGGTGGGAACGTGCTCATGGTCGAAAGTCACGGCCTGCGCACCGGCGACAGCGCGCTCAACATCTTCCCAGACGTGGTAGTCGCCGATGATAACGTCCGCACACACCTGCGCTGCGGAAGCATCCGGCGAACCGGCGAGCAAACGGATGGACTGTCCCAGCTCAATGGCCTCAGTCTGCATCATACGAGCCAGCTGACCGTCACCAATCACCGCCACAACCGGCACGCCATCAGCATGCGCGGGATGCTGCGCAGCAGTTAGCGCTGCAGCGGAATTAGAAGTGGAATTAGTGGAGTTTTCAGGGGTATCCGAAGCAATCACACCCCTGATTGTAGGTTATGACCCAAAATTCTAAGTCAACCGGGAGACCAACTTAGCCACCTTACGAGAGCTGGGAATATCTTCCACAGCCAGCGGCGGGCCGAAACTGCGGGTGTGCAGATACAGCACGCCGCCCTTGCGATTGACCGCACGTACCGAACGCAGATCAATCGAGACCACCTGCGGGCGCAGAATGCCACGGCGCAGAATAATTCGCCTATCAGTTAGTACGAACCGCTCCCCCAACCAACTTAGTACCGGACGAACGACGCGCCAGAGAATAAGCCCCAGCCACGCGAAGAGCAGCAGCTGACGCACACCTTGCAGATCTCCCGGAGCAATCGCAGGGCCGTCGATAAAACCAATCAGCAACCAGCAGACGCCCGTGATAACCATGAGTTCCAAGAGCGGCCACACCAGCCGACCAAAAGTTGGATTGGTGTCCAGCAGAATTGCCTCGCGCGTGTCCAACTCATCATCGGGAAAGGTCATACAGCACTACCCCCGCTCCGAATCAGCCTGCGGGGACGCATAGCCGCCGTCAGTGGCACGAACATGGAACACGTCACCGGCCGCAACAAAGTGACTTGTGCCAGCTTCATCGGTGACGATCAATTCGCCGTCGGCACGCACGCCAACCGCCTTGCCCACCAGCACGCGATCCCCCGGCAACTCCACGCGCACGTTCGAACCGATGGTCGCGCACACCGCCTCGTAGTCCCGCAGCAGCTCCGCATCGCCCTTTCGCCACTGCGCTTGACGACGTCCCAGCGCACGCAGCACACCAGCGGAGATGTCGTCGCGGTCGAGGTTTTCCGCTCCCGCCAGGTATAGCGAAATGGCGTGTGGCACCGGCAGCTCATCTTCCTGCAGGGAAACGTTGATGCCGATTCCCGGAATGAGAATTGGCGGTGTCAGCGACGCGGCCTCCACCAGAATTCCGCAGAGCTTACGACCGTCAACCAGGACATCGTTCGGCCACTTCAGGGAAACGCGTTCAGGCGCAAGACCCGCAACTTCCACAACAGCATCGACAACTGCGAGGCCCGCGACTAACGGCAACAGACCCAGTTGCTCGGGTGCGAGCCCTTCCGGGCGCAGCAGCGCGCTGAGTGCAATGGACGCACCCTTCGGGGCCGTCCAACTACGACTCAGTCGACCGCGACCTGCGGTCTGCTCCGAGGCGATAAGCGCACTGAGATCTGCCACCTGCCCCAGTGCCGCCTGTTTCCGAAGATCAGCGTTGGTCGAACCAGTGGTTTCGACAACCTCAATGGAATTCCAGCCCGGCGCGGCTGCGCGCACACGCGTGGCGTCAAGAGGCTTGCGGGAAGCAACAATCCTGGGGTTGGTCATGCACAGCAGTCTAGCGCCATGGCCGGATTCACTGAGTCGTGACCTTTCTCAAGAGCTCTACAGCGTGAGAATCATCACAGCTCGCCTGCTTTACTATTTTCCTTCCCAAACACTACATTCCATAACATGACTATTTCCTCACGTTTGGCGGCGGAGCAACACACCACCGCTTTCCTCAATGAAGACCTTCTACGCCGACGCACTGCTGCACTGACTCCGATGGGGTCGCGGGGCTACGACAAGCTCAAACTGACTGAGCGCATGAATGCCCGCGAGCGCATTGACTACCTGCTGGACGAAGGATCTTTTGTCGAATTTGATGCGCTAGCCCGCCACCGCACTACCGCATTTGGGATGGAAGCCAAACGCCCCGCGACCGACGGAATCATCACCGGCTGGGGAACCATAGACGGCCGTGAGGTCTGCATCTTCTCTCAGGACGGCACAATCTTCGGTGGTGCACTCGGAGAGGTCTACGGCGAAAAGATGGTCAAGATTCAGGAACTTGCCATCACTACCGGCCGCCCCCTTATTGGCATGTACGAAGGTGCCGGCGCCCGCATCCAAGATGGCGCAGTCTCACTGGACTTTATTGCCCAGACGTTCCACCACAACGTTCGCGCCAGCGGCGTCATTCCGCAGATTTCAGTCATTTTTGGCGCCTGCGCGGGCGGAAATGCCTACTCCCCAGCACTGACGGACTTCGTTGTCATGGTGGAGGAAAACTCCCGTATGTTCGTCACCGGCCCTGACGTAATCGAAACAGTCACAGGCGAAAAAATCAGCCAGCACGAGCTCGGCGGCGCCGACACCCATATGGAGATCGCCGGAAACTCCCACTACACCGCCGCTAGCGAGCAGGATGGACTCGACTGGGTCTGCGATTTGCTCGACTACCTCCCCAACAACACAACCTCCCCCGCGCCCAGCTGGGATTCCGATGCCAGTGACGAAATCACCGACACCGATCGCACCCTCGACAGTCTCATTCCCGACAGCCCATCCACGCCGTACGACGTGCACGAAGTCATCTACGCGCTTTGCGACGATGCGGAGTTCCTGGAAATCCAGGAAAACCGAGCAGCCAATGTCGTGATTGGCCTTGGCCGTCTCAACGGTCAATCTGTTGGGTTTGTCGCTAATCAGCCCATGGAATTCGCGGGCTGCCTAGATATCGATGCAGCGGAGAAGGCCGCGCGATTCGTCCGAACCTGCGATTGTTTCAACATTCCACTCGTCTTTCTCGTAGACGTACCCGGCTTTCTCCCCGGTTCAAATCAAGAACACCAGGGAATTCTGCGCCGTGGCGCTAAATTGCTCTATGCGTATGCAGAAGCAACCGTTCCTAAAATCACCGTCACCATGCGCAAAGCCTATGGCGGCGCGTATTGCGTGATGGGATCAAAGGGGCTCGGCGCGGATGTAAATCTGGCTTGGCCGACGGCACAGATCGCCGTGATGGGCGCCTCAGGCGCAGTACGCTTCCTCCATCGTGCCGAGATTCGAACCGCCACCGAAGCAGCTCTCGCAGCAGACCCAGCGGCCGATAGATTTGGCACTCCCGAGAGTGTGAAAGAACTCATTGCTGAACTGGAAATGGGATACGAGCAACACATGCTCACGCCTTATCGTGCCGCCGAACGGGGGTTAATTGATGAAGTCATCCTCCCCTCCGAGACACGAACTCGAGTGATAAAAAATCTGCGCCTTCTAACTTCAAAGAAAGTACCGTGGCCTGCGCGCAAGCACGGCAATATTCCACTGTAAGAGCAGGCTTTTTGCTGTACAACGAGCTAGTCATTACCCCTACTTTTGTTAACAGCGATTGCCCCCAACTACCTCCCCCCGTTTTCGAAACGTAAACTAGTTGGTATGACGACTGCCGCAAATACATCAACCGGTGAAACCCCGGATTTGACCACTACTGCTGGAAAGCTGGCCGATCTGCGAGCCCGTCTCGCAGAGACCCAGGCTCCAATGGGCCAGGCCAGCATTGACCGCGTCCACGACAAGGGCAAGATGACCGCTCGTGAGCGCATCGAGTTCCTCTTGGACGAGGGCTCGTTCGTGGAGGTTGACGCTCTCGCACGTCACCGCTCCAAGAACTTCGGCCTCGACGCCAAGCGCCCTGTCACTGACGGTGTTGTGACAGGCTACGGCACCATCGATGGCCGCCAGGTCTGTGTCTTCTCGCAGGACGGCGCCATCTTCGGTGGCGCGCTCGGTGAAGTCTACGGTGAAAAGATTGTCAAGATCATGGATTTGGCCATCAAGACCGGTGTCCCAATTATCGGCATCAACGAGGGTGCTGGTGCCCGCATCCAAGAGGGCGTTGTTTCCCTCGGCCTCTACTCCCAGATTTTCTTCCGAAACACCCAGGCTTCTGGTGTTATCCCACAGATCTCCCTGATCATGGGCGCCTGCGCTGGTGGCCACGTCTACTCCCCGGCTCTGACCGACTTCATTGTCATGGTCGATGGCACTTCCAAGATGTTCATCACCGGCCCGGACGTTATTAAGACCGTCACTGGCGAAGAGGTCACACAGGAAGAGCTGGGTGGCGCTGGTACTCACATGAGCACCTCCGGTACTTCGCACTACACCGCCGCTGATGACGAAGACGCTCTGACTTTCGTTCAGGAATTAGTCAGCTACCTGCCGTCCAACAACCGCGCTGAGGCTCCTCGCATGGAGGCTGAGCCGTTCGAGGGCTCCATCGCTGACAACATCACTGAGACTGACCTCGAGCTCGACACGCTGATTCCGGACTCCCCAAACCAGCCGTACGACATCAAGGACGTCATCACCCGTCTGGTCGACGACGAGGACTTCCTGGAAATTCAGGAGGACTACGCACAGAACGTGGTCATCGGCTTCGGTCGCGTGGAGGGGCGCTCGGTCGGTTTCGTCGCCAACCAGCCGATTCAGTTCGCTGGCTGCCTCGACATCAAGGCATCCGAGAAGGCGGCTCGCTTCGTCCGCACCTGTGACGCCTTCAACATTCCGATCATCATGCTGGTTGACGTTCCAGGCTTCCTGCCGGGCACCAACCAAGAGTTCGACGGCATCATCCGCCGTGGCGCCAAGCTGCTGTACGCATATGCTGAGGCCACCGTCCCGAAGATTACCGTCATCACCCGTAAGGCCTACGGCGGAGCTTACTGTGTGATGGGCTCCAAGGACATGGGCGCTGACATCAACCTGGCATGGCCGACCGCTCAGATTGCGGTCATGGGTGCTTCCGGCGCTGTCGGCTTCATCTACCGCAAGGAGCTCAAGGCTGCTGCGGCCGAGGGCAAGGATGTCGTCGCACTGCAGAAGGAGTACGAGGCAGAGTACGAGGCCACCCTGGTCAACCCGTACATGGCTGCTGAGCGCGGCTTCATCGACGCCGTTATCCCGCCGAGCGAGACCCGCGGCCAGATCATCGAGGGTCTGCGTCTGCTGGATCGCAAGGTTGTTAACGTACCCGCCAAGAAGCATGGGAACATTCCGCTGTGACCGATTCCAAAAACACCCCAGCAACCGAAGACAAGGACGCCGCTACAGCCCCGGCTGCACCGTTCATGTCCGTCCTCAAGGGCAACCCGTCAGACGCTGAACCCGCCACGCTCGCGCTTTTGTTCGCAGGTATGGCAGCAGCCGGCGGTGCCCCAGAGGACCGCGGCCCGCGCAACAACTGGGGTCGGCTGGAAGAGGGTTTCCACCAGCCGCACCAGCACGTACCGGGCACGTTCCGCAACGTCCATTTCTACTAGTACAGCTACCGCTTACCGCGTAGTCGTTACCGCACGCTAGCTGCGTCGATTCGCTAGCACAAAGCGCCACCATCGGGTTTTCCGATGGTGGCGCTTTGGTTTTTGTTACTGCCTTAGCCTTGACCACTGCTTATTACTAGCGCTGTTCACCCAGCGACTCGCCATCAAACTCGTCATCGAGCTCCCGGTCCAGCCGACGCTGATCACGGTTGCGAGCTACCGGCCACACCACCTTGAACAGGAAATACACAAACGCCAGACCGATGGCAGCACCCACCACAGCGCCGGCAATGAATCCCCACGATTCCGATAGTGCCCCACCAGCGCTTGCCTCAGAGAGCATTTGCACTCTGATAAAACCAATCAGCCACAGCCCAATGACGGCTACGAGTGCTGCAATCTCGCCTTTTGTAAGACCATTAATCTTCGGCATTGGCACTTGACGTCGCAACCACCGCTGCGAAAACAGGAGTCCAACCAGCGGCATCAAGATGATTGCCACTGTCACGCCCACCATCTTTGGCTCTGGAATGAGCCAAATCAGTACCGTTGCAAGCACGTAATTAGCCCACATCATCATTGTGAACCCGTACGTGTAGGACTTATGCAGCAACATCTGCTGATACTCATCGTCCACCGTGGCGCTGTTGCGTTCAATTACGACATCCGCATAGGACATTGTCAGTATCCTTCCTCACCAAAAATTTCTTCGACTGTTTTTCCCAGTACCTTGCAGATACGCAACGCCAAATACACCGAAGGCGAGTAATTTCCCCGCTCGATATTTGCAATGGTTTGCCGCGAGACCTCCACCTTCGCGGCTAAATCCGCTTGGCTCAGCTCCAACCAGCGTCGGTATCTCCTGACCTGGTTCGAACGTTCTTCCCCACTCATCTGTGTACTTTCTTTAACTTGATGTCCACTTTACTTTACATCACTAGAAGGCAGCTGCCATCTAAAAAATCTGCCTGTTCTTACAATCGGGCCAACCCCACGCATGTTTGCCACAAAAATTAGGCTTTACGATTCCGCCCTCACTAAAATCACTAACTATGAGCAGCCCCCGAATCGTCTTGGCTTCCACTTCCCCTTCGCGACTGCACATTCTGCGCTCTGCAGGCATCGAGCCCATCACAGTAGCGCCCAACGTCGACGAGGATGCCGTAATCACAGCCCTTCCGGACGCATCGCCGGTACGCATCGTCGAGGAACTCGCGCAGGCCAAGGCACACGCTGCCTCTCCGGCCTACCCCAATGACATTGTCATTGGAGGGGATTCAATGCTGC
The DNA here is from genome assembly GCF_001809065.1 of Corynebacterium sp. HMSC055G02. Classification (NCBI taxonomy): domain Bacteria; kingdom Bacillati; phylum Actinomycetota; class Actinomycetes; order Mycobacteriales; family Corynebacteriaceae; genus Corynebacterium; species Corynebacterium sp. HMSC055G02. The sequence continues at coordinate 6,948 of NZ_KV795654.1, read as the reverse complement.
TTCTCGACGGGCAGTTGCAGGGCAAGCCCCACACGGAAGAAAAGACCATTGAGCGTTGGCACCAACAGAGTGGCCGGACGGCTGAGCTGATTACTGGTCACTGTGTCGTGACACCAAAGGGCGAGCACCTTGAGGTAGCGATTACTTCCCTCGATTTCGCCGAAGTCCCAGAAGAGGACATCCGTGCCTACGCTGCGACGGGCGAGCCACTGAAGTGCGCTGGCGCGTTTACTTTGGAGGCTCTAGGCGGCTGGTTTGTCGATGGCATCAATGGCGACTCATCCAGTGTGATCGGACTGTCGCTACCTGTCGTGCGCCGAGCTCTGTATCGCTACGGCTATTCGGTCTCCCAGTTCTGGAATCGGTAGGCATCGCAAGGACGTCGTAAAGCAAAAGCCGCACCAAATTGGTGCGGCTTTCTTAGCTGTGGAGACTACTTGTTAGCAGCCTCGACGCGCTTGATGGCCTCCTGAGCAACGAGCTCCTGGATACCCATATCCAGCTCGGAGGTGAAGCCAACACAGGAACAGTTGATCTCGCCGAGAACGTAAGTGTCCTCGCCGTCCTCGCCGTCTGCCAGCATGAAATCAGCTGTCCAGATCAGCGGGATATTGTCGCCACCGAGGTTCTCGGCAATGACCGGGCGAGCCTCAGCAAACATATCGATGAGGTCCTGCCATTCTTCCGGCTTGTTGTAGGTGTACTTCGCGCCAGAGAACAAGGTTGCGGAGAAAGCGTCGCCGCCCTCGGCCGGCTTCTTGTGAACCACGAAGACCGGGTGCGGACCGACCAGCAGAATGCGAATTTCGCCTTCGGTGATGCGCGGCATGAAGCGCATGTCCACGAGCATGCCGTTATCGCCGATGATGTACTGGTCACAGAAATCCATGAACTCGCCAAGCTCGCGAGTCTCGGTGTGGTTGTCCACGGCCTCGGTGCACTTCAGCTTGGTGTCCAGCGGCAGCGGGGTGCCCGGCTCAACGTTCTTAGCAACCTCTTCGTCAGCGATGCGCACACGCCAGATGCCGGACCCGGTGGAGCCACGGTTCTGCTTGAGGACGCGCTCGCCGTAGGACAGGGAGGTCGGGAAAGTGCTGTGGAATGCCTCGACGTCGTAGTAAGCAGCGGTGTCAGACGGAACCAGGTCAGTATCCTTGAGCTTGACCAGTGCGTCCTTTGCGCCGTAAGCCATCATCTCGCCCGGGGTGGACATACCGACCAAACCAGCGACCGAGAGGCTGGTCAGAAGCTCGAAGTAGCCCCTCTCACCACCCGGGATGTTGCCCGGGTTAACGCGGGAGATGTAGCCGTCGAAGTTCTGAGAGACGTAGTCGTACAGGTCGTCCTTCCACTCTGGTCGGTAGTAGACGACCTCAGCGGACCAACCGGCTTCGCGGATAGCGTTGACGATTGGCATGGTGTCCTTGCGGTGTCCGTCGAAGTACTTGTCCGAGCCGCCCTCGATCTCGAATACAACAATGTTCTTGTGCACAGGCACTCCTTTTAAGAAAATACATGGACTTCCGGCACTCAATTGTCTCCGTAACGCAGCGAATACCCAGGCAGATAGCCCATTTCAGCCCATTTTCCAGTGATACGAATCAACACAGTTTTTGCGCTAACTCTCAGCTAAATTTTAGGACACTACCTTGACTCCGAGCGCGCTGAAAACACTCCTTTTACCCCCAACTGTGAGGCGTATCCCAGGGGGTGGCCGCGGACGCAATTGTTGCCGTTGGAAAGCGCTCACACCGGGGACTATTCCGCCGTTCGCCACGCGACCCGTAAACTAGATATGCAATTGACGATAAACGTCAGAAAGTCCCACCCACCCAACTTGCGCCAAGGGAGTATCCGATGGCTGTTCCGCACGACCCGCACCCCCAGTTCCAGCAGTACGCCCACCCTGAGCGCCTCGTCTCTAGCTCCTGGCTTGCTGCCCGACTGGGCTCTCCCGGTCTGCGCGTTGTTGAATCCGACGAGGACTCACTGCTCTACGACATTGGACACATTCCGGGCGCGGTTCGCATTGACTGGCATCACGACCTCAACGACCCCGTGCGCCGCGACTATATCGACGCTGAAGGCTTTGCCGAGCTCATGCGCGAGAAGGGTATCTCGCGCGACGACACCGTCGTAATCTACGGCGACAAGTCCAACTGGTGGGCCGCCTACGCACTCTGGGTCTTCGAGCTTTTTGGACATCCCGACGTGCGCCTTCTCAACGGTGGCCGCGACGCCTGGATGACTGAAGAACGAGACACCAGCTTCGAGGTCCCTAACTACCCACGCACTGACTACCCTGTCGTCGAGCGCGACGACAGGACACTGCGCGCCTACTTCAGCGATACACGTGAGCTCATTGAAAAGGCTCCGATTATCGACGTACGCACTCCGGAGGAATATGCCGGTGCGCGAACCCATATGGTCGATTACCCACAGGAAGGCGTCCTGCGAGGTGGCCACATTCCAACCGCGGTAAACATTCCATGGAATCAGTCCGTTCACCCGAACTCGCGTTTCCGCGACCGCGAAGAGCTTGAGCAGATTTACTCGCACGTCCAATTCGAAGATGAGGCGATTGTCTACTGCCGCATCGGTGAGCGCTCCGCGCACACCTGGTTTGTACTGCACCACCTGCTCGGCCACGAGAATGTTCGCAACTACGACGGCTCGTGGGTTGAGTGGGGAAACATGATTGGCATGCCCATCGCCCACGGTTCGGAGCCGGGAAGCCTGTAGACGATTGACGCAACCGGTGGGCACTTCTCCCCACCGTTTTCCCGGCATCAGCGACTGGCACTACAGCGGAGAATTAATTCCCCCTTGCCCCCAATCAAGGGGGCGGCAGTTGCACTCTTAGGTGGTAATTTTGGCCGCAAACTTAGATTTTTGGGCGGAAAATAGCCACTTCAGCTGCCCCCACACCCACTTGAACGCTACTCAAGGCCACAATCCCTACCCCCTTATGTAGCGAGCAAAAAGAGGTTGCTTACCGCACCTGTGACACAATGGAGGCATTGGGTCACACGCTGTTAGCTACCGCGTGGTTAACCGCATTGCGGTTCACCGCTCAGTTAACTGCAGTGCTGCTTGTGATTCCTACAAATGACTGTCGCAACCTTGCCCCGAGGGCCAATTCTCGGGGTGCCCACGAAAAATGGAGGATTTCGTGTCCGAGCAGACCACTGAAAAAATCACGAAGGTTCTCGTCGCCAACCGTGGCGAGATTGCCGTTCGCGTTATTCGCGCTGCGAAGGACGCAGGCATTCCTTCCGTCGCCGTTTACGCTGAGCCGGATGCGGACGCTCCATTCGTGACTATGGCGGATGAGGCTTTTGCTCTCGGTGGCACCACTTCCGCTGAGTCTTACCTAGTCTTCGATAAGATTCTGGATGCCGCAAAGAAGTCCGGCGCTAATGCCATCCACCCGGGCTACGGCTTCCTGTCGGAGAACGGCGACTTTGCTGAGGCTGTTGAGAACGCTGGCCTGATCTGGATCGGCCCGTCGCCAGAGTCCATCCGCGCCCTGGGCGACAAGGTCACCGCTCGCCACATTGCGCTGAAGGCTGACGCTCCGATGGCTCCAGGCACCAAGGAACCGGTTAAGGATGCAGACGAGGTCGTCGCGTTCGCTAAGGAGCACGGTCTGCCAATCGCCATTAAGGCTGCTTTCGGTGGCGGTGGCCGCGGCATGAAGGTCGCACACGAGATGGAAGAGGTCGCTGACCTCTACGAGTCCGCTACTCGCGAGGCCGTTGCCGCCTTCGGTCGCGGTGAGTGCTTCGTAGAGCGCTACCTGGACAAGGCACGCCACGTCGAGTGCCAGGTTCTCGCTGATAAGCACGGCAACGTCGTTGTCGCCTCCACCCGTGACTGCTCTCTACAGCGTCGTTTCCAGAAGCTCGTCGAGGAAGCACCTGCTCCGTTCCTGACCCCGGAGCAGGATGAGCGCCTGCGCCAGTCCGCTAAGGACATCTGCCGCGAGGCTGGCTACTACGGTGCTGGCACCGTTGAGTACCTGGTCGGCGCTGATGGCCTGATCAACTTCCTCGAGGTCAACACCCGCCTGCAGGTGGAGCACCCGGTCACCGAGGAAATTACCGGCCTCGATCTGGTCCGTGAGCAGTTCCGCATTGCCGAAGGCAAGGAACTGTCCATCAAGGAAGACCCGGAGATGCACGGTCACGCTTTCGAGTTCCGCATCAATGGCGAGGACGCCGGCAGCAACTTCATGCCGGCTCCGGGCACCATCACCAAGTACATCGAACCGTCCGGCCCGGGTGTCCGCATGGACACCGGCATCAAGGAGGGCGATGTCATCGGCGGCCAGTTCGACTCCATGCTGGCCAAGCTGATCGTCTGGGGCGAGAACCGTGAAGAGGCTCTGCGTCGCTCCGCTCGCGCCCTGTCCGAGTACCAGGTTGAGGGTCTGGCAACGGTAATTCCATTCCACCGCCACATTGTTGAAAACCCAGCCTTCGTCGGCGACGGCGAGAAGTTCGACGTCTACACCAAGTGGATTGAAGAGGAATGGGACAACCCAATCGCTCCGTACGACGGTGACTCTGACGCTGACACCGACACCGTCCCGGCTCAGAAGGTTGTTGTCGAGATTGACGGCCGCCGCGTCGAAGTAGCCCTGCCGGGCGACCTGGCTCTGGGCGGCGGCAACACAGGTGCCAAGAAGAAGAGCAAGAAGAAGCGCGCTGGCGGCTCCAAGAAGGCTGCTTCCGGTGACGCTGTGGTTGCTCCGATGCAGGGCACCGTCATTAAGGTCAACGTCGAAGAGGGCCAGGAAGTCTCCGAGGGTGACACCGTGGTTGTCCTTGAGGCCATGAAGATGGAAAACCCAGTCAAGGCTCACAAGGACGGCGTTGTCACTGGTCTGGCTACCGAGGCTGGCTCGGGTGTCGGCAAGGGCGATGTCCTGATGGAACTGAAGTAGTTCTAAAGCTCTAAGCGGGGCTGGTTGCGATGGGATTCGCAGCCAGCCCCGCTCGATTCTTTTCAGCCCCTCCCCCGACGCCCTTAAACACTGTTTAGGACGTCTAGAGTGGACGGTATGGAACCCATGGAAGTAAATGCCGGCCGCTTCTACTGCCGCCCCCTGCGCCACGATTCCCGCGTCGATGACGCCCCGGTCGCAACCCAATTACTTACAGAATTAGCCCCTGACTCCGTCGCCGAGTTCCTTCGCAACTCCACCACCGAGTGGGAGAATGACACCGCCTACCGCTTTGCGGTTGCCGAGCAGACGAACGTCGAGATGCTCGCACTGGCAACCGTCGCGGTCATCGATGCCGACCACGTCAGCATCAGTGTCCGACCCGTCGGCGACCCCGCACGCGTGTTGCCTAACGACGATCAGGTCCTCACCAAGGTAACCGTCGCCAACGGCGTCGAAGCCGCCGAAAAAGCCCTCCACCGGTGGGCAGAGGGCTTCTTAGGCAAGAAAGTCAGCTAACCGAGCAACCACGGCTGTAAACGCTCAACACTACGCACCGGAACGCAACAGATAGATATCCATAATCCAACCGTGCTCCGCGCGTAGCTTCTTTTTCAGCTCCGCAATCTCTTCGCCGACATCACCAACACGACCACGGCGAAGCGTCTCCAGCTCCGTCCCCAGGAATGCACCCCAGAGAATCTCTTCTTCTGGGTCAGCATGTTCTAGCCACGCTGCACCACCATCGAGCATTACCACCGCATCCGTACCAGGTGCGCGCTCCCCCAGGCGCCGACCAGTGGTAATCAGTACCGGCTTGCCGATCTGGTTCAGGCATTCTCCATGCGCTGCAGTCAGAGCGGAAATCGCCGTCACGCTGGGGATAACTCGCGAGCGCACGTCCAAGCCGAAATCACGGATCCGCTGCAAGATTCGCAACGTTGAGTCATACAAGGAGGGGTCACCCCAGACTAGGAACGCACCACGGCGCTTTCCCTCTCGTCCGAGGTGGGCAACGAAGGCGTCGGCAAGCAGTTCTGCACGGCGCTGGTGCCAATCACGGACGACCGCGCCGTAGTTGTCGGGCGTGCGGTCACGCGGCGGGTCGGGAACTGCGACGAGTTCGACATGCGGCGCATGCTTATCGACGATTGCCTGTCGCGCGGCCAGCAAATCCCCTTTGGCGTCGCCCTTGTCGAGAGCAAAAACAACGTCGACATCGGCAAGAGCGCCGATAGCCTCGAGCGTAATATGGCTCGGGCTACCGGCGCCGATTCCGATGACGTCTACATCGACATACCCGCTGTATACAGGGCTCTCCACCTGGGTGCGGGCAGCGTCGTTGTGACTAGTGATTGGTCGGATCCCCCTCGTAACCGAACTGTTCAGCCATCTCATCCGGAGACAGGCCAGCCATCGAGCCCTGAAGGTTAGACGAAGCGGCCTGCTTCAGGTAAATCTCGCAGGCGTTGGCCATGTACTTGGAGTCGTACACATTCATCTCCAGAATCGGAGTCAAAGAACCATCATCTTCCATGCGCGAAACCAGAAGGTGTGGCTTGTCCGAGTCCGTGGTCATGGAGCACTTAATCTTAACACCGTTGACATCCGTGAAAGTTGGCTTAATCATTTTGTCATCCTCCTCCAAAACAGCGACCGAAAAATAAGTAGCGCTGTTGCGACCGCAAGCGCAAGAAAGTCGCTCGTTATAAACCATGTTAGCCGGATTTTCAACGGCACCGCCGAGCACAAAAGCACATGGGGGTAATAGCGAGCTTCCTGCATGTTTGCGTGTCAGGCCGAGGACCCAATTGCCACTAGAGCTCGCAGATGCGTTAAAGTGATGAAGTAATTTTCCGTCCGCCGAGAATGTGTTTTCACGGCTGTTTTACCCGGAAGATGATTGCCCTAGTAGCTCAGTGGATAGAGCACGGCTCTCCTAAAGCCGGTGTCGGAGGTTCGATTCCTCTCTGGGGCACAATGTGAAGTCTCGAGACATC
>NZ_KV795653.1:49908-217996 GCF_001809065.1 Corynebacterium sp. HMSC055G02 | reverse complement strand
GTTATCCATGATGCAATGACCGCCTGACCCTACCCCACGAAAGTGTCATAAACCTAGTCAGTAAGTGCACGCAGCCGCTTTGATGGATGCACCACCGAAAGCGCCCACAACACATACGCCCCAGACACCGCAGCCGCAAAAGCAGACGCCCCCTTCCCGGCACCGAAAATACCGGGGAGGGGGCGTCGCTGTGATCGTCGTAAAGCGAAGGCCTACTTCGGAGTTACGCCCAAGCCGAGCGACTTGCCTGCGAGCGACTCGCGACGAACAACCAGCTTGTCAGCGATAGCGTTCAGGGCCTCGCCCGCGCCCGAATCCGGCTTGGACAGGACAATCGGGGTGCCCTTGTCGCCGCCTTCGCGTAGCTCTGTGTCCAGCGGCACCTGGCCGAGCAGCTCGACCTTTCCGCCGGTGATCTGGGTAAGACGACGGGCAACGGTCTCGCCGCCACCTGCGCCGAAGACCTCCATCTTGGAGCCGTCCGGCATCTCCATCCAGCTCATGTTCTCGATGACACCGGCGATGCGCTGGCGGGTCTGCAGCGAAATGGTGCCGGCGCGCTCTGCGACCTCGGCGGCGGCCATCTGCGGGGTAGTAACAATCAGCAGCTCAGCGTTCGGCACGAGCTGCGCCACGGAGATGGCGATGTCGCCGGTTCCCGGGGGCAAGTCGAAAAGCAGGACGTCCAGGTCGCCCCAGAACACGTCCGCGAGGAACTGCTGGATAGCGCGGTGCAGCATTGGCCCACGCCAGACAACCGGTGCGTTGTCGTCGACGAAGTGTCCGATAGAAATCAGTGACACGCCGTGCGCTTGCGGAGGCATGATCATGTCGTCGACCTGGTGTGGCTTTTCCTCGGAGCCCATCATGTGTGGGATGGAGTGTCCGTAGACGTCGGCATCGAGGACACCGACAGACAGACCCTTCGCGGCCAGCGCGGCGGCGAGGTTCACGGTCACGGAGGACTTACCGACGCCACCCTTACCGGAGGCGACGGCGAACACGCGGGTGCGGGAGTCCGGCTGGGCGAATGGGATCACCGGCTCGGAGGCGGTGCCGCGGACGGCGTTGCGGAACTCGCGGCGCTGCTCGTCATTCATCACATCGGTGGTGACGGTGACGTTGCCAACGCCCTCGATACCGTTCAGCGCCTCTTCGGTGCGCTCGATGATGGTGTTTTTCATGGGGCAACCGGCAATGGTGAGGTAAATCTCCACGGCCACGTCATTGTTGTCCGCCACCGAGATGGACTTGACCATGCCAATCTCGGTAATCGGGCGACGTACCTCAGGATCTTCGACCTGCGCCAGGGCGGTGCGAACTTCAGCTTCAGTAATCGTAGACATTATGTAGTGAATCTTATCGTGAGACCCCGCAAGACAAAGAACTACTGACAAAATCAGTAGTTTGCCGCTTTACGACGGTCACAGCGACCAACCCTTCCGGCAAGAGCGGTGGCGGTGGAATGGGCGGCGGACCAGTCGGTGGAACAATTGCCAATCGTCTGACGTTGTCCTTGATAGAACGCCTTTTGGCGATAGTTTTAGCAATATTTTTAGCAACTGAGTCACCTTTTACTGTGACAACAACTGCAAGGGAACGGTGAGAGTACCGATGGCAAATGGGGAAGCGGGCAGCGGTTGGGGGAGCGGCCGGGAACAGAGTATGAAGTCCCGGTTGCCTCAGCGCCAGGTGCCCGAGGGGTGGCCGGTGGGCAGTTTCACCAACTACTCCGACGCGCAGGCGGCGGTGGATTCGCTCAGTGATCGCGATGAGTTCCCGGTTTCCGACCTCACCATCGTCGGTGTTGACCTGATGCAGGTGGAGCGCGTGGTCGGCAGGCTGACCTGGCCGAAGGTGCTCGGCGGCGGCGCGCTGTACGGGCTGTGGATGGGCCTGTTCTTCGGCCTGATTCTGGGGCTTTTCCAGGAGGATTGGGTTAGTCCGCTGATTGTTGGCCTCGGTATGGGCGCCATCTTCGGCATCGTGCTGGCCGCAGTTCCGTACGCAATGCAAAACGGCAAGCGGGATTTCTCGAGCACAACGGAGATTGTTGCCCGTCGCTACGACGTCCTGTGCAATCCCCGCAATGCCGAGCGGGCCCGTGACCTGTTGGCGCAGCGGGCGCTCGGTGGGAATCGCGGGTAGGTTGCTGTATCCGTCGTAAAGCGATGCCTGCCAGAAGCAGTACCTACAGCCACTTGTTGCGGCGCAGGACCCACACCAAAAACGCCACGATGGCAAACATGATGGCGAGGACGATGAAGTAGCCGTACTCCCAGTGCAGCTCGGGCATGTGGTCAAAGTTCATGCCGTAGATGCCAGCCAGGGCGGTCGGGACGGCGAGAATAGCCGCATACGCCGAGATAGTACGCATATCCTGGTTCTGCTGCAGCTGGATTTTCACGGCGGCGGCGTCGATGAGGGCGGAGAGTCGTTCGTCGAGTCCGGAGACGAGGTCCGCGGCGGCGAGCTGGTGGTCGAGCACATCGGAAAGGTAACGGCTGACGTCCTTAGGCATGATGTCTTCCCGCAGATTCATCAGGGAGCGCAGCGCCGGTGTCAGCGGATCGATCGCGTGGCGCATCTCCAGGATCTCTCGTTTGAGGATGTAAATGTCCTCAATATCCGAATCCAAGTTCGGCTCGAAGACTTCGTCTTCCATGATCTCCACGCGATCTTCCAGCTGCATCGCGATGCGCAGGTACGCGTCGACGAGGTTGTCCGTCAGCGCCCACAGCACGCCCGCGGGGCCGTAGTCGATGGCGTCGGTGGTGTTCTCCACGCGTGCGCTAATGCGCTGCATATCCGAGCTCGGCATGCCCATGCGAATGGTGATGACGTACTCCGGGCCGATGACAATCATCAGCTGGCCAGAGCGAATGATCTCATTTTCGTCATCCGCGAGACCTTCCGGGGAGTAGTGAATCGAGCGAATTACAAAAACCACGTGATCATCGTGGATCTCAATCTTGGGGCGCTGGCGGTTAGTCAGTGCGTCCTCCACCGTCAGCTCATCCAGTCCGTAAAGCTCGGCGATGGCGTCCATCTGTGTCGCGTTGGGGCGCGACAATGACAGCCACGTGAAGCCCTCACCAAAATTCCGTACTTCGGACAGCCCGGAGAAGTGGTCGTAGGTGCCGGGCAAACGCTTGCCACCGATGTAGACGCCGCAATCGCGCAGGGCATCGCGCACCGCCCTCGACTGTCCTGTTCCTGTGCTTGCCGACGAGCCGTTGGTGCGCGTCACCTTCGAGACAGCCGACTTCGCTGCGGATTTAGCCGCATTCGTCGCCCGAGCGGTTTTACCGGGTTTTGCTGTGGCCGACGGTTTTTGGCTTTGACTGGCCGAGCTAGTTCGCGGATTGCGAGCCTTCGCCGAAGCGCTGATGTTGCGGCTTTTCTCTTCGCCCATTCTGGGTGACCTCACAATCCGTTCGTAGGTTACGCTGGTGTCGATGATTGATTTTAGACGTGCGAACGCCGGGTTCCACTTTCGCATCCGCTCAATGGGGTGCAAGGGTAGCTCCACGGCTACTGCGTGCACTTTTACCGCCCTGGCATTGGTCACTGGGGCGACGGGGTTCGGTCTTGCCGCATGTTCTGATTTGGATCCGCAGATGCCCGTTCCTCCCGAGCAGGAGGCGGTAGTGACTGTCGGGGCAGACCTACGCAACCCTGAGCAAGCAGCTCTTGCGTACGTGTATGCGCAAAGCTTCGAGAGAATAGGGCGGCAAGCGGAGGTCGTCGGCATTCGCAATGCTGACGACCGGTTGCGGGCCGTACGCAATGAAGCGGTCCTGGTCTCCTTCGGATGCACAGGTGAGCTACTCGGCCTGAGCGACCCTGCGTCGGCGGCTTCACTGGCGGAGGAATACGCCGACGACTCCACCCCGGACAAGCAGTTCAGCGGAGAGTGGCGCGACCGCGTGTACGACGCATTTTCGCGGTCGCTGCCGGGCGAAGTAATGGCCACCGACGCGGGCATGGCACAGGGCTGCGCAGATGTGTCAGCTGACAATGCTGGGGCTGACTTGCCGCAATGGCTTGTGCCTTTCTACGTCAAGCCAGCGCTGGACCGAGATGATCGAGTCCGCGTGCTCAATGAAATTGCGGGTTCGCTGAGCACTGAGGACTTAAAGCTGATGACCCGGGCTGTGGCTGGTGGCGCCAGCCCTGAGTTGGTCGCTCAGGAGTGGTTGGATAAGGCGTAGTCGGCGTGGCGGGGGCTAGTTGTGGCGGTATCGGACGTGTATCTGCTGTTGGCTGCCGCCAAGTTTGTTGATTAACCCATGAATGCGGGCTGCAAATGTGAAACTGTGCGAGTTTATGACACTTTCATGCCATTTTTCGGGACATTTTTGTCATAAACGTAGTCAGTAACTCGCATTGAGGACTAAGTAGTAAATGGTGCCGACCCGGTGGCACGCCGACCGGACACGCTTTTTGACTATTCGCCCTTGATGCCTGGCAACGATCGCCCAAGCAACAGGAAAGGGGCTCCAACCGAACGGTTGGAGCCCCTTAGCGTTCACACGCTAACTGGTGAAGACCAGTCAATGAGACCTACTTGAGAGCCTCTTCCAGCAGAGCCTTCTCCTCAATCTGGTGTACCTTAGCCACACCAGTTGCGGTGGAGGACTGTGCACGGCGGGAAACGCGGGTCAGCTTCGGCATATCCGGCAGAACCTCTGGGAGGTTCAGTGCCAGGAACGGCCATGGACCCTGGTTAGCCGGCTCATCCTGAACCCAGCGGACTTCCTCAAGATCCGGGTAGGACTCGAAGATGTCGCGGAGGCGGTTGTGCGGCAGCGGGTGCAGCATCTCCAGGCGAGCGATTGCAAGATCGTCGCGCTTGTCCTTCTTGCGCTTCTTCTCCAGCTCCCAGTAGATCTTGCCGGAGCAGAGCAGCAGGGTCTTGATGCCGGACTTGTCCTTGGACTCGAAGTTCGGGTCATCGATGACCGAGCGGAACTTGTTCGGGTTGGTGAAGTCCTCGACAGCAGACGCTGCCATCTTGTTGCGCAGCATTGACTTCGGCGAGAACACAACCAGCGGACGGTGCAGGTCGGACAGGACGTGGCGACGCAGCAGGTGGAAGTAGTTAGCCGGCTCGGACGGCTGAGCAACGGTGTAGGAGCCCTCGGCTGCGAGCTGCAGGAAGCGCTCGATACGTGCCGAAGAGTGGTCCGGGCCCATGCCCTCGTAGCCGTGCGGCAGCAGCAGGATCAGCTTGGAGGTCTGACCCCACTTGGCCTCGCCGGAGGAAACGTACTGGTCAATGGTGGTCTGAGCGCCGTTGGCGAAGTCACCGAACTGTGCTTCCCAGAACACTGCTGCGTCCGGGTTACCCAGGGTGTAGCCGTACTCGAAGCCCATGCCTGCGTACTCGGTCAGAGCCGAGTTGTAAATCATGAAGCGACCACCGTTCTTGGACTTACCGTAGGCGTCGATCGGGTTGTATTCCGAACCGTCCTCGGAGTCAATCAGAACTGCGTGGCGAGAGGTAAAGGTACCGCGGCGGACATCCTCACCTGCGAAGCGGACGTCGATGCCAGCACCGGTGAAGGAGCCGATTGCCAGCAGCTCGGCCATACCCCAGTCGATGCCACCTTCCTGAGTCATCTCCGCGCGCTTCTTAGCGACCGGCGCAACACGCGGGTGAATCTTGAAGCCCTCAGGGAGGTTGACGTAAGACTGACCAATCTCGACGATTTCAGCCTTGTCGATGCCGGTCTTGAGACCGTGCGGCAGCGGCTGAGAACCGGCGATACCGGTCTGCTCGCCCGGCTTTGCGTCCTGAGCTGCGCGAACCTCGTTGAAGACCGCTTCCATCTGGTCATGGAAGTCTCGGCGTACTGCTTCGTACTCTTCCTCGGAAATGTCACCGCGACCGATGAGGTCCTCGGTGTACTGAGCACGAACGCTTTCCTTCTCGTCGATGATCTTGTACATCAGCGGCTGAGTCATGGACGGGTCATCGGCCTCGTTGTGGCCGCGCTTGCGGTAGCAGACCAGGTCGATGAAGACGTCCTTGCCGTAGCGGTTACGGTACTCAACAGCCAGCTGGCCGACCCAGACGACAGCCTCCGGGTCGTCACCGTTGACGTGGAAGACCGGGCAGCCGTATGCCTTGGCGATGTCGGTTGCGTAGTAGGAGGAACGACCGGAGTCCGGCGAAGTGGTGAAGCCAATCTGATTGTTCACCACGATGTGGACGGTACCGCCGACCTTGTAACCACGCAGGGACATGAGGTTCAGGGTCTCCTGGACAATGCCCAGGCCGGCGAAGGATGCGTCACCGTGCAGCAGCAGCGGCATGACGGAGTAGCCCTCTTCGCCCTTGTTGATCTTGTCCTGGCGTGCACGAGCAAGACCCTCAACGACCGGGTTGACGGCCTCGAGGTGGGACGGGTTCGCAGTCAGGGTGACGTCAATCTCGCCCTCGCCGAACATCTGGATGTGACGGCCAGTAGTACCCAGGTGGTACTTGACGTCACCAGAACCGCCGACCTGTGCCGGGTCGATGTTGCCTTCGAACTCGGTGAAGATCTGGCGCAGTGGCTTGCCGACGATGTTTGCGAGCACATTCAGTCGACCGCGGTGTGGCATACCGATGACGACCTCATCCAGACCAGCACCAGCAGCGGTGTCGATGGCGGAGTCCATCAGCGGAATCAGCGACTCTGCGCCCTCAAGGGAGAAGCGCTTCTGACCGACGTACTTGGTCTGCAGGAAGTTCTCGAATGCCTCTGCGGCGTTTAGCTTCTGCAGGATGTACTTCTGCTCAGCGTGGGACGGCTTTGGCTGGCCGCCCTCAATGCGCTCTTCCAGCCACTCGCGCTCTTCGCGGTCGAGAATGTGAGCGTACTCGGAACCGACCTTGAGGCAGTATGCGTTGCGAAGGCGAGAGAGAACCTCGCGCAGCGTCATCGTCTCCTTGCCGCCGAAACCACCGACGTTGAAGGTACGGTCCAGATCCCACAGGGTCAGACCGTGTTCCTCAATATCGAGGTCAGCGTGGTTCGGAGCAGAAGTATTTGGCTGGTCAGAACGCAGCGGGTCAATGTCAGCCAGCAAGTGACCGCGGGAACGGTAGGCCTCAATCAGACGCATGACGCGGGTGTTCTTGTCAATACCCGTGTTCGGCAGATCCTGCGCCCAACGGATTGGGGTGTAAGGAACATGCATGGTCTGGAAAATGTGGTCCCAGAACTTGTCGTCGACAAGCAGATTGCTCATCGTGCGCAGGAACTCACCGGACTCTGCACCCTGGATGATGCGGTGATCGTAAGTAGAGGTGATGGTCACCAGCTTGCCGATGCCCATCTCTGCCAGACGGTCCGCGGAAGCACCGGCGAACTCAGCCGGGTAATCCATGGAGCCGACACCGATAATCGCGCCCTGCCCCTTGGTAAGGCGCGGGACGGAGTGGCGAGTACCGATACCGCCCGGGTTGGTCAGGGAAATGGTGACGCCCTGGAAGTCCTTACCGGTCAGCTTGCCGTGGCGAGCACGAACGACGATGTCCTCGTAGGCGTCGACGAACTGCTTGAAGGTCAGGGTTTCACACTCGCGGATAGCAGCAACTACGAGCGAACGAGAGCCGTCCTTAGCTGGCATATCAATGGCCAGGCCGAGGTTAATGTGCTCCGGGGTAACCAGAACTGGCTTGCCGTCAACCACCTTGTAGTTGTTGTTCATGTCCGGGTGGAGCATGACAGCCTTCACCATGGCGTAACCAATGATGTGGGTGAAGGAGATCTTGCCGCCGCGAGCGCGTGCCAGATGATTGTTAACCAAGGTGCGGTTTTCAAACATCAGACGTGCCGGCATATCGCGAACCGACGTAGCGGTCGGCATCTCCAGGGAGACATCCATGTTCTTAGCGATAGCTCGTGCGACGCCCTTCAGAGGCTCCTCGCCGGATTCAACAGCCGAAACCTTGGCTGCTGCATCCATTGGGGACTTCTTTGGCTTCGGGGACGCCGGCTTGTTCGGGGTCTTAGTGGGTTCGACCCCCTTGGATTCACGACGTCCGGTTGCCTTAGCTTCCTCCTTCGTGGCTGCTGCTGGCTTTGCCATATTGGAAAGGTCCTCGCCCTTTTGGGACGGGGTGTGGGTTGCGAAGAATTCGCGCCATTCCTGACCCACAGACTGTGGATCCTTCTGGAATTGCTGGTACATCTCGTCGACCAGCCATTCGTTCTGGCCGAAGCTCATGTCGCTGCTCACGGCAGGTACTCGCCTCTTTTCGTCTTAGTTTTACTAACTCACGTTTATTCTAATTAGCGCAAGCGTCAAAGTGTCATTCAAGGATAACGAAAATTCTGAATTACTACACCGTCGCGCTCCCCATATGGTACTTGCTCCAGAGCTCTGCGTATTGGCCACCCGCCGCTAGAAGTTCATCATGGGAGCCGTCTTCGACAATACGCCCGTGGTCAAGTACCAAAATCCGGTTGGCCCGAGCCGCCGTAGCCAGGCGGTGGGCCACAATAATTGCCGAGCGTTGACGCGACGCACGGTCAGTGGCTTCAAGGATTGCCGACTCTGTTGCAGGGTCGAGTGTCGCGGTGGCTTCGTCGAGAAGCAGCAGTTCAGGACGCATCATTTCGGCACGAGCGAGTGCGATGAGCTGACGCTGTCCGGAGGAGAGCCCTCGGCCATCTGGGCCGACGGGGTGGTGGAAGCCACCGGGCAGGCTGGCAATGGTGCTGAGGGCACCGACGTTTTTCGCGGCCTGCTGAATTTCAGCATGACTGCTCTCCGGTAGACCGTAGGAAATATTTGTTGCTACTGTCCCCGAAAACAGGTGTGATTCTTGGGGGACATAGCCGAGGGTGCGTCGCCAATCGTTAAGAGGGAACTCGCGGATGTCAGTTTCGGAGGCTCGCACCACGCCGCCAACTGGGTCGTAGAAACGGGCAAACAACTTAATGATTGTTGATTTTCCGGCGCCGGTGGATCCGACAATTGCGACTGTTTCTCCGGCAGGAATCTGCAAATCGAGAGCATCGAGAACCTGCGGGCGTTCGTGCTCAGAGTCGGCGGCGGGGTAGGAGAAAGCTACCTTGTCTAAGCGCAGGTCGCCAGCAGCTGCGCGGGACGCGCCGTCAGTAGTGCCGTGATCTGGCATGGGGACGGTCTGTAGGAGGTCATCAATGCGATTGAGGCCGACCTTCGCCTGCTGGTAGCCGTCGAAAACATGGGACAGCTGCTGAATCGGGCCAAAGAGCATTCCCAGGTACAGCGTGAAGGCGACGAGTACGCCGGGTGTCGTGGTTCCTGAAGCAACCTGTTGGGCACCGAAAGCCAATACCGCGGCTGTTGCCAACTCAGAGACGAAGTTGATGCCGGGGAAGAATAGAGCCACGGCCAGCTGCGCTCGCTGACGGATTGCGCGGTACTTGTTGGATTCCTCGGCAAAGGAAGATTCGATATCGGCGACGCGGTGGTACATCTGAATCTCGCGAAGCCCACCAATGGTCTCCTGAAAATCAGCGTTGACCAAGGAGAGCTGCTCGCGTGCAGACTTGTATAGGCGCGAGGAGATTCGGCGGAATATCAGGGTGGCCACCACAATGATGGGAAGCGATGCCAACGCCACCGCGGCGAGTGACACCTGTGTGGCAAGCAACAGCGCTGTGACACCGAGCAGAGTAAACGCGGCGATTGCCCCTTCTGCCAGTCCCGTTTGCAGGAAAGAGGAGAGCGCATCGATGTCGGTTGTCATCCTCGTCATGATGGCGCCCGAGCGATTGGCCTCGAAGTAGTTAATGCCAAGCGACTGCAGGTGACGGTAGCAGCGCACACGCAGGGCATAGAGCAGCCGCTCACCAGTGCGCGCAGTAATAACAGCATTTGTGGCTACGGCAATCCAACTGATGAGGACCGTCGCCAAGCCACCTGCGGCGCAGGCCCACAGCACGGCCTCATTGTGCTCACTGATGCCGTGGTCAATGGCGTAGCGCACGAGCATGGGGAACGCCAAATCGGCAACGGCAATGAGGGCGAGCAGCGCGATGACACTTATAAATAGGCCGCGGACATAGGAGAGCAGCCGGCGTAGAGAAAAAAGCTCGGAGTTGTCGAGTGCCGCAGCGGGCACACGCGGTTTTTCGGTAGCGGGTGGGAGGTTTCGCACACGCTCGAGAAGCTCAGGCGTCGCAGGAGCATTGGCGAGAGCCGCCCCCATGCCACCACGACCGCCGCCGCGGCCACCTGGGCCACCGGGTCCACCTGGACCGCCTGGACCTCCTCCGGCTCGGCCAACCCCGCGGCTCATTTGAGAAGTGGCACCTCCGGGAAGCCGCGCAGCGGTGTCTGGCGTGGAGTTGTCGGAGGTTGGCGCGGATTCGTCGGGCCAGAGTTCCTCGGGGCTGGGGTCTTCGCTGTCGATGGGGTCGAGAACAAGGTTTTCGATTTCGGGGTAGGCGCTCTGGTCGATGTCCATCAGCTCGGTGAAGCGCGGATGAGAAGTAATCAGTTCGGCCTTGGTGCCAATGCCGGTGATGGCACCGTCTTCGAAAATGGCGATGTGGTCCGCCTGCTCGAGAGTGGAAGATCGATGCGCCACGATGACGATAGTCGTTTCCGCCAGCTGCGAGGTCAGCGCGTTGAAGATTTCTAACTCTGTTGCAGCATCGATTGCTGAGGTCGCGTCGTCGAGAACCAAAACTCGAGGACGGGCGAGGAATGCCCGTGCTAACGCGACGCGTTGAGCTTGTCCGCCGGAGAGATTATGCCCGCGCTCGCCGATGGCTGTGTCCCACCCCTGAGGCAGGTCGTCGACGAAGTTGACCTGGGCGGCGGTCGCTGCGGCGACAATCTCTTCCTGGGACGCCGCGGGATTGGCGAATGCGATGTTCTCACGCAATGTGCCCGCAAATAGATAAGGAGTGTCCGGAACGACAGTAATAGCGTCATATACGTCGCTGGAGAGAATGCGCGCGGTATCTGTGGATGTGCCGTGGCTGGGCGCATCGATAGTGATAGTTCCCGAATCCGGCAGATAGTGACGGCCGAGCAACTCCGTGGCGATAGTCTTTCCGGACCCCGGTGGGCCAATCAACGCTAAGGTCGCCCCTGGTGCGACGGAGAATGAGACATCGTCGATAAGCGTGCGTCCGCCACGGCTGTGGGTGACGCGGTTGAAGCTGATGCCAACGGGGCCGTCGGGGAGGGGGAGCGCGTCGGTGGGTTCGGGGTTGTCTGGTCGGGCGTCGATGACATCGGAAATGCGGTCGATGCTTGCCGACGTCAGCTGTATCGAGATGACCATGTTGGAGACCAGACGCGACAGGGCAGTCAGGCTGGTGAGATACGTGGCAAAAGCCACGAATGTGCCTAGGGTGATGTGTCCGTTAATCGCGAGCCAGCCACCGACCGCGATATTTCCGACGAGGGACAGTTGCGGCAACGACTGCAGCGCCGGTTGGAATCGAGCGCTGAGTTTTGCCGCTCGCAGGCGTAGGGAAAAGAGCAGCGACGAGTTACGCTCCATCTTCGCAACTTCGTTGTCACCCTGCGCAAACGCCTTGACAACGCGGATGCCGGAAACGGTTTCCTCGACTTGTCCGGCGATCTCGCCTGCTTGCTGTTGGGCAGCCCAGGTTGCGGCATGGAGTTTGTCACGCGAATTCACCGCAATGTAGACAATCGCTGGCACGACGGCGAGGCCGACCAGTGTCAGGGGCAGCGAGAGGGCGAGCATGATGCCGATAGTGATGAACAGCTTGACGACGGATCCCAGTGTCAACGGCAACATCGCCAGTAGTCCGGACACTGCCTGGAGGTCGGAAATTGACCGTGACACGACCTGGCCGGTGTTGACTCGGTCTTGTGCTGGACCATCGAGGTTTTGTAGGGAGCGAAGGATCTTTAGTCGCAGGTCGTGCTGAACATCAATGGAGAGTTTGCCGGAGAAGAATCTGCGCCCCACCTGGGCGACGAAGCGTACTAACGCGATGGCCAGAAAGACGGAAATGACTGCCTGCAGGGGAGTTAGGGAAGGCAGTAGGCGCGCGGGGACACCGCCATCGGAAGAGCCCGTTGCCACATCAATGGCATCTCTAGTGAGAAGCGGAAGTACGGACTCCAGCCCGACAACGATTAGCGCTGCAACAATGACACCATAGAGCGGTAGTGGCCTGTGAAGAGACTGTTTCCACAAGAACTTCATGGGAGAGGTTCTGAGGGGTTTGCTCTGGGCCATGGTGGGTACCGCTCTTCCATTGAAAAACGTCGCTGAAGGGTAATCGGGGTAAGAGGAACTACTTATTCTTCTTTTTCTTCGGCCACTTCAGCGCCGAGGGAATAGAGAACCTCGATGACTTTGAGTCCTTCTTCGAGTCCTCCGAGGTGTTGGATTTAGCCGGTAGCTTTCGTTCAAAGTCCGACCAATCCTGGGGAAGCGGGCCCAGAGATGCGCGAGTGGAGCTGATAAGAATGCCACCGAGCTTGCGGTTGGCGGAGGCCCCAACCACGGCGCCAATTCCAAATGGCAAAATCTTACCGATGATGGCCAGGCGAGCGTTCTTCATCAAGCGCTTGCGTGCCTCGCGAATCAGCAGGCGGTTTGCTGCACCCAGCTGCGGAACGCCAAGCCGTGGCAGTAGAGAATTTACGGAAGTTTTGGTCTGCTTCCGCAGCGATTCCTCGCCAAGCAGAGAGGCCATAATAGCTGTCCCCTCAGAGCCGCTCATGGCCGCAAGAATCAGCGTGCGACGGCGTTGCGGATCGGTGATGTCAATATTGCGCAGGGTTGCTGAGGCCAGTGTGTACCAGGCTGATGCTTCCAGGAACAGCAGCGATTCACCGGTAACCGCAGCCAAGCCCGTAATCATGCCGACGCCGGGAAGAACCGCACTGCCGCCGGCGGCACCACCGGTGCCGGTGACCAGGTTGAGGTAGTGGGAATCAATACGTTCTTGTACCTGCGCCGGAGTTTCATCTTTTTTGCGCTTGTGCAGGGAACTGACGTACCCGGTGATGGCAGACGACTGCCAGCTCATGGTCTTATCCAGGGTTTGGATAAGAAGGGTTCCCAGTTTTCCGGCATCACGTTCGATCGCTTCGGGGGTTGAGTTCACCGCATCAGTTACTGTGCGAGTTGAATCCTTCTTCGTCTTTTGGAACAAAGTAGTAGACCTCCTAAACGGGTCCGTTGAGAGCCATATGCCCATATAAACACTACTGAGCTGTGGGGAAATTCCGTAGTCGGTGGAAAAATAGACAGGTGTACGGCGATTAACACAGTCGATAGAAGGATGAGACTGGTGAACGATGTCACGCGGGGTGCCGCATTGCCTCCCGAGTACTCCCAGCTTTTGGCGGACTTTCCTCGGTTTTCCGCAGATGTCACGCCTCACGACGGCGCTGCGGAGTGGCACCTTTCTACCGAAGCTGTAGCCGCCGGAATTGAGGCTGGGAGAAAGCTGTTTCCCATGCCCGAGGTTGAGGTGGATACCCGTTTCCAGGCCCAGTTGTGGTGGTGGTCCATGTGCGGAGCATTGGTAGGGCCATCGCTGGCATGCGTGTTGGTGTCCGATCGAGTTCCAGTGTGGCAGTGGTCTTCTTGGCTCACATTTCTTCGAGATGACTATTGGGTTGGGTTCCAAGCTCAACAGTTTGAAAGCATTTCCGCTGAGGATGCGGATGAGCTGAAGGATTCCGGCGAAGCACTGGCTCATTTCTTGGAGCCGTTGGCTCAGGTTGTTGGAGAAGTCGGGGAAATCAAGCCTGCCCCTCTTTGGGCCGTGGCTGCCGATGCCGTAGCTAACGCCGCAATATCCGCCGGTAATGAGCTGATGGAGCCCTGGCGTGGAGCGCTTATTGGCAAACATGTCGTTGAGGGAATACAGCGAGTACATCGGGTCCCTCTTCCTCGTTTCATGGATTCCTGCGGAGGCGAGGTGCGCCCCTGGGATGAAGCCGCTGCTGAATCGGGAGAAGAACCGGACTTCGATGTAGTTACTCACCTGGAGAGGGCTACTTGCTGCATGATTTATCACAGCCCAGATGCCGATCTGTGTGTCTCCTGTCCAAAACGTTCTCGTGAGGAACGCCATCAACTCTGGGCACGCTACTGAGCGCTCTGTTTTCGAGAATCGACAGCTGGCGGCCTGCTCCTCAACCGACCGCGTTGGCGGCTTTGCAGCAGCACGCACGCTGCCGGCGCGATCTTTCGCAGCAATTGCCGGGGGCATGAGCCACCCCATGATTGCGCGTTTGTCGCTACGATTGGCTGCGGGTAGAGGCCAATTATCTTTCAAGGGAGGATTCCACCCATGAGCTTTTTCGAGCAGATTGCTGCGGCACTGGACCGCGAGGGCATTGAAAGCCGTGTCAACGATGACACCCTCTTCGTTCCCATTACCTCTGACCTGGAGGTTCAGTTCGTCACCATTGATGAGGACATCCCGGCTGCCGAAGTTTACGTAGCCGCTGCCGATGTGGATGATGAGGACGACGAGTTCGAAGCTGTTCTGGTCTCCGCTGTATTCTCCGTCGAAGACGCCGTCGCGGCAGTCGCCCACCATGTAGCTACTGACCAGGTTGTTGGCCTGCTGCGCACTCTGCTCGATGGTGATGATGACCGCATTGCTGACCTGGAGTTTGAACAGGACCCCGAAGAGGCAACCTTGGTCACCTCCGAAGTTGGTACCTCCTCGTTGGTCCAGGTTTTGGTAACTGCCCACAACAACGAGCCCAGCGCACACGTCCGCTTCATCTCCCAGGACGCGAACTTGGACGACATTGTCGACCAGGCCATCGCAGAGTTCTGGGACTCGGACACCGAAACGGTTCTCACCGATGATGACCGTCGCAAGATGTTCGCTGACCTCTACTCTGACATCCAGACCTTGCGCAATGAGGTTCTGACGCTGGGCACCTTCAAGGACTTTGACAAGCTGATGGATGTCCTTGCGCTCGTGGTAGACCGCGCAGAGGAATGGGAAGATCAGCTGGCACCCGTCGATGACGGGTACGCGGAGTATATCTACTCTGATCACGTTGCCTCCTTGGACGGGGATGACGACGATGATGACCTCTATGACGATGGCGACTATGACGACGAGGACGACGAAGAAGGCGACGACAGCGAGTAGCCGTACTGTGGCAGCACTGTGACCAGTGCTAAGCCGCTGATGGGCGAGAAGAAAAGAGCTCGTTAGGACACGGCAGTGGCCGCGCGCCCCTGGTGCCAATCCAGCTATAACGGCGCCCGGGGAGTGCGAGGTCAGTGCCGTTTTCGTGTATCTTGCTGCAGTCCTGCGCACGATGGAGAGCCTCAGCCACAGCCCGAGTACGTCGGCGGTTTTCTTCCCGCGTCCGATTCGAACCGCCAATTCCGCGGAGGACTACCTCCGATGAGGATGCCACCTTGACGGAAACGGAGTACATGAACATGGGCTCATCCTTCAGGATGAAGTATTCCGCGTGCACGTCGGCAAGCTGAGAGACCAGTGCGCGAGGAAGCGCTATCCGCGACGCGCGGACGGTGACCACAGGCCCGTCGGGAAGCGAAAAGGTGTGATCTAGCGCGCCGGGCGAATGCCTACGGGCGATGGTGGGGTGGCAGAGGATTGTGCGGATGAGGTCGAGGTCTTCGAAACATTCTGCACGGTAGGTAGCGGATAGTGGGGGAAGAGCTAGGCGGCGATGAATGGGAAACTCGTCTGCTGTGTTCATGGCTCACAAGTTATCGAACACCCCGGACTCGCATTTTCGAACATATAGAACTAATGTTCGAGATATGTTTAGCATCAATTGGCTACCCAAGTGGGGGTAGTCAATTGGCTAGGTGCCTGGTGTTATTGCAGGGACATGTGGGGTTGTGGAAACGATTCGATAACGACTTTTGTAAAAGTCCAAGAGTCTGAGAAAACGCTATTTCTGGGGGTGGGGTGGTGGATTAGTGTGGGGGATGGTCCTAAAGGAAAACTAAAAATTTGAAAGATTCGTCTCAATGAAGCACGCAAGAAGTCGAATGGCGGTATCGGCTTTCGCAGCACTTTTGTCCTTAGCAGCCCCGGTCGCGGCACATGCTGTCGTGGTTGGTCCGGGTGACCCGATTCGAACTCCCATGGAGGGAAGCCCGTGGGATGGGCACCGAAATGTCAACTCGCCGATGTGTTCGGCGGGTGTTCCGGGAGCGGTGACGGACCGCAATGGGGAAAAGCATCGGGTCATGTTGACCGCAGGGCACTGTGTGAATGATGCTCCGGATGTGGGGCTGCCAATCGTTACCGGTGAGGTGTATGTGCCAACCACCGAAGGCGATAAGCGCATTGGTACGACAGGTGCTCACCGTTGGGAAGTGCCGCAGGAAGATGCCGGACTGGAGTCGTTGCCGGCGGCCTTTAATGGTGCAGACTATGGAGTAATCAACCTTGATCCAGACGTAGAAACTACCGGCGCAAGTTACTCCATCGATGAAAATGGTCAGAGCTACGGGGAGCCTGTAGCGATGACTGGCATTCAAGACAATGAAGATCTGCCGCGTGGCGAGGTCTCCTTCGATAATTTTGGCAAACCTATCTGTAAGGACGGCATGCGTACCGGACGTGCCTGTGGCTATCAGGTATTCCGGGCTCGAAACGGCATTTGGACGGTTGGTATCGGCGTTGACCACGGTGACTCGGGCGGAAATGCCTACGATCCGACCACAAATGAAGTTATTGGCGTGAATTCGATGACCTTCGGTCCGGTCTCGCGTGTGATGCCCGCGGATATTGCCATCCAGGAGGCCTACGGCATTCCCGACGGTCAAGTAAACGACCACTTCGAGGTATCGGATTCCACGGCTCAGCGCGACTCCACCTATCGCACCCTCAACGAGGATATGGCGGCGGATCAGGAGTACGCCCGGACGCAGAATTCGCAGGGTTCTCAGGAAGGTTCTGTACCGCAGTTAACTGATCTTGTGGACCAGTTGCCGCAGTCGCCGCAACTGCCTGAGCTGCCACAATCGCCCCAATTGCCACAATCGTCACAGCCGTTTGAGCTGCCTCAGTTGGCAGAAATTCAGCTTCCAAGCTTTGAGGGCTAGCACCAGTCTGAGAATCTGACAAAAATCACCCCCGAACCGTTAAGAGAGCCAGAATCATCCAAGGCGGATGGTTCTGGCTCTTGCATTGCTGTTGAACAAACTTTTTGATGCGTAATGCGCGTGCCGTGAAGGCGATTGAACGGTTCCTCGACTGAGAATTTCACCCTAGGTTCCATTTTTGGAGAGCTTTGTAAAGGTGTCCCTAATACACTGAGAGGGACAAGTTTTCTGTACAGAAATGGAGTAGCGCACACTATGGTCAGTTCGAAGAAGGTCGCCACACTTACGGCTGCACTGTCGGTAGCTGCAGGTGGCTTTGTGCCCGGAATCGCGGTAGCTGAGGCTGCACCGGCAAACTCGGATGTTGTCATCGGCCCGGGCTCGCCGTTGCGAATGCCGTTCCCGAGCAGCAAGAACATCGATGGACGTCATGTTCAGTCCCCGATGTGCTCTCTGGGAGTTCCTGGCACCGTTGTGGATCAGAATGGCGTTTCGCATCGTGTCATCATGACTGCCGGCCACTGTGTTGTGGCGAAGGATACTGAAACCGGCGAAGAGGTCACCGGCCAGTTCTTCATCCCAACCAAGGATGGCGACAAGCTGGTCAACAAGGACTACATGGGCACCGATGTCATGCCGGAAGAGGGTGACTTCGACGAAAACACCACTATGCCGGAGTTCTTCAACGACCTCTTCAATAGCGGTGACTACGGCATCATTGAGGTTCAGGACGACATCAAGACCACCTCTATGTCCCACTCTGTTGATGAGTTCGGCAACGTCCACGGCGAGCCGGTTCAGATCGTCGGTATCGAGGACAAGCGCACTCTCGAGCCGATGGAGATTTCCTTCGACAACCTCGGTGAGCCCGTGTGCACCGACGGTTCCCGTACCGGCCGTGGCTGCGGCTTCCAGGTCTTCCGAGTCCGCAATGGTGTCTGGGCTATCGCTCCGATTGACCACGGCGATTCGGGCGGAAACGCTTTCAACCCGGAGACTCGCGAGGCCATTGGCGTTAACTCCATGGGCATCGGCCCGCTGAGTCGCTTCCAGCCGATTGACGTTGCTCTTGAAGAGCAGTACGACATCCCGGACGGCCAGGTCAACGAGCGCTTCAAGGTAGAGACCTCCACTGAACCGCAGTCCGAGTTCCGCACGATTGACGAGGACTCCCAGTACACCAAGCAGCACGTCCCACAGGAAGAGCCGGAGCTGGGCCCGATTGGCGAGCTGCTCCCAGAGGGCGTCGAGGTCCCGCCGGAGATTGCCGACATCATCTCGGAGAGCCCGTCTCTCCCGGAGCTGCCGATTCCGGAGCTGTCGGGTGCGACCGCTCAGGCAACGCAGTCTGTCAGCAACATTTCCTCGCAGGCGAACCTGCCGAGCCTGTTCTAATCAGGTCACCGCAGTCTCGTAGATAGGGCGTTCGCTTTACGACGCTCCGTTCAACCCCCTATTCCGCCACAGTGGCGGGGTAGGGGTTTGGCTTTCGTATTTTGGTCGCAAAATTATATAAGCTAAACGCACCAGCATACGAAAAGAGATATGCAGGAATCGAGTGATGGGACATTTTTTGCTATGAAGAGCTTTTCGACTGAGCTAGGCTATGACGATTCTGATGTGGAGTCAGTTGTAAACTACGCCGAAAAGATAGTCGGAAAATCTCTTCGAGAGGCACTTGGTGTCGAGGATTTGGATGATCCGAGGGTAAAGCGAGGGGCATTCGGTTCCGCGTTAGAGACACTCTATTTCAAGATTCCGGCTAACAGTAATGCAGAAGCAGACTTTACAAAAATAGGCGTCGAACTAAAAAGTACGCCGATGAAATTGACTAAAAAAGGTGATTATTCCGCAAAGGAACGTCTTGTCCTTTCGATGATTGACTACTTTTCACTCCCTGAGGAACAGTGGGTTGAGTCGCATCTGCTGGCCAAGATTAGCCGCATGCTATTAGTGGCATACCTTTTTGAAAAGGATAAGAATCCTGTCGATTACCAGGTTCTTCTCGCGAAGCTTTGGGAACTGTCGCAGGATGACATTGTCCAGCTTCGCAGTGACTGGGAATTGATTCAGGAGAAGGTCCGACGAGGACAAGCGCACACCATTTCATCTGGTGACACGATGTACCTGGAAGCCTGTACTAAGGCAGCGAATAGCACGATTACGCGGAAGCAGCCATTCTCGGATGAGCCGGCGAAGCCTCGGGCATGGGCCTTTAAGCGGAGTTATATTGATGTCATTCTCAACGGCATGCTTAATGCTCAAGAGATTGAACGAAAGCAATCAGAAGCAGATATGGATTTGCTTGGGCTGGTAAAGAAGCGATTCGCGCCGTATATGAATCGTACCCTTACTAGCTTGGCTGAAGGCTTGGGTTACAGTAACACCCGCCTTCCTAAGCATATTGGCAGTCTTATTGTTAAGAGTATTCTCGGTGTGGACAAGGAATCTGAAATTGCTGAGTTTGTAAAAGCTGGGATCGTCCCTAAGGTTATCCGTTTGAAGAGAAATGGAAAGCCCAAGGAATCCCTATCTTTTCCAAGGTTTTCCTACCGTGATTTGGTGGAGCAAGATTTCGAGCAAAGCGAGTTCAGTGAGCAGTTGGCGCAGAAGTACCTTTTTGTTGTCTTCTGCGAAGATGAGTCGAATCTTGGAGAGTTTCGACTAGCGGACGTACTGTTTTGGCAGATGCCTGACTCTGACTTGGTAGAGGCACGTGCATGTTACGACCTGATGCGGGAGCGTGTAATCGACGGGCGCGCTAGCGAGTCGGTTAAGAGTACGGAGAACCGTTGCTGTCACGTTCGGCCGAAGGCTCGAAACAAGGCAGATACAGCTGTTACTCCGCGAGGTGAAACTGTGGTCAAAAAGTCCTTTTGGTTGAACGCGGGGTACGTGGGTGATGAGATCAGTCGGGTTCTAAATTCCTAGAGATTTAGAAATAGTGTTCGAATAAGGCGGCGGTTTTGGTTAACTATCGGCCAGTTTGATCCGGCCTCTGTGTCATGGTTAGAATCACTCTGACGTATCAGAACACAGTAGCGATTGGAGAAACGTGTCTGATAAAACCATTCGCGTAGCCGAATTGTTCGCGGGAGTAGGTGGCTTTCGCCTCGGCTTAGACGGCTATCAGGATCAAAGCGACGGTATAGCATCTCTTCCGGCGGCAGGACCATTTGAGACCGTGTGGGCTAACCAGTGGGAACCACCAGGAACTCCAGCTCGCCAGTTTGCATGGCGCTGTTATGTAAACAGGTTCGGGGAGAACAGCTGTGTGAATGAAGACATCAACGTTGTTCTCGACAATGCGGAAGCCGGGCTGTTCGAAATTCCCGATGTAGACATGGTTGTGGGAGGGTTTCCGTGCCAGGACTACTCAGTTGCCAAACCGCTATCGCAAGCAGGTGGGATTGAAGGGAAAAAAGGTGTCCTCTGGTGGGATATCTACAGGTTCCTTAAGCTAAAGAGCCCCAAGTATGTCTTGTTGGAAAACGTTGATCGATTGCTGAAGAGCCCTGCTACTCAGCGAGGTCGCGACTTTGCAATTATGTTGTCGTGCTTCGGTGACCTCGGCTACTCCGTCGAGTGGAGGGTGATTAATAGTGCTGAGTATGGTTTTCCGCAGCGACGTAAGCGGGTCTACATCTATGCAGTTAAGAATCCCGGCACCTGGGAATTAGAGCAGCGCGCTAAGGATGGCATCATGGCCGCGGCTTTACCAATTGAGGAACCTCTGCATTTCACAGAAGTTGTGATTCCAGAGGATCCATATGAAGCAACAAAGACGTTTTCACTAGGTGCCAAGAAGTCTCCATTCGAAACTGGAGGCATAATGCAGAACTTCAAGGCGCTGACATTTTCTGTGGTTGAGTCCTATGATGGGCCTCGACAAGTTCTTGGGGATGTCCTTGTTGATGAGTCTGCTGTTCCAGATTCTTTCGTTATTCACGCGGATGAAGTTCATAAGTGGGAGTATCTGAAGGGTTCAAAGCGCGAAGAACGAGTCAATAAAAAGACTGGTTTTACGTATTTGTACAGTGAGGGGAGTATGTCCTTCCCGGACTCGACGGAAAAGCCCTCCCGAACGATTTTGACTGGTGAAGGCGGAAAATCGGCCTCCCGTTTCAAGCATGTGGTTAAGGTGGATGGAAGACTGCGTCGTCTAGTTCCAGATGAACTGGATGCTCTGCAAGGATTCCCTAAGGGATGGACGGACACAGGAATGACCGACGGCCATCGTGCCTTTTGCATGGGTAATGCACTAGTAGTTGGAATTCCTCATTTGATTGGCAAAGAGTTGGCCCGGCGAATTGAAAGTGAAATGGGCGACTCTGACTAGAGGTTTTAGAAAGGACCGTTACCTTGTCAGCTTCCCGTTCGCGCGACCTGCTTCGTCGTAAAGCAAAGTGCGAATCTCAGCCGGATATCGCATCGGAGGTGGGAAGCAAACCACAAGGTCGGGATTCTTGGCAGGGTGAATTAGACGGGACTAAACAGCCGATTCCGCGAGAGATTTGGATTCTGGTCAGCGCTGCGTTCATCATTGCGCTGGGCTTCGGTCTGATTGCACCGATCTTGCCGCAGTACGCGCGAAGCTTCGATGTGGGGGTGTTCGCGGCCAGCTTCGTGGTCAGTTCGTTCTCTATTTTCCGGCTGATCTTCGCGCCGGCATCGGGTTCACTGGTAGAGAAGCTCGGATATCGACGCACGTACCTAACCGGCATTAGTATCGTCGCATTCTCCACTTTGCTTGTCGGTGTTGCGCAGACATATTGGCAACTGCTGGCGTTTCGTGCGCTCGGAGGCATCGGTTCGACGATGTTTACGGTCTCGGCAATGGGGCTGATTGTGCGGATATCACCGCCGGAGATCCGCGGTAAGAGCTCGGCCGCCTACGGCACAGCCTTCCTGTTGGGAAATGTCTTTGGCCCAATCATTGGTGCTGCGATGGGCGCATGGGGCATGCGAGTACCGTTCTTCATCTACGGTGGCGCGCTGATTGTGGCAACGATTGTGGTCGGCATGTCGCTTAGTGCGGAGCATCTTCGCCACGTAGTGCCCAAGCGCACAACCCCGGTGCTGAGGTTCTCCGAGGCAATCCGCGACTCGGCATATCGAAGCGCACTAGTCGGAGCCTTCGCCAACGGTTGGTCGAACTTCGGCGTGCGTGTCGCGATTGTCCCGCTGTTCGCCGCGGCAACGTTTTCCCATGTTGGCGCCCCAGAACCGGGCAGCGATGGGGCAGTAGCCGCCACTGCCACAGCTGGTTTCGCGCTGACGGCCTTCGCGCTCGGCAATGTCACGGCACTGCAGTTTTCCGGCCGTCTCTCCGACCGCATTGGCCGTCGCCCACTGCTCATCACAGGGCTGTTTATCAACGGCGTATTCACTGGCGCTATCGGATTTAGCAGCGGCGCCATTCCGCTACTGATTCTCTCCGTCCTCGCGGGTTTCGGCGCTGGCATGATCAATCCATCGCAGCAGGCTGTGCTTGCCGACGTCATCGGTGCCAACCGCCAAGGTGGAAAGGTGCTGGCCAATTTCCAGATGGCTCAGGACTTCGGAGCGATTTCCGGCCCGCTGATTGTCGGCGCAATCGTGGATGCCGCAGGGTTCAAGGCCGGTTTCTTTGTTTGCGGTGTCATTTCGCTGGTCGCAATGGTGGGCTGGATCTTCGGGCGCGAGACTCTACCAGCCCACTCGTCGAACAGCGGAGCCAAAGAAGCCGAAGCGAAAACAGCTTAAGCAGAAGCGGATTTGCTAGTTTCCTTGCCTTCATCGAGCTTTCGGCAAATAGCCACGTAGATAGCGCCAGTAATGTTATGCACCACAGCGGCCACCGCGCCTGGAAGCGCTGCCTCCGGGGTAAAGAACTTCGCTGCCATACCGGAGGACAGGCCAGCGGACTGTGTACCGACCTCCACGGCCACCGTGCGCTTGCCCGCAGTCGGCATCCCCACCAGCTGGCCTGCAAAGAAGCCGAGCACGTAGCCCAGGACGTTGTGGATGATCACAGCCACAAACACAATCAGGCCAATGTTCGCCAGGCTCTCAGCGTTCTTGGCCACGGCACCGAAGACCACGCCACCGATACCGAGAATGGAAATCCACGGCAGAATCGGCAGGATCTTATTAATAAACGAGTCGGCCACAACGCGAATAACCAGGCCACCAACCACAGGCAGGAGGACTGTCTGGCAGAGGCTCCACGCCATCCCGAGGCCGTCGACCTGCGTGTGCGCGTCGGCAAGCACGAGCATGAGAAATGGCGTCATGATTGGCGAAACTAGCGTCGACACGCTGGTCATAGCGACGGACAGCGCGACGTCACCGCGTGCCAGGTAAGCGATGACGTTCGACGAGGTGCCGCCGGGGACGGATCCCAGCATCAGCAGGCCGACGGCGAGTGCCGGGTTGAGCCCGAGGGCTTTCGCCACGGCAATCGCTAGCAGCGGCATGATGACAAACTGCGCAATGACACCGAAGAGAATCGCCAACGGGCGCTTAGCGACCTGCTTAAAGTCTGGGATGGTCAGGGTGAGGCCCATCGCGAACATGATGATCATCAGGAAGTACGTGATGTAATCCGTCAGCGGAGTAAACGGGGCGGGGAAGAAGAATGCCAGCGCCGAACCCGCCAAAATAAAGCCCGGAAACCCGAGAACTTCAATCATTGCCGAGAGCTTCGACGGCTGTGTATCCGGCTGCCCGCCATTCCCAGAAATCTCCTCGGGATAATGTGGTTTTAGCGGGGACTGCCGGGGCGATGACGGCTGCGGTTCAGATGAATTACTATTGCTGGGCATTTTCGAGCGACCTTGGGTTTATACGTTGTGTAGTTGCAAAAGTCCGCCGAACGGTGGGTGTTCCACGGCGGAAAATAGCTGATATGTGTACAAACTTGTAGGGAAAATGTTAGCCACCTCACCCCAGGAAATTACAAAATAGGCACCCCGAAGTGGGTGAAATGCGCTCGCTTAACGACGGCCCCAGCGCCGGGGCCTCATCCAAGAAATCGACCGCCTAGTGTTGTGACCTTGCGGACAGGAAATGGTTTTTTGACCGACGGTGGCGTAGTCTGGGCAGTCGGTGTGAAATCCTGACGACAATGTCGCAGAGAATCTGGCAGCGGTATAAATTCGCTGGTGAAACGCTTGAAAGTGCATAGTGCATGATGGGCGCCCCTCCTCGGAAGTAAAAGCTGAATTGGGTTTGGGCGCAATTTTTCGAAGTATGTGCAAGAGAAGCGATGTCATCGCAATTCCGACGTGAGAGCACTGAAAAACAAGAACGTAAATTGGGCGGGTCATGTATGTGCGACCCAACTGTGAGTAATCAACTGTTGAATATTGAGTGTGCGGGCGAAAAGGCCCAGGAAGAGCCCCAAATGGCTAATAATGAAATGAATGGCAGCGTCGAGGAAAACCGCGAGGATCAGCGCGAAAACCGCGAGGACGCAATTGTGAAGGCCGAGGATGTAGTGGCCGAGGAAGCACCGGTGGTCGAAGAGAAGGCCGCTGAGGAAAAGACCGAAAAGGCTGAGGTCAAGGAAAAGGCCGAGAAGAAGGCCGAAAAGAACAAAGACGACAACGACGACACCGTCGGCTTCGATGAGCTTGAGCTGCCGGATGACATTGTCAATGCAGTTCGCAAGGTTGGGTTTGAGACTCCGTCCCCAATTCAGGCTGCTACTATCCCGACTCTGATGAGCGGCCGCGACGTCGTCGGCCTGGCTCAGACTGGTACCGGTAAGACCGCGGCGTTTGCGCTGCCGATTCTGGCTCGCATTGATCGCTCCGTCCGCGCACCTCAGGCTCTGGTGCTTGCTCCGACCCGTGAGCTGGCGCTGCAGGTTGCGGACTCCTTCCAGTCGTTTGCTGATCACCTGGGCAAGATTCAGGTCCTGCCAATCTACGGTGGTCAGTCCTATGGAGTGCAGCTGTCGGGTCTGCGCCGAGGTGCGCAGATTATCGTCGGCACGCCTGGTCGTGTCATCGACCACCTGGAGAAGGGCTCGCTGGACATTTCCGACCTGCGTTTCCTGGTGCTGGACGAGGCCGATGAGATGCTGCAGATGGGCTTCCAGGAGGATGTCGAGCGCATTCTTGCCGACACCCCGGATGACAAGCAGGTCGCGCTGTTCTCGGCTACCATGCCGGCTGCGATTCGTCGCCTGTCCAAGCAGTACCTGACGGAGCCGGAAGAGATTACCGTCAAGTCCCAGACTCGCACTGCGGACAACATTCGCCAGCGCTTCCTGATGGTCAGCCACCGCAACAAGCTGGACGCGCTGACCCGCATCCTCGAAGTCGAGGAATTCGAAGCGATGATCATGTTCGTGCGCACCAAGCACGAGACCGAGGAGCTCGCCGAGAAGCTGCGTGCCCGCGGATTCTCCGCTGCTGCCATCAACGGCGACATCCCGCAGACTCTCCGTGAGCGCACGATTGATCAGCTCAAGGACGGCCGCCTGGACATCCTGGTGGCAACCGATGTGGCTGCTCGTGGCCTGGACGTTGACCGCATTTCCCACGTGGTCAACTACGACATTCCGCACGACACCGAGTCCTACGTCCACCGCATCGGTCGTACCGGCCGCGCTGGCCGCTCCGGCGAGGCGCTGCTCTTTGTCACCCCGCGTGAGGGACGCCTGCTGCGCTCGATTGAGCGTGCAACCAAGTCGCAGCTGCACGAGATGAAGCTGCCGACCGTCGATGAGGTCAACGACTCTCGCAAGCAGAAGTTCGCTGATGACTTGACCGAGGCGCTTGCTGATTCGCAGGTTCCGGTCTTCCGTGAGCTCATCGAGGAGTACGCAGAAGAGCACGACACCCCACTGGTTGATATCGCCGCCGCTATCGCTGCGCAGGCACAGTCGGGCGACTTCCTAATGAAGGAACCGCCGCGTGGCCGTCGTAACGACCGTGACCGTGATCGTTTCGACCGCGACCGCAACCGTGGCCGCGATGGTCGCTCCCGCGGTGAGCGCGGTCAGGGCAAGCGCGCTGACATGGTCGAATTCGACCGCGAGGGCACCGCAACCTACCGCATCAGCGTCGGTCGTCGCCAGCACGTCCGCCCGGGTGCCATCGTCGGCGCCATCGCCAACGAGGGTGGCCTGTCCTCCAAGGACTTCGGACACATCGACATCCGTGGCGACCACACACTGGTCGAACTGCCGGCCAACCTGCCGCAAGAAGTCATCAACAACCTCTCCGATACTCGCATCTCCGGCCAGCTCATTGGGCTGAAGCTTGACGACGGCACCTCGGTCGACGACAGCGATGACTACCGCGGTGGCCGTGGTGGCTACCGTGGCGATCGTCGTGATGGCGGCCGCGGTCGCGGAGGATACCGTGGTGGTCGCGGTCGCGATGACCGTCGTGGTGGTGGCCGTGGCCGTGGTGGCTACCGTGGAAACTTCGATGACGGTGACGATTTCGGTGGCCGTGGTCGCGGTCGCGATGACCGTCGTGGTGGCGGTCGCGGTCGCGGTGGCTACCGTGGTGGCCGTGATGACCGTCGCGGTGGTTACCGAGGCGGACGCCGCTAAACCTGCTAGGTGAGGTGAGCTGGGGGGGGGGAGCGTCGTCAGGCGACAACCGACGACCGCCCTTGGCGCTGACCTAGAAAATAAAAAAACTGCCGGTGCGCATGTACTTCCAAGCCCTAAAAGTCGGGCCGAAACGTACAGGCGCACCGGCAGTTTTATTGTGTCTGAGCGTGAGCTCTAGATGAAGAACATCAGGATGCCGGCGACAACCCACAGCAGGGAGAAGATGCCGGAGAACATAGCCAGCTGGCCCTTCTGCTTGTCCCAGTCGAGCTCTTCAGCCTTCTTGCGACGCTCGATGAACTCCGGATCGTCAGCATCCTCGTCTTCGTCAGCGATGCCGAGGCCGGCCATCATCAGACGCTGACGCGGAATGACCAGGAAGAACAACAGTGCCCAGGCGATGATAGCCAGCAGAATTGCGGCGTGCATTGCCCCGGACTTCATGTAGGTCGACACATCGGTGAACATGACACCGAAGCCGAGCAGCGGCACGAGCAGCGACCACATGCCGTAGGTGCGCGAAATGGCGTGCATGGTGCGCGCGGCGCCGACCGTTCCAGCCTCTCCGCCGCGGGCTGCAAGCGCGAGCTTCGGGAACATCGAAATTGCGACAGTCACCGGTCCAAGCAGCAGAATTGCCGCCAGGACGTGAACCATAAGAACTACGTTTTGCACGTATTACCTTTCCACGACTGAATGTAGGCCTCGCGTTCAAGCGAGGAGTGGCCTGGATATTTCTTTATTAAGACCAGTCCTTAACTTAACGTGCTCGCACTATTTTCTCTATTTCGTGCCTTTCCTCGCGCGGATTCCACACGCAGTGGCCATCGCCTTCCAGTCTGCCGACGATACGGGCAGGTCCCATTTAATGGCCACCGCTAAGTAACGATGCGAGTAGTCACACGCCTTCGCATCCTCGGGAAGCCATTCCGCCGGGCTGGCATCTCCTTTATCCCGGTTGACCGCGCTTCGCGTGGGCACGAGGTTGGTCTCGATATCGTTGGCAAATTGCCGACGCCTCTCGGGATCCCAGGCGTAGGCTCCGAAATCCCACGCCGCTGCCAACGGATAAATGTGGTCGATATCGACCTCATGCGCACCAACCGGGTCACCCGTGTAAGGGTCAGGGATTTCGCGCGGGGAGCCGTCGTCAAGCGAACACGCAGAGCCCCCGAACCACGCCGCCAACACTTTATGGCGTGTATTGCAATCGGCAGAACCTGCCCAGACGTCGAAGCGCTCGCGCTTGTATCCGGTGACGGTGGGGCGGTCGGCGACGACGCGTACGGTGCGCAGTTGCTTGACGACGGCTTCCGTCTCCGAGCCCGCGGGGGAGGAGGTGACGAGAACTCGCGTAAGCGCAAAGGATGAGACAAAGGCGGCAGTCAGGGAGGCGGCCAGGATGGCAAATAAAAAAGGGCGCATACCTAGTTGGGCGCGAAAAATACTTTTTCGGTTCCCTTGTAGGTATGCGCCGGGGCTAGCCTGCGGGGCTAGCGGAGGCCAAGCCTAGATCAAAGCGTTAGACCAGAGCCTGCTTTGCTGCGTGGTCGAACTCTTCCTTGATTTTCTCGTTCGGCTCCTTGGTAAGCAGCGTGACAATGATCATCACGACAGTTGCAGCGGCGAAGCCCGGGACGATCTCGTAGAGAGTGTCGCTGAGCGAGCTCATGCCCCATGCGAAGGAGACAACCGCACCGGTGATCATGCCGGCAGCAGCACCTGGCGTGTTCAGGCGCGACCAGTAGAGGGCGGCCAGCAGCACCGGGCCGAATGCCGAGCCGAAGCCAGCCCACGCGAAGCCAACCAGATCCAGAATGGAGCTGTTCGGGTTAGCAGCGATGATTGCGGCGATGATGGCGATCAGCGCGACGGCGACGCGGGAGAGAGCCATGTAGGTCTTCGGACGCAGGGACTTGTTGACCGTTGCCTTGAACAGGTCCTCGATTAGCGCGGAGGAAGACACCAGCAGCTGCGAGGAAATGGTGGACATGATTGCTGCCAGTACTGCAGTCAGAATCAGGCCTGCAATCAGCGGGTGGAACAGGATGCGGGTCATGTCCAGGAAGATGGTCTCGTAGGAAGACGCATCAGTGACCGAAGCATCTGGGTTCGTAGCGAAGAAAACAGTTGCGGTCAGCGCCACGAGGACGGAGCCGAGCATGCACAGTGCCTGCCAGCCAACGCCCCAGCGGCGGCCCTCGGTTGCGTCCTTTGCACTACGCAGAGCCATGAAGCGAACGATAATGTGCGGCTGGCCGAAGTAGCCCAGACCCCAGCCGAGCAGACCGATAATCGTGATTAGCGGAATGCCAGCGAACGGATCGAAGAAGGCCTCAACCGGCTGTCCCTCGCTGCCCGGGTAGGGGTTGTTAGCAGCAAAGCTGAAGATGTCCGAGGCGGAGTTGCCATTGTTGATTAGGTAGATGATGCCGACAGTCGGAACCGCCAGCAGTGCGATGAACATAATGATGCCCTGCACCGTGTCTGTGTAAGACACCGCCAGGAAGCCACCGAACAGGGTGTACGCGACAGTGATAGCCGCTACCAACAGCATGCCGACGAGGTAGTTGCCACCGAACGTCGACTCCCAGTAACGGCCACCTGCCACCATGCCCGAGGAGACGTAGAAGGTGAAGAACAGCAAAATAATCAGGCCTGCGGCAACGCGCAGCACCTTCGACGTATCGTGCAGACGATTCTCCAGGAACGACGGCACGGTAATCGAGTTACGAGCAATCTTGGTGTAACTACGCAGGCGTGGTGCGGTGAACTTCCAGTTCAGCCATGCGCCTGCGACCAGGCCGATTGCAATCCAGGTCTGGTTCAGACCCGAAAGGTAAATCGCGCCGGGCAGACCCATCAGCAGCCAGCCGGACATGTCCGATGCACCCGCTGACAGTGCCGCGACGAACGGATGTAGGCCGCGGCCGCCAATCATGTATTCGTCATACTCTGCAGTCTTTTTCCATCCGGTCCAACCGATGTAGACCATCAACAGCAGATAAATGACTAGTGCGATGATGAACCATGTGTGTTGGTCCACAGGGCAACTCCTCATTATTTATTAGTCGTACAGTCGGACTCGCGCACTACCTAGCGCACCAAAAAGCATTTTCGGCGCACAACTCAGTTTCGCTTAATCAAGTCTGCTTGACGACGTTCACAGCGCCGCGGCAGCATCGAGCCAAAAAGTGGCCGACGTCCACGGTGGAACCTGCGGTTCGCGATTCAGCACAGCTTCAGCTTCCGGACTATCTTCGACAGTCAGCGGAGCCTACTGGCACATGCGAACCATGGCAGAACTATTGCACGAGTCACACATTTTTAATTCTTGTGGCCTATACGACGTTTTCATGTGATGCGCTGCATTGCAAGATAAGAAGCGTTGAAAAAGCTTTTAAAAATCGGTTAAGTGCGACAAATTACCTGGGAAAAGGGGTATTTGGGTAGAGGAGGAGTAATTTTTGCAAGATACATAATTCGAACATGCGTGCTAATGTTGTGGTGTGGTGGAAAAGCTGATCCGGGGTGCGTGGCAGAATCTTCATTGAACAAATATCTGGTGGCGAAGTCGCCGGGTGATTAGACGGTGATGACTGAGCAAGCAGTGGGGAGGAAGTAATGGACCAAGTTGCTAAGTCAGCGGTGCCGTTGCTGCTGCACGCGGTCTGGAAAGATGATTCGGGTCTTCACCTATGGGTGGAGCGGCCAGAGGGGCACCGGATTATTGCGGACGTGGATTTGCTGGAAGTCCCGGCGCATCAGCGTCGGCTTTTTGCAGTGCTGGACCAGGGGAGTCGAGCGCAACTGACGCTAAAACTGCGCACACCGAAGGGGCGGGCAGTAGAGAAAGCGGTACCCACATGGGTGTTCCCGCCATGGGCTGCGGTGACGGCACTGGTGCAATTGCAGGAGGAAGTTTCCTCGGCGGCGATGGCACCGGATCTTCGGTTCTTTGTGGATGTTGTACAGGGATTGGATGCTTTCGCACGCTCTGGGCGGGCATTGGTGGCGCTGACGTGGGAAGACAATGAGTGGTGGCCGACGTGGCGGATGTCGGAGGGGCTGAGTGAGATTGCTTGGCAGAGTCAGGTCATTTCTCGTACACCACCGGTATTGATTGATAACGGAGGCGCCACGGTGGCTGAGGATTTCATCAATCGGATGTTTCATTGGGTCACCAACGCGCTTCTGGCCGATCTGGATGAACCGGCAGAACAGCGGCAGAGTTTCGTGCGGTCGTTGTTGCAGTCTCAGTCCCTGGGGCGTGCGACGCCGGGGGTGGCGCAGTCACTGGCAAAGTGGAGGCTGTCGGCCGATGGTGAGGATGTTCGTCTGCAGCTAATGGTGCAGGAACCTGTTGGTTTTGAAGGCCAGCTGGAAGACTTGCCGGATGTGGATCTTCCGCAGCTGTTGGAGTTGCGGAATCGAGCGGATGAAGAAGGCGGCTCAGTAACTCGCTTCAATCCTCGTTCAGCTGCGGTGGAACATGAGACTCTATGGCCATTGCGGATGTACTACCGCATCGGCGTCGCAGCTCCGGAGCGCCTGAATCCAGAAATGTGTCGCCGGTCCGTGCTGTCGCTGCTTCGCCCGCAGCTATTGGCGGCACAGGAGGCATTCCCAACGCTCAAATATGCGAAAGCAGCGGGACACCCGGGCTTGGATCTGCTGCTGACCTCAGAGCAGCTGATAGAGCTTATGACTGATGGCATCTCGCAGCTGGCAAAGGTTGATATCGATGTGATGCTGCCGCCGAACTGGAAGTCAGTGGAGACCACCCTGCAGTTGCACACTGAAGTCGTCCAGTTAGATCCGACGGGGCCTGCTGGGCGCCGTTCGGAACCGAAACTCGGATTTGACCAACTGGTTGATTACGAGTGGAAGCTGGCCGTGGGGGATGCCGTACTGACGGAAGCGGAAATGCGTGAGCTCGCTGCATCGAGTACGGGGCTAGTGCATCTGCGAGACCATTGGGTGCACGCGAACCCAGAGGTAGCTAGGGAAGCCCTGAAGTTTTTGGTGGAGCAGACCAAGGCCGGGGAGGAAACCGGTAAGGGGCAAGCCACCCTGAAAGAGCTGGTCTTCGACGGTGGCTTAGAGTCGCAAGCTCCAGCAGCAGTGCCAGTCGCCCCCAGGGACCCCTCTTGGCTCAAGGCGTTGGTGTCGAAGTACTCAGACGGTTCCACGGCCCTCGCAGAGTCGGTCGAGGTGCCACCGAGTTTTGTCGGTGAGCTGCGGGAGTATCAACAGCGCGGTGTGGAGTGGCTGGCGGATATGTCCAACCGCGGCTTTGGTGTCATTCTCGCGGATGACATGGGGCTCGGTAAGACTGTGCAAATTCTGGCGCTGTTGGAGTATGAGCGCTGCCGTCGGAAAGCAGATGCTACGGCTCAAGGGCACAAGACTTCGCTGCTGGTGGTTCCGACAGGTGTGTTGCGCAACTGGGCAGCAGAAGCGGCAAAGTTCACTCCAGAGCTTAAGGTTGGGCTGCTGCATGGTTCAAACCGCCCTCATGGTGGGGAACTACAAGAATTTATCGGAAAACACGATGTTGTTGTGACGACCTATGGTGTTGCTACCCGCGATGTGAACGAACTCGCCCAAGTGCAGTGGGATCATGTGATTGCTGACGAAGCACAGGCAATTAAGAACCCCAACGCCCAGGTATCCAGAGCGCTGCGGAGCCTGGGCTCGCGGCACAACATCGCCATGACTGGTACTCCGGTGGAAAACGACTTGGGCGAGCTGCGCACCATCATGGATTTCTGTAATCCAGGCATGCTGGGGTCGGCGAATGCATTTCGCAACAAGTTTGCGATTCCCATCGAGCGTGATGGGAATGCGGAAATGCTACTGCAATTGCAGTCGATTACAGCACCTTTTATTCTGCGCCGACTCAAGTCGGATCCAGCTATTGCGCCGGACCTGCCCAAGAAGAATGAGCAGGTGGAGATGGTTCCTCTCACGACGGAGCAGGCTTTCTTGTATCAGGAAGCTGTGAAGGACATCGAGGACAAGCTCAAGCGCTCGAAGCGGAATCGCTCTGGCAACTTCGGGCGAAAGAGCATCATCCTCGGCGGCATCATGAAGTTGAAGCAGATTTGCAACCACCCAGCGCACTACCAGCACGACGGCTCAGGGCTGCTTAATCATGGGCAGCATCGCTCGGGCAAGGTTGCACGGCTGGAAGAGCTCGTCGATGAGATTGTCCAAAACGGTGAACGCGCGCTTGTGTTCACGCAGTTCGTGGAGTTCGGCAAGATGCTCGCCCCTCATTTCAGCAAGCGCCTGGGCGTGGACATTCCGTTTATCCAAGGGGCAATGACTCCGGCACAGCGCGAGAAAGTAGTGGCAGAGTTTAATGCCCCGGACGGCCCACCAATCATTTTGCTGTCTACTCTCGCGGCAGGTGTTGGCATCAACCTGGTTGCCGCCAACCACGTCATTCACATTGACAGGTGGTGGAATCCAGCAGTTGAAAACCAGGCCACGGACCGCTCTTACCGCATCGGTCAGCGTAAAGACGTACACGTGCACAAGCTGGTCAGTGTGGGAACGCTTGAAGAGCGTATCGACGAGCTGATTTTCGAGAAGGCAGAATTGGCGGATGCGGTTGTGCGCGCTGGTGAAACCAAGCTGACGGAGATGGACTTTCACCGTTTGCGGTCTCTGTGGCAATTGGACAAGGACAAGATTCAGTCACTGCGTGAATCGATGGACGCAGCGGAGTCAAAGTCCGGTGGGACGGTGACCGATGGGGTGACCCCGGAGGCCACGGCATTGGATTCCGCAACCTCGGATGACGATTCGATTCCCAACAATGTGACACCGTTTAGAGTCCAGAAGAGGTGGTACTAATGGCCGGTGACGGAGACGTGACATGGGGCGACAATGTCATCTTTGCCGAGTTTGGCAAGGGCCCCTCTGGAAAGCGCGGTCGTAAAAGGACTACGGCGCGAAGCGCACCAGCAACCAGCTCGACGATTGAAAAGCTCCTGGCCACCCAGGACTGGGCTGGTGCATTTACCGGGCAGCAGCGACGTGGAACCTCAGCGCGTGTGGCGGTCGAGCCACGTACTACTTTTGCCCGGTGGGTGTGGGAGTTCATCATCCGTGGTGCCGATTCGGGTCGTATTCACAGAGGCGAGAAGTACAGGTTCGACGGCAATGTGCTCGGGCTTCGAATCGCGGATGGTTACATCATCGGGGAAGTGCAGGGTAGCCAGCCGGAACCATTCTCAGTCTTTATTCGGTTCCCACGGCGGGAGCAGAAACAAACTGACGACGTACTGCGGTGGTTGGTGAACAATCCGTCGGCCTTCACAGAGTTTGAGCACGGCGAGTTGCCGTATGAGCAGATGGAAATGCTGTTGTGCGATGGTGAAGAGCACATTTATAGCGAATGCACCTGCCCGGACCCGGCACCTGTGTGTAAGCACACCGTTGCAGTCGCCGCTCAACTTGTCGCTGATATTGACCGTGATCCGCTGTCGCTAATGCAGCTGCGCGATTATCCGCAGCGCGAATTGCAACGCCGACTTCAGGAACTAACACAGCTGCGAAACCGGACTGCGCCAAAGCGCCTCGGGCTTGGCGGCGCGGTTCGGGAGGATCCCAATAAAATCGCCCAGAAGGCGGATGGCGCTGGTGGAAATGATGGCGGTGACAACGAGCAGAAAAAGGTTGCCGAGCTTTTCGCGGTCGAAGCCGACTACTGGGGCAATGATTTGGAACGAGTCAGTGTTCCTTCGCTCGAGGTTATTGCCCCACTAACAGTTACCGACCGTAGTTTGCTGCATGAAGCATTGCAGCCAACCTGCGTAATTTCGAGAGAGACCATTCGTGCAGTCGCCGATTTGGAAGATTGTTGGCAACATCTGCAGGAATCGCTGAGCCTGGGACAAAAGGAGCGCTAGTCATGAAATTCATTCACACCTCAGATTGGCAACTGGGAATGACTCGGTGGTTCCTAGAGCTCGATGGCGGTGAAGCCCAAGCTAGGTTCCACGAAAGTCGCCTCAACGCCATCGACCGCATCGGTGAGTTGGCGACTAGCGAAGGCGCTGAGTTCATCGTCGTCGCTGGAGACGTGTTCGATTCCAACACATTGCCGGACAAGGTGTTCTTGCGGGCTCTTGAGCGAATAGCCAAGCTACCCGTGCCGGTGTATCTCCTGCCCGGCAACCATGATGCGCTTGATGCTTCTTCCATTTATCGACGTAGTGCTTTCGAATCTTTGGAAGACCGAGGAGTTTACGTAATTCGCGACAGCCAGCCCATTTCCATCCGTGACGGGGTGGAACTCATCGGTGTGCCAGTACGCGGCAAGTATTCGGCAGACGACATCGTGGCGGAAATAGCCACGGAGCTTGAGCCGGCCGATGGAATCCGAGTGATGGTCGCACATGGCCAAGTAGAAGGCTTTGGTGCTGATGCGGGAGCCACCATTGATTTGACCAGCTTGGAACAGGCTATTGACCGTGGGGCGTTGCACTATGTGGCGCTGGGGGATTCCCACTCCACGAGCCAACTTGACCATGCTGGCAGAGTTTATTTCTCCGGCGCACACGAAACCACAGCGTATGACGACAAAGAACGGGATTCCGGCAATGCGCTAGTCGTCGACATCGCAGAGGACGACTCCGAAAAGGGCTCAGTTACCGTAGCCTCCCACCGAGTGGGGCGGTGGGCTTTTCATGCCATCGACATGGATATCACTGGCGCGGAAGACCTCGATGAGTTCTTTGCTGAACTGGACGGTATAGAGACGAAGACAGACACAGCGGTGAAGTATTCATTGCGAGGAACCGTGACACTGTCAGAGTCGACGACCTTTGAAAACCGACTTGAGCAGTACCAACAGCTTTTCGCTGCACTTTATCGCCGGGAAAGTGGCTCCGATTTGACGGTGGTTCCGTCCGAGGGGGATATCTCTAATCTCAATCTCACCGGTTATCCGCTCATAGCTGCAGAAAAACTAACGGTCTTGAGCAAAGGGCGAACCGAGAGCGGCAGCCCCCTATCAGAATCTGAAACCACCGCAGCAGCCGATGCGCTTCGCTTGCTGGCGCGCCTGGCCGGAGAGAAGGAATAAATCATGCGTTTTCACGACATCGAATTACACAATGTACGTGCGATTGATTCACTCTCAATCACAGGGCTCGCCGAGCGTGGCGTGGTAGTGATTTCCGGTGAAAACGAGTCAGGTAAGACGACAATTGCCAAAGCTATTCACGTTGCGCTGACGACAAAATGGAAGTCCAGGTCAAGCGAAGCGCTTAGTCTGAACAGTCACTCCAGCCAGGAAAAGCCGCAGGTTAAGCTCCGGCTGGAGCTTGACGGCTACGAATTTACGCTGGACAAGGTCTTTGGTAGCACCAAGGACACCGGCACAATCGTCACCGTCCACTCTCCGACAGCCGAGGTTCTTAAAG
The DNA here is from genome assembly GCF_001809065.1 of Corynebacterium sp. HMSC055G02. Lineage (NCBI taxonomy): Bacteria > Bacillati > Actinomycetota > Actinomycetes > Mycobacteriales > Corynebacteriaceae > Corynebacterium > Corynebacterium sp. HMSC055G02. The sequence goes on along the minus strand of NZ_KV795653.1, from coordinate 181,944 downwards.
ATGACCAGGCGGAAGAGTGGCTGGCCGCCCGAATGCACAATGCGGACACCAAGAACCTGTGGCAGGTTTTCGTTGCTGAACAGGGACAAGCGCAAAAGACACTCTCCTTGGGCGGGTATGCGCAGGTCACAAGCGCACTGCAGTCGGCATCGGGGCAGCGCGCGGAAACCGCAGAAGAGGTAGGTCTGTTTGAAGCCGTTGAAGCTGAATACGGCAACTATTTCCAAAAAAATGGCAAAGAGCGCAAGCAGCTTACCGACGTAGACAAGGAGCTGGCGGAAGCCCAGCGGGTGCGCGACGAAGCGGCGAAAAAGGTCCGGGAATTCGAAGCGCTCAATGAGGAAGCTGCTCGTAATGAAGAAAGCCAACACACGCAGCGGGCATCGTTGCCAGAAGCCAAAAACGAAGTCGAGCATTGGGCGCAGGCGCTCGAAGAACTCGAAAAGTTCAGGGTTGCCGTGTCCCAGGCACAGGAGGTCTCTGCAGCGGCGAAGCAGCAGCTCGACTTAGCTAAACAGGCTCAGCAAGAGCGCGAAACCTTCATTCAGCAGGCACAAGATGCCAGGGATCAGCATTCCGCCACAGAGAAGAAAGTTGCTGAACTTAAGGAAGCGTTCGATAAGGAGGTCGCAGCTTTAAAGAAGGCACAGGAAGATCGCGATGCGGTTGTGACCGCGTACCGCGAAGTTCGAAAAGCAGAAGAGCTGGCTGCAGCTGAAGTCGCATTGGGGGAGAAGCGCGGCTTGGTTGAAGCCTTGTCGAATCGAGTGGAGAAGCTCGATGCGCTCCGCGCGCAATTGGCAGAGCAAAAGGAGGTAATTGCTCGGAATTCCGTTACCGAGGAGGTAATGGAAAAACTGTTGACCTGCGAACGCGAAGTTGCAACAGCCACCGCTGTGCTGGAGGCGTCGAGCCCGAGTGTGCAGCTCTCGGCTAGTAGTGCGCAGGAGGTCACAGTCGACGGCGAGAAAGTGGGGCTAGCTCCGGAGGCTGAGACAGTTCAACGTGCGGTTACTAAGCCGTTGGCCATCGAAGTTGGCGACGTCACGGTTGCTATCCAGCCCGGAGACGGCTCAGATTCGCAGCAGCGCAAGCTAGAAAAAGCAGAGATATCGCTCAAGGAACAGCTTGAGGCGGCAGGCGCTGATTCTGTCGCGGAAGCACAAAAGGCATACGCACGACGTCGTGAAGCGGAAAAAGCAAAATTCCAGGTGGAGACATCCATAACTGCGGTGTCCGACGGTGTGGAGTATCACCAGTTGACCGCAGAGTTGGATGATGCGAAGGAAGAAGCACGAGTACACGGCGAGCGGTATCGGGAACTTGCGGGCGAGGAAGCGCCGACGGAGATTGACTTGGTATCGGCAAAGTCCCGGCTGGAAGAAGCTGCAGTGGGGCGTAGGGATGCCGAGTCGGAGCGCGACAGTGCTGATATGCGCTTGTCGAAGCTGGAGAAGCGTCCTGCACACGCCAACTATACGAAGGCCAGCAGCGAGCTTGAAGGGGCTTGGTCCGTCCTGAAGGTCCGCGAAGATTCGCTCACGGCGACGCGAGAAAAAGCCTCGGATGCCGAGATCTTTGCTGCGGTGGAAAACCGAGGCAAGGACTATGAGGCGGCAGAAGAGCAACTGGCTGCGGCTCAGAAGGAACTGGCGCAGCGGGATGCCGACGACGTGGAAGCATCGCTCGCGGGCGCTAAGCAGCGACGGGATGCAGTTGAGAATCGCCTGGCTGAGCTGGAAAAGCGTCGGCAAGAGATTCGGGTGCACTTGGACTATTTCGACAGTGCGAATGAGAAGCTGGCAGCTGCTGAGGGAGTAGTGGAGCGAACACAGCGAGATCGGAATTCAATGCGTCGACGTGCAGCTGCCGCCAAGACTCTCATGGAGGTAATGACACAGGCACGCGCGGCATCGCGGAATGCGTTGGCTGACCCCTTGCTCCGCAAGCTCGAAGAGTACGGTGGCGGTGTGTTCGGTGCGGGAACTCAGTTCACGATGAATGAGGACTTGCGGATTGAGTCACGGTCCAATGCCGATGGCAAGTTCGATGTCGATGAGCTATCTGGTGGAGCGCAGGAGCAGCTGGACATTCTGCTGCGCTTGGCCGTTGCCGGTGTCATGGAGGGCGGGCAAGGCGCTCCGGTGATTATTGATGATGCATTAGGTTATTCAGACGAACACCGTTTGCGGCGGATGAATAATGCTCTTGCCAAAGCGGGGCGCGATATGCAGGTATTAGTCCTGACGTGCGATGAAGCCCGGTTTGATCGTGTGACGGGAGCGGAGTTTATGAAAATTCAGGATTTGGTTTCAAGATAGTAGGCTCTGTACATATGCAAGATGTTCCGTGGTTAAGTGATGAAGAGCAGCGGTTATGGCGCTCAATTCTGAACGCTAAACGGGCCGTTGACAGGTCAATCGACCTTCAGCTGCAAGATTCTCTCGATATTTCCACTGCAGATTTTTCGGTTCTGGTTGTTCTCTCCGAGGCTGAAGACAATGTAGTGCGCATGCGCACCCTGTGCGAATCCCTGGAATGGGACCGCAGCCGAATGTCGCATCAAATTACTCGCATGGAGCGACGCGGGCTAGTAACTAAGGAACGCTGCGCCTGCGATAACCGTGGTATTGATGTCACGCTTACTGAACACGGTCGAACCGTGATTGAGAAGGCGGCGCCGAACCATGTGAAGCTTGTGCGCCATGTTTTGTTTGATGTGCTCGGTGAAAATATCGACTATCAGGGGATTTCCGCTGTGCTCGATAAGATTGCAGAGACCGCCAATGCTACGGTTACCGATTCAGTCGATGGAAAAGCAGAGTAGCCAGAAGTTTTTTGTGAGTGTTTTCTCATTTGTCTCCGCTACGAGGCTCTCACCATTAGCCTAGAGCAGTATGAACTCATTTGAATGGCTGAGTGATGATGAACAGCTCTTTTGGCAGTCGATGGTAGCTGCTTTTCGCGAGGTAGAGCGCAATATCGAGCGAAGCCTACGCACTCGAACCGGGCTGACGTTCGCGGACTTTACCCTGCTCATCGCTCTGCATGAGGTAGAGGATGGGATTCTGCACGTTGACAAGATTTGTGATCGACTGAAGTGGAACCATCCCCGCGCGCTGCTGCATACCAACAGGTTGGAAAAGCGCGGATTTATTCACACCGAAGACCACGGCGAAGACCCGGACTCGGATTATGTCGTCGTCTTAACAGGCGTTGGTCGGCACGTGTTTGCCGAGGCGGCGCCGGATTATGTAGACACTGTTCGCCAGGGAGTTATTTCACCACTTGCTGATGAAGACCGCGAAGTGATGCTGAGGTGCTTCCAGTCGGTTCTCGAAAGGAAATAAGCCTCCTACGCCCTGCTAGTAAAACCACCACTAGCAGGGCGCTTTTTTCTCTCCGCTTCAATCTGTAAGGTAAGGCGTGCCTAATGCAAAGGGATGAGTATTCACTTCTCTTTGTGCGCCCTAAACACCAAAAAACTACGCAGAGATAAATAAGGCAGAAACAAGAACGCATGAGAGTCAATATTTTCGCCAAGGCTAAAACCGCGCCAAAGACCAAAACTCTGGCCGCAATCGGGTGTGCAGCGCTGAGCTTCGTCGCTACAGCATGCGGTGCGGACGCAGAGTCGAACACGGCTGCCGACAACAAGGGAGAACTCACTGTCACTGATGTCGCAGGTCGCACTGTGACCTTCGACAAGCAGCCAGAACGAGTCGTGCTCGGTGAAGGTCGCGCCATGTTTGTCACCGCGATGCTTGACCAAGAAAACCCGGGTGACCATGTTGTCGCCATGGGCAGCGATCTGCATTCGGGCGCACCATCGTTTGAAGCCAAGCTTTTCGAGACGAATCCAGAGCTGAAGGACATGCCGACCATCGGCAATATTGCCAAGGGCGATGTCACAGTTGAAAACCTCATCTCCCACGACCCAGATGTGGTCGTCATGACCCTTGACCACAAGAAGGCCGCGGAGGAGTCCGGCTTCCTCACCAAGCTCGATCAGGCAGGTCTGAAGTACGTATTCACCGACTTCCGTCAGAAGCCCCTGGAAAACACCGCCAAGTCCGTCGAGCTCCTCGGCCAGATCGTCGACGAGCAGGACAATGCCAAGAAGTTCACCGACTTCTACACTAAGCGCGTCAACGAGATCACCGAACGCGCCGCCAAGCTCGAAGACAAGCCAAAGACCCTGGTCTGGCGAGCAGCCGGCCTCAAGGATTGCTGCTCGACCGTCAACAAGTCCAACCTCGGTGACCTCGTCACAGCAGCCGGCGGTGAGAACCTCGGAGACAGCCTCATCGACACCGAATCGGGCAACGTGACCGCAGAGAAGGTCCTGTCCGTCCAGCCGGAGAAGATTATCGCCACAGGCGGTTCCTGGGCACTCGACCCGAAGAAGCCGGAAGTCCTGCCACACGTCGAACTCGGTTACACCGCCACTCCAGAGACCGCACAGCGCACTCTGGAAGGCCTGCTGAAGACTCCGGGTTTTGACACCCTGACCGCGCCGAAGAAGGGGGACCTGTACGCCGCCTTCCACCAGTTCTACGACTCGCCGTACAACGTCTTCGCCCTCGAGCAATTCGCCAAGTGGATTCACCCCGAAGAGTTCGCTGACCTCGACCCAGTCGCTGACTTCGCCAAGTTCCACAAGGACTACCTACCCTTCGAACTCAGCGGCACCTTCTTCGCCGCGCTGGAGCCGACCAAGTAACCCATCTTCCACCATCGAAGAAGGAATCCGATGACTTACACCAATCTGCACGCTCCCGCGTCAGGGCTTGACGACGAACCCCGCGAGCCCACCTCCACCAACGACAGTGGCGGTCAAGAGTCGCAGCCCGCCACCGAACAGCACGAGTGTCCGTCGTCAAGCACGACCTACGACTCTGCGCGACAGTACCGACGACGCTCCGCCCGGAAGATTGCCGTTATTGCGGTGCTGGTGGGGCTGGCCGTGTGCGCGTTTGTAGTAGCGACGATCGTGGGGCCGATGTCACTGAGTGTGGGGGATGTCGTGCGGGGTATCGTGAGCCCGAATGACGTTGATGAAACCACTCGTACGGTGCTGTGGAAGCTGCGCCTTCCTGCATCAGTGATGGCAGTGCTGATTGGTGCAGCGCTGTCGCTTGCCGGTGCACAGATGCAGACAATCCTCGACAACCCACTGGCGGAGCCGTTTACCCTCGGTATTTCGGCTGCAGCGGCGTTCGGTGGGGCGGCATCGATTGTGCTGGGCTGGGTGATTATTCCGCATGCGCAGTTCAACCTGGCGGCCGTGGCCTGGGTATCATCCGTCATCGCGGTGGCGATTGTGGCGGCGGCGTCGGTATGGCGCGGCTCGGGTAAGGAATCGATGATTCTGCTGGGTATTGGTCTGGTGTTTCTATTCCAAGCGCTGTTGGCGCTGTTGCAATACCGCGCGACTACCGAGGCGCTCCAGCAGATTGTGTTCTGGACGATGGGCTCGCTACAGCGCGCGAACTGGGTGGCCAACGGCATTATTGCGGCGGCGCTGCTGATCGCCATTCCGTTCACCATTCGCTATGCGTGGGCGCTGACGGTGTTGCGGCTTGGCGATGCCCGCGCAAAAGCCGTGGGCATCAATGTGGATAGGCTGCGCATTGCGACGCTGATTGTAGCCTCGCTGCTGGCGGCAACCGCAGTGGCCTTTGCCGGCATCATCGGCTTCATCGGACTGGTCGGTCCACACATTGCGCGCATGCTGGTCGGTGAAGAACAGCGCTTCTTTGCCCCGGCATCGATGGCGGCAGGCGCGGCGCTGCTTGCGGCAGCTCATGCGGTATCCATCACGGTGGTGCCGGGTGTGGCAGTGCCGATTGGCATCATTACCGCAATCGTCGGTGTCCCATTCTTTGTCGGTTTGGTTTTCCTGCGTAAGAGGACGGTGTGGAACTAATGGGCGTGTTTCTCGATGTCAATGACGTAGCTGCAGGCTATGGCAAGCGGAAGGTGCTGCGCGGGGCGTCAATGCGCAGGCTGAAGCCGGGTACGGTGACGGGTTTGCTCGGGCCAAACGCTGCGGGTAAGTCCACACTGATGACCACCCTGGCGGGGATTCGAAAGCCAATGGCCGGGGAGATTGCACTGACCCGTGACAATGAGCGGGTCGTCGGCTCCGAACTGCGCGATGTCGTCGGCTACGTGCCCCAGGATTTGCCAGCAAGTGCCTCGCTGACCGCATTCGAATCGGTACTGGTCTCTGGCCGGCGCGCCGGGCGTCTGCGCGTGCGCGGCTCCGAGATTGAGCACACTGCGGCGGTTCTCCGGAAGGTTGGTATTGAGCACCTTGCCGACCGCTTCGTCGGCGAGCTCTCCGGCGGTCAGCGTCAGCTCGTCGCCGTCGCGCAGATGTTTGTCCGCGATCCCGAGGTCATGCTTCTCGACGAACCCACCTCCGCCCTCGACCTGCGCCACCAGGTGGAACTCCTACAGCTCGTCCGCGCGGAAGTCGCCTCACGGAGCTCCTTGGCGCTCGTGGCAATCCACGATCTCAATCTCGCAGCCCGCTACTGCGATGAGCTTGTCATGCTTCACGACGGCCACGTGGTTGCCCAGGGGAGTCCTGCTGACGTTCTCACACCGGATCTTTTGGCCCGCGTCTATGGAATTCGAGCCCGCGTGCTTAATGATGGAGGCGTTCCTGTGGTGTGTCCTATTGAGGAAGACCAGGTTTCTGAGGCCGCATAGTGCGGATTTGGCTGGGGTGCGGGGCATTTCGCTAATCGCCCCAGCCAAGTGGTAACATATCTTCTCGTTGCACTTGTTGTACTTGTTGTACTTGTGCCACACGCCCCCGTAGCTCAGTGGATAGAGCGCCGGTTTCCGGTACCGAAGGTCGGAGGTTCGACTCCTCTCGGGGGCACGTCTTATCCCTTAAGCGGTTAGGTTCGATTAGATTCGCCTGGTTGCTTGAGGGATTTTTGTTTCGGGTGTACCTGGCGGAAGCGGCCCAATCCGAGTTACTGACTGCGTTTATGACAAAAATGACCCAAAAAAATGGCCTGAAAGTGTCATAAACTCACACAGTTTCACATGTGCAGCCCGTCGGGGGATCCCGGTTAATTGACCGGGCGACGAACCGTACCGTCCGGATAGCGGGCAAAGCGCCCCTCTTCAAAGGGTGCAACCGGATCGTTGGAATCAAACCGCCATGCGCCGAACTCGCCACGCTGGTAGGCATCGAATGCCTCAACGAGCTCTTCGCGGCTATTCGCGACAAACGGGCCATGCTGATACACGGGAGCGCCAATTGGTCGGCCTTGGAGCATGAGCGCGAAGGCCCCCTCGTCACCTGCAGAAATGTCCAGTGCCTCGGTTGAGCGCAGCACTGCGCCCTCTTGCACCAGCGTTTCGCCCTCGATAGTGAGGCTGCCGCGTAGAGAGTAGAGAGTCCGAATTGTCTCGGCATGTTTGGTTGGTGGCAACGTTAGCTGTGCGTTCGGCTGCAAACGCAGCACCCACACGGCTACATCGGAATCTGGTGCAGCGGCCCAGGATTCCGGTGGTGGAGCAAGCGGCTGAGTATCGCCGAATGCGCCCGCGATGACCTTTATGTCGTAGCCGTGGCCATTGTCATCAGTGCCGGTGACATGCGGAGTGTCTTCTGCCCAGAACATCTGGAAGTGCGGCTTTGCCTCCTTGCCTTCGGGCGGCAGGTTCAGCCAAATCTGAAACATGTGGTGAGGATTGGGGCCGTCGTTATGCAGAAGCGGGAACATTTCAGCATGCGCAGTGCCTGCGCCGGTGGTCAGCCACTGAGTGTCGCCGTCGCCGTAACGAGCCTGTGCACCTTCGGAGTCGGTGTGGTCGACGTAACCTTCCTCGACAATCGAGATAGTTTCAAAGCCGCGGTGTGGGTGGGAGGGGAAGCCGGGGACGGTTGTGCCGTGGTACATGGACCAGCCGTCCTTGCCGGAAAAGTCCATGCCGATATTACGGCCGAGCAGCGAGGCATCTGGTGTCATGGTTGTGCCCTTGGCCTGCGGGTATAGGTCGTAATGGTGGACCGCGAACAGGAAGGGATCCATGCCGGGGAGCTGTGGGTTGTCGGCTACTGAGAACTTTTGAATGATTGCGCTCATGGAAGGCTCCTTTAGCTAGCTAAATTCATCATCCACAACAAAATGTTGGCGTGTCAATCAAAATGCTAGCCAAGAACCGACCCGACTGTCTCTACTCAGCAATAATCACAATCAGCGTGCGAGGACCATGGACACCTTCGACTCGGGTGAGCTCGATGTCCGAGGTTGCAGAAGGCCCCGAAATCATAGTGATCGGAGCGGTGGGATCACTCTCGCGTAGACGGGAAAATGCCTCCGGAATGCCGTAGACGACCGTGGAAGCGGGCACAACGCAGATGTGAATATCCGGCACCAAGGTCAGCGCGCGGCGGCCAGAAGTGGCCGAACCGTCCAGGAAAATGGTGCCGGTCTCGGCGCAGGTGACAGCAGAGCTGGTGACAATCGCATCGAGCTCGTCCAGCTCTTCGGCGGTGAAACCGGTATCGACGCGAATCTCGGTGGTGGCCTTACCTCCACCAGACTCCAACCCCGCAACCCACTCGCGGTCTAGACCTTCGGGAATACCAATCAACGAGGCCCCGACATCAGCAATTGCCTTCTTCACAGCCTCATTGATGTCGGTTGCCGAGCTGCCACAGCGGCGCACGTCGGCTTTGTAATCGGCGATGCGTTCGTCGGCAAGCGAAATGATCTCTTTGGCCGTCAGGTCGGAGGAGCGCTCGTAGTCGCGGGGGATGTCGAAATGCGCGCCGGGCTCGCCAGGGATGATGCCCACGTCAGAGGCCAAGTCACGGCCTTCGAAGGCGATTTTCTGAGCATTGCGGATACGCTCGAGGATTTCGCTCTTGGCAATGTTTGCGGATGCTGAGGAGTGGGACATCGCTAGGCCTCCTTGTTGGTCGCGTCAGGCTTGCCGGATGTGTCGGACGAGTCAGATTGATCAGAACCCGATAGCCCATTAATCTTCGTCGGAACCTGATTGGCCGATTCGCGGGTCAGCTGCGCCGAGAAATCCTTCGAACCCCACAGTGAGCGGAACGGCTTCTTCGGCGGAACCGGGGTATCACGCGCATCCGACCACCCGCTGAGGAAGAGCGGCAGGGCGTGAATCTCGCCGTCCTTCAAACCGAGTACGCGGGCGAGGGAGGCCATCTTTGCGCTCATATTCCAGAGCTTCTGATTGCCCATGATGAACCCGAGCGTGGCAAACAGCTTGCCCTCCACCGGCGGGCGGTGTTCCGTGACCTTACGGTGGCGCAGCTCCAGCAGTGCCGCAGGGATGTCAATTCGCACCGGGCAGACCTCAAAGCAAGCCCCGCACAGCGAAGACGCATAGGGCAGCGAAGCATTCGGATCATCGTAGGAATCCATGCCAGTGAGCTGCGGGGACAAAATCGCACCAATCGGGCCCGGGTAGACCGAACCGTAAGCGTGCCCGCCCACGTGCTCATAAACAGGGCAGATATTCAGGCATGCCGAGCAGCGAATGCACTTCAGCGCTTCACGCCCAATCGGATCTGCAAGAGTGGCCGAGCGCCCATTGTCCAGCAACACAATGTGGAAATTCTTCGGGCCGTCGCCGTCGGTCGTTCCCGTCCACAGAGAGGTGTAGGGATTCATACGCTCGCCTGTCGACGACCGTGGCAGTAGCTGCAAGAAGACTTCCAGATCCTGGAAGGTGGGAAGCAGCTTCTCAATACCCATCACCGAAATCAGTGTTTCCGGCAGCGTGAGACACATACGGCCGTTGCCCTCTGACTCGACGACGGCCACAGTACCGGTTTCGGCCACACCGAAGTTGGCGCCGGAAATCGCAACCTTGGCCTCCATAAACTGCTCGCGCAGGAACTTGCGGGATGCCTCGGCGAGATCGGCCGGATTGGCTTTCAGGTCCGGGTCGACTCCGGGGATTCCATTGAGGAAGATCTCGCGGATATCTTCGCGATTGCGGTGGATAGCAGGAACCAGGATGTGGCTCGGCATGTCGTCGGCAAGCTGAACGATGAGTTCCGCCAGGTCGGTTTCGCGGGCGGTGATGCCGGCGTCGGCAAGCGCTTCGTTCAAGCCGATTTCCTGTGTGGCCATCGACTTAATCTTGACGACCTTTTCTTCGCCGGTCTCTTTCACCAAGTCCGTGATGATGCGGTTTGCCTCGGCGGCATCGCGCGCCCAGTGGACGTGACCGCCGGCGTTCGTAACTGACTCTTCAAACTGCTCCAGCAGTTCCGGCAGACGCGCCATAACATCGCGCTTGATGTGGCTGCCCGCGAGCCGCAGCTGCTCCCAGTCATTCTTCTCGGCTACGACATGCGCGCGCTTCTGACGAATCGAACGCGTGGCATGACCGACATTTTCGCGCATGCGAGTGTTCTTGAGCTCCTCGTGCGCTGCGGCCGTGAACCCGCGCGTACCGCGCAGATGCCCGACGTTGTGCGGCGCGCGGGGAGGAAGGGCTGGCATGCCGACGTTAACTGCGACCATTACTGTTCACCTCGCAGGGAAGCTTCTTGGCGGTTGTGCACATCAAACGGGGTCTCCTTGGTGGAGGCCAGAATCTCGGCCATATGGATGGCGTGCACGCCAGAGTCCTGGCGACGCAGCGCGCCACCGATATTGAGCAAGCAGGAAGCATCGCCAGCGGTGACGAACTCCGCTTCCGTAGCGCGGATATTGGCTGTCTTGTCGGCAACCATTGCAGCGGAAGTCTCCGCATTTTTCACCGCGAAGGTGCCGCCGAAACCGCAGCACTCCGCCGCGCCGGGCAGCTCGCGCAGATCGATTCCATCGACTGCACTGAGCAGCCGCCACGGACGGTCGCCCACCTTGAGTACCCGCAAGCTGTGGCAGGTGGAGTGGTAGGTCACTGAGTGGGGGAAGTAAGCACCGACGTCAGTCACACCAGCGACATCGGTGATGAACTCGGAGAGATCCAGCGTCTTGTTCGCGCAGGCCTGTGCCGCGTGGACTTGGGCACGGGTACCGTAGCGGCCCGCAATCATCGGATGCTGGTGGCGAACGGCGCCGGCGCAGGAACCGGACGGGGCGACAACGTAATCAATCGAGGAATCTGCAAAAGCATCAGCGTAGGTGTCCAGCTGAGGAAGGACTTCCTTCTGGTACCCGGTGTTGACGTGCATTTGGCCGCAGCAGGTTTGTTGTGGTGGAAAGACCACATCGCATCCTAGGCGCGTGAGAACTCTGGCGGTCGCACTCACTGCATCTGGAAACATCATGTCCCCGATGCAGGTCGCGAAAAGTGCTACTTTCACGGTCGCTCCAAAAAGGGTTGAGGGGTAAGGCAATAATTTCCTACCTGAATGCTACGCCTAGCCCCGGATTAAATCTGTTCTCAACCTGAATTCGGCTGGATCGTGAAAGGGGCGCAGGACAGCCGGAGGCGGTGGCCTGCAGATACCCCTCAAATCAATCTTTTGGTGGCTGATGTTTCCACGACTGCGATTGACCTAATAGGATAGGCAATCGTGAATCCTGCTGATCTTGCTGTACTAGTCCGAAAAGTCACCGTCGAGGTTTTGACTGCCCACGATGCCGATGTCTCTATCGTGCCGGAAAACCCGACCGTCGAGCGTCCGCGTAACCCTGAGCACGGCGACTACGCAACCAATATCGCCATGCAGCTGGGCAAGCGCGTCGGCATGGTGCCGCGTGACTTGGCAACTGAAATTGCCACAGCGCTCGGCGCTTCTGAGGGCATCGATGAAGCAACCATCGCAGGCCCGGGCTTTATTAACATCCGCCTGGCCTCCGATGCCCAGGGCAAGATCGTCGAGGACGTCCTGGCAGCGGGGGAGAAGTGGGGCCATGCCGACTTCAACTCCAACCTCGACGTGAACCTGGAGTTTGTCTCCGCAAATCCGACCGGGCCGATTCACCTGGGTGGTACTCGCTGGGCAGCAGTCGGTGACGCTCTCGGTCGTGTCCTGTCTGCCACCGGTGCCAAGGTCACCCGCGAGTACTACTTCAATGACCACGGTCGCCAGATTGACCGCTTCTCCGACTCCTTGGTTGCAGCCGCTCGCAACGAGCCGACTCCGGAAGATGGCTACGGCGGAGAGTACATCCAGGACATCGCCGCTGCTGTGCTGGAGAAGAACCCGCAGGCACTCGAGGGCTCTGAGGAAGAGGTCCAGGAGCACTTCCGCGCCATCGGCGTGGACATGATGTTCGAGCACATCAAGAAGTCTCTGCACGAGTTCGGCACCGATTTCGACGTTTACTTCCACGAAAACTCGCTGTTCGAGTCCGGTCAGGTGGAAGCAGCTGTCAATTCCCTGAAGGAAAACGGCAAGCTCTACGAAGCTGACGGCGCATGGTGGCTGAAGTCCACCGATTACGGTGACGACAAGGACCGCGTGGTCATCAAGTCCGACGGCGACGCAGCCTACATCGCAGGTGACATCGCATACGTTAAGAACAAGTTCGACCGCGGCCACAACCTGTGCATCTATATGCTGGGTGCCGATCACCACGGCTACATCGCGCGTCTGCGCGCGGCCGCTGCAGCGCTCGGCTACAACGCCGATGGCGTCGAGGTGCTCATCGGTCAGATGGTCAACTTGCTTCGCGACGGCAAGGCTGTCCGGATGTCGAAGCGTGCGGGCACAGTGGTCACCTTGGACGACCTGGTTGAGGCAATCGGCGTCGATGCTGCTCGCTACTCCCTAATCCGTTCCTCTGTCGACTCCAGCCTGGATATCGACCTGGGGCTGTGGGCTTCGCAGTCCAGCGACAACCCGGTCTACTACGTCCAGTACGGCCACGCTCGTCTGTGCTCAATCGGCCGCCGTGCCGAAGAGGCCGGTGTGACCAGCGAAGGCGCTGACTTCTCCCTGCTGGTAGAGGACCGTGAAGGTGAGCTCATCCGCACTATCGGTGAGTTCCCGGCCATCATCAAGTCTGCTGCTGACCTGCGGGAACCACACCGCATTGCCCGTTACTCTGAGCAGCTCGCCGGTGTCTTCCACCGCTTCTACGACACCTGCCAGATTCTGCCAAAGGCAGACGAAGAGGTATCCGAGCTACACCGTGCTCGTCTCGGCCTGGCTGAGGCTACCCGCCAGACGCTGGCCAATGCTCTGCAGCTGCTCGGTGTTACCGCACCTGAGCGCATGTAGTCGAACGCGCCCGTAAAACTACACCCCGTTGCTCCGCCCGGGTAACGGAGAAAGAGAGCTGTTTCGTGCCTATCGACGGCAATGGTTTCGAACTGGGTGGCTACACTCGACCCGATTCCACCCAATTTAATGAACTACCAGCGCATGTCTGGCCAACTACCGCCCGTCGTCGGGGCGATGACGAAGATAACCCCGGCTCGGTGGAAATTGGCGGCGTGAGCCTGGTCGACATTGCCAAGGAATTTGGCACTCCGGTTTTTGTCGTCGATGAGCAGGACTTCCGCTCTCGCTGCCGCTCGATGGCCAAGGCCTTCCGCGGCGCGGAGAATGTCCACTACGCATCCAAGGCTTTCCTGTCGAAGACCATTGCCCGCTGGGTAATGGAGGAGGGGCTGCATCTCGATGTCGCCTCGGGCAACGAGATGGCTATCGCTCTGGCGGCGGGTTTCCCAGCCAAGGACATGACCTTCCACGGCAACAACAAGTCCACCGCTGAGCTGCGTGATGCTATCTCCGCTGGCGTGGGCAAGATTGTGCTTGACTCCCGTTCGGAGCTGCGTCGCCTGTCCCAGGTGGCGGCTGAAGCAGGCGTGGTGCAGGACGTGCTCGTTCGCGTGAAGCCCGGTGTGGAAGCGCACACCCACGAGTTCATTGCTACTGCGCATGAAGATCAGAAGTTCGGCTTTTCCCTCGCGTCCGGTTCGGCGCTGGAAGCTGCCAACCTCGTAGAAGAGGACGACAATCTGCGCCTGGTTGGTCTGCACTGCCACATCGGCTCCCAGATTGTCGATTCCGACGGTTTCATTCTCGCCGCCGAGCGCGTGTTCTCACTGGTGGAAAAGCTGGTCGAACGCCACGGCACTGAAATCTCGGAACACTTCAACACCCTCGACCTCGGTGGCGGTTTCGGAATCGCCTACACCGCAGGCGAGCAGCCCCTCGACGTTGCTCCGCTTGCCGACGAGATCCTCACTGCTGTGGACAAGCTTGCGCAGCGTATCGGTATTGAAACTCCGACAGTGGCTGTTGAACCAGGCCGTGCCATCGTTGGCCCGTCCATGGTCACGGTGTACGAAGTGGGCACTTTGAAGGATGTGACCATCGATGAAGGCATGACCCGTCGTTATGTGTCGGTCGATGGTGGAATGAGCGACAATATTCGTCCGGCCCTTTACGGCTCGAACTATGATGGTCGCGTCGTTAATCGCGAAGTATCAGGTTCCAGGATTCCCACCCGTGTCGTCGGAAAGCACTGTGAATCGGGAGACATTCTGGTTAATGACGCGAACTACCCGGACGACATTGTTGAGGGTGATCTGTTCGCGCTGGCTGCTACTGGGGCATACTGTTACGCAATGGCCAGCCGCTACAACATGCTGACGCGACCACCAGTAGTGTCGGTATGCGATGGTCAAGTGACCCAAATATTAAGACGAGAAACCGTACAAGACTTACTAAGCCTGGAGTGTGAAACGCCACGATGACTGCCGCAACGAATAATCCTGGAAAGGGCGAGGGCCACAAGGTTGGTGTCGCTATTTTAGGTCTTGGCACAGTCGGTACTGAGGTTTACCGCCTGCTCAACGAGAAGGCTGAGGACTTCGAGCGCCGCATCGGCGGCCCGGTCGAGGTCGTTGGTATTGCTGTGAGCGACAAGACCAAGCCGCGTCCGAATGTGGATCAGGATCTTCTTACCGACGATGCTTTTTCGCTGGTCCAGCGCGATGACGTTGACCTGGTAGTCGAGGTCATCGGTGGCATTGATTACCCACGTCGCGTTGTGCTGGAGGCACTGCGTGCGGGCAAGTCGGTCGTGACCGCCAATAAGGCACTTGTCGCAGCTCACGGCGAAGAGCTCTCTGAGGCTGCCGATTCCTCAGGCGTCGACCTTTTCTTTGAGGCTGCTGTGGCTGCAGCTATTCCGGTCGTCGGCCCGCTGCGCCGTTCGCTGGCCGGTGACACTGTCAATACGGTCATGGGTATTGTCAACGGCACTACCAACTTCATCCTTGATGCGATGGACTCCACTGGTGCGGACTACGACGAGATGCTGGCAGAGGCCACCCGCCTGGGTTACGCCGAGGCCGACCCGACTGCAGACGTCGAGGGCCACGATGCCGCTTCCAAGGCAGCTATTCTGGCCAGCCTGGCATTCCACACCCGCGTGACTGCTGATGATGTTCACTGCGAGGGTATTACCGAGATCACCGCTGACGACATCGCAGCCGCCAAGAGCGCAGACTGCACCATTAAGCTGCTGGCTACCTGTGAGCGGGTTACGGACGAAAATGGCAAGGAGTCCATTTCCGCCCGCGTGTACCCAGCGCTGATTCCACGTCGTCACCCGCTGGCAACTGTGCGTGAGTCTTTCAACGCTGTCTTCATTGAGGCCGAGGCCGCTGGTCGCCTGATGTTCTACGGCAACGGCGCTGGTGGTAATCCGACCGCCTCCGCAGTGCTCGGTGACCTTGTTGCAGCTGCTCGCAACATTGTCCACGGTGGTCGCGCACCGGGAGATTCTACCTACGCTAACCTGCCGATTCTCGACTTCGGTGACGTTCGCACCCGCTACCACATCGACCTGCACGTCGACGATCGTGTCGGAGTGCTTGCCGATGTCGCTCGTACCTTCTCTGATCACAACATCTCCCTGCGCACCGTCCGTCAGGAAGAGGGCGCCAACGGCGCTCGCCTGGTCATCGTGACCCACAAGGCACTGGAGAAGGATTTGGAAGCAACGGTTGACGAATTGCGCGCCAACGACGCGGTTTTGGCCGTCAACAACGTCATTCGTATCGAAGGAATGGATATCTAAATGGCACAGGAGCTTTTCCCGGGTCAGAAGGTCACCGTCACGGTTGCAGGTTCGTCAGCGAACTTGGGCCCGGGCTTCGACACCCTGGGGTTGGCAGTTGCGCTCTACGACATCGTCGAGGTCGAGGTCATCGAGTCCGGTGTCGTCGTTGAGATTCACGGCGAGGGCGAAGTTGACCTGCCGCGCAACGAATCTAATCTGGTTGTGCGCGCGATTCGCGCGGGCCTTCGCGCCGCAGGTGTCGAGGCACCGGGGCTGAAGGTTATTTGCCACAACACCATTCCGCAGTCGCGCGGTCTGGGCTCTTCCGCAGCCGCCGCCGTCGCCGGTGTCGCTGCCGCTAACGGTCTGGCGGGCTTCCCGCTTACCGACGACCAGGTAATCCAAGAATCTTCGGTCTTCGAGGGCCACCCGGATAACGCTGGCGCATCCGTTCTCGGCGGGGCAGTGGTCAGCTGGACTGACAAGCCTGTCGATGGTCGTACCGCTCCTCAATACCGAGCAGTGAGCATTCCGGTGCATGAGTCCATTCAGGCGACCGCACTTGTACCGGCATTCCACGCCTCCACGAATGCAGTCCGTCAGGTGCTGCCGAGCGATGTTTCGCATGTCGACGCTCGTTTCAATGTCTCCCGTACTGCGGTTATGACCGCAGCGCTGCAGTCCCACCCGGAACTGCTGTGGGAGGGAACGCGAGATCGCCTGCACCAGCCGTACCGCTCCGACGTGCTGCCGGTGACCGCAGAGTGGGTCAACCGCCTGCGCAACCGCGGCTACGCGGCATTCCTCTCGGGTGCTGGCCCGACCTGTATGGTTCTGGGAACTACTGCAGTAGATGAGAAGATCTTGGACGATGCCCGCGAGGCTGGCATCAAGGTCATGGAGCTGGGAATCGGTGAGCCGGTTAAGGTCGTGGTCGACGGCTAAGCCGCCGCTGCGGCCAGGTGCCGAGCCAGTGGCTTAGCCTGCCACCTACTTTTCGCCCGGCCCCTTCAGTTTCACGATGCTGTACTGACCTGCGCTCAAGTGCGAGCGCAGGTCTTTCTTGTCGAACTTGCCCACTGAGGTCTTATCGATTGAGTCCACGAAGGCCCAGTACTCCGGCAGCATCCACTTTGGCAGCTTTGGTCGCAGTTCATCGCGGAGCATTTCAGCGGTCTCCTTGCTCTGTTCAACTTCCGGCATCAGCACCGTAATGGCCAGTGGGCGCTCACCCCACTTTTTATCTGGCATGCCGATAATCGCGCACTCGAGTACCTGTGGGCTTTCCATTACGAAGTTTTCCAGCTGAGCGGAGTAGATCCACTCACCACCGGAACGAATGACATCGCGAGCACGGTCATGAATAGTCAGGTAGCCGTCGTGAGTAATCGAGCCGACATCGCCAGTGCGGAGCCACCCGTCCTCGGTGAACTGTTCGCTAGCCTCGTCGACCTCCGCACCGCGGAAGAAGTGCGCGGTGCCTCCATCTTGAGCCTCCGGAGAGCTGTAGTAGCCTCCGGTGACCGTGTTGCCGCGCACCTGCAGCTCACCCTGGTTGCGGTCATGCAGGTCGAGCACGCGGTCGTTGTCATCAACAATGCGGAACTGCATGATGTCCGGGAAACGTCCTTGGCTGACACGGTAGCGTTCGCGGGCCTCACCGGAGGCGCCGTACGGAGGTCGTGCCACGGTACCGATAGGCGAAGTCTCGGTCATGCCCCAGAAGTGGATGACATCGACACCGTAGCGCTCTTCCCATAGCCGAATCAATGCAGGTGGGACAGGAGAACCGCCCGAGAAAATCTCCTGCAGACTCATGCGCTTCGGAGGATTGCTGAGGTAGTGTGCCATGAGGTTAATCCACAGCGTCGGCACGCCCTGAGCTACGCGCGGCATTGAGGTTTCGATGATTTCTGCCAGACGCGGTGCGGACAGGTCCGCGCCGGGGAAGATTAGCGACGCCCCGCACATGAAGGAGGCCAGCGGCACGCCCCAGGACAGGACGTGATAAATGGGCACACAGCAAAGCCACGGGTTTCCATGCGAGATGGCAAAGGAGTCAGTGGTGCGCATATTCAGGCTGTGCAAGTACAGCGAACGGTGGCTGTAGACGACACCTTTAGGTGCGCCCTCGGTGCCCGTCGAATAGCACATGGCTGCACCGGAGTTTTCATCGAGCTCAGGCCAGTCGAAGCGGCTGGGGCGTCCGTCGATGAGCGATTCGTAGGAGTACCACGGGATACCATCCGGCAGTTGCTCAGCCACGTCAGACAGATCACCGATACCGATAATGATGACAGCGCGGACGCGCGGGCAGTGCGGAAGAACCTCGGCGAGCAGTTCGATCTCGGTCGGGTCCGCGATGATGACCTGGTCATCGGCGTGATTGATAATGTGCACAATCTGATCCGGCATGAGCTGCTTGTTCAGCGGCTGGAATACCGCGCCCATGGAGGCGACGCCGAGGAAGACCTCGAAGTGTTCGGCGCAGTTGTACATCAGGGTAGCGATGCGCTGATCCCCGTCGATGCCGAGCTCATCGCGAAGTGCATGTGCCAGCGCACTAGCGCGTGCGGCGATGGCGGCAAAAGTGGTGGTCTCGGGGCCGTCACTGTTCCAGGAGGTCACCGGAGTCCGACCGTGAATGGTGCGACCGTATTCCACAATCTGAGCGATATTGAGAGGAATATGAGGCATCGTACTGCGCATGAGCTCTACAGTACCGACTCACAGCCCCGCGACCTAGCGAAACGCAGGTGAGAACTAGTGTTGCTACCTGACTATTTGGTGACTATCCTTGGGCAATAGGTCGTTTTCAATACGCGGCTAGATACGTACTTCTTCATGTACTCCGCATGCCGTTGACCTTCGCAGTTGTTCACACAACGCGATGGCGCAACGTGACATTGAAAACACATAAATCAGTAGTGCGACTACATAGTCTTGCGGTGCTGTGGACCTAAAATTTCCTAACCATCTTCAGCCCGGACGCTCGGGTTTGAGATGCGGAAATAATGTAGGCAAGATGCCTCGGTTTAGTTTCAACGTCGAGGTCTTTTGCCTGGCTTTTTCGATAGTTTCCCGTCAGCTGCGGCTACTTTTCCGCACGTGGTAAAGGTTCGACGACGGAGCACACGCGGTGGCGGGCAGTAAGAGCGAAAAAGTGTCAATGACATAGCCCCCTGTAGAGAGTGACTGCAGGGAAGGTCGATGAAAGGACATCCGTGACCGATACGGACACCACTGCCACGGCAGGCGGCCCAGAGAATCTTGCGGCCCTCCGAATGGCAGAACTGCGTGAAATCGCTTCCAGCAAGGGCATTCGCGGCATCTCCGCCATGCGCAAGCATGAGCTGATTGAGGCCATTAAGAATGGTGCCCCGGCTGCTGGTTCCGCTCCAGCTCGGAAATCTCGCGCGAAGAAGGCTGCGGCTGGGGCTGCGGATACCGGCTCCAAGGCGAAGGATGCCAAGGAATCGCCGTCGGAAAGCGCGGATAAGGGTTCCAGTAAGAGCGCCGACAAGAGCGACAAGGGCAACGACAAGCGAGACGACGCCAACGCGGATGGTCGCGAGGAGATGTCCCGTTCTCAGCAGCGTCGAAATCGTCGTAACCGTGCTCGTCAGCGCGAGCAGGAGAATCAGGACGATCGCAGCAACGATAGCCGCGACGATTCCGATAACGGCAACGACCGCGGTGATCGCAACGACAATCGCAACGATCGTAATGATCGTAATGACCGCGGTGATCGCAACGACCGTAATAACCGCAACGATCGCAACAACCACGATCGAGACAACGACGATGAAGGCCGCGGCAACCGCAACAACCGCCGCGGTCGCAACAACAATCGCAATAACGACCGCAATAACCATGACGATGACGGTCGTGGCAACCGTAACCGCCGCAACCGTCGCAATCGCCGCGACCGTCGCGGACGCGATAACAACGGTGGGGGACACGGCGGTCAGGACGAGATCCGCGAGGATGACGTTCTCCAGCCGGTGGCTGGCATCGTCGATGTGCTAGATAACAAGACCGCATTCGTGCGCACGTCCGGATACCTGCCGGGCTCTAACGATGTGCTGGTGTCCGCGCAAATGGTTCGTAAATACGGTCTGCGCAAGGGCGACGCCGTCACTGGTCAGGTCCGCATGCCGCGTGAGAATGGCTCGGGCCAGGTCACTCATGGCAACGGCCGTAATCGCCGCAAGTACAACCCGCTGGTCAAGGTCGAAACTGTAAACGGCATCGATCCGGAGCAGGCAAAGCAGCGGCCGAACTTCGCTAAGCTCACCCCGCTGTACCCGAACCGTCGCCTGCGTCTGGAGACCGAGCAGAAGATCCTCACCACTCGCGTCATCGACCTGATTATGCCGATTGGTAAGGGTCAGCGTGCGCTCATCGTTTCGCCGCCGAAGGCCGGTAAGACCACGATCCTGCAGAACATCGCGAACGCTATCGCGACGAACAACCCCGAGTGCTACATGATGGTCGTGCTTGTCGACGAGCGCCCGGAGGAAGTCACCGACATGCAGCGCAGTGTCCGTGGCGAGGTCATTGCCTCCACTTTCGACCGCCCGCCGTCAGATCACACGGCAGTGGCCGAGTTGGCTATTGAGCGTGCAAAGCGTCTGGTGGAACAGGGGCAGGACGTCGTCGTACTGCTGGACTCCATTACCCGCCTTGGCCGTGCGTACAACAACTCTTCGCCGGCATCGGGACGAATCCTCTCCGGTGGTGTGGACTCCAACGCTCTGTACCCACCGAAGCGCTTCTTGGGTGCTGCCCGAAACATCGAGGAAGGCGGCAGCCTCACCATCATCGCCACCGCGATGGTGGAGACCGGCTCCGCAGGCGATACCGTCATCTTCGAGGAGTTCAAGGGCACCGGTAACGCCGAGCTGAAGCTCGACCGTAAAATCTCCGAGCGCCGCGTGTTCCCGGCAGTGGATGTCAACCCGTCGGGTACTCGTAAGGATGAGCTGCTGCTCAGCACGGAGGAGGCTCGCATTATGCACAAGCTGCGCCGCATCCTCTCCGCGCTAGAGTCGCAGGCTGCTATTGACCTGTTGATTAAGCAGCTGAAGAAGACCCGGAACAATAAGGAATTCCTGATGCAGGTGGCTTCTTCTGCACCAATGGCCGCCGACGTTGATGTGGACGACATGCTTTAGCTGGGGTTAGCCGCAAACCACAGCACCTACTAGCATTTCACCCATCACAATCTGAAGGAATATTCAATGGCTAATCAGGTTTCCGCAGTTGACGACATCCTCTCCGAATACCACGGCCTTGAGGCGCAGCTGGCAGACCCCGAGCTGCACAACGACCCGAAGGCTGCCCGTAAGGTCGGCAAGCGCTTCAATGAGTTGCAGCCGGTCATTCAGACTCACAAGAAGTTGACTGAGGTCCAGGATGACCTGGAGGCAGCTCGCGAGATGGCATACGAGGACTCCGAATTCGCAGCTGAGGCTGAGCGTCTCGCTGTCGAGGCAGAGGAGCTCGAGGAAAAGCTCGCCGACCTGCTGGCTCCGCGCGATCCGCACGACAGCGATGACATCGTTATGGAGCTCAAGTCCGGTGCCGGCGGTGAGGAGGCAGCGCTCTTCGCAGGTGAGCTCGCTCGTATGTACCAGCGCTATGCAGAAAAGCACGGCTTTACCACCGAGATTCTCGGGCTGTCCGAGTCTGATCTCGGCGGCGTGAAGGACATGACTATGTCCATCCGAGCTAAGACTCCGTCCCGTGACGGTGCGTGGAGCGTGTTCAAGTTTGAAGGTGGCGTTCACCGCGTGCAGCGCGTGCCGGTTACCGAATCTCAGGGCCGTATTCAGACTTCCGCGGCTGGTGTGCTGGTCTACCCGGAGCCCGACGAGGTCGAAGACATCCAGATTGATGAAAAGGATCTGCGTGTCGACGTCTACCGCTCCTCCGGTAAGGGCGGTCAGGGTGTTAACACGACTGACTCCGCCGTTCGCCTGACGCACCTGCCGACTGGTCTCGTTGTTACCTGTCAGAAGGAACGCTCGCAGATTCAGAACAAGGCCCGCGCTATGCAGGTCCTTGCTGCTCGACTGCAGCAGATGAAGGAAGAGGAGATCGCCGAGGCCGCCTCTGACCAGCGTAAGTCTCAGGTGCGCAACATGGATCGCTCCGAGCGCATCCGCACTTACAACTTCCCGGAGAACCGCGTTTCCGATCACCGCATCGGTTACAAGGCTCACAACCTGGACTCGGTGCTGGGCGGCGACATGGATGACCTGCTCAAGGCCCTCCACGACGCGGAGCGCGCTGAGCGTCTTGAAGCCGAGTAGCCCCACGCCCGCAGAAAATAGCTCGCCGACGTTACCGGATTCCGTCCGTACTCTCGGCGAGCTGTTTCGCTATGCGCGTCGCACGCTTGACGACGCGGCGCTGGCTTCTCCGGATGCCGACGCGCGGGCGCTGTTTGCAGCTGCTATCAATGCGGGACCGGCAGACATCATCTTCCGCGGAGACGAACCGTACACCGATGAGGACGGTCGCAAGTATCTGGCCGAGGTACTGGCCCGCAGAGTGGCTCGTGAGCCACTGCAGCACATCCTCGGTACGGCGCCGATGATGAGCCTGGAACTACAGGTTGGGCCCGGTGTTTTTGTACCCCGGCCGGAGACGGAACTGCTCGCGCAGTGGGCAATCGATCGAGCCTGTGAACTGGTCGCAAGTGGCGTCGTCAAGCCGAAAATCGTTGACTTGTGTACTGGATCCGGTGCGTTGGCGTTGGCGATCGCCGATGCCGTACCCGAAGCGGACGTGGTGGCTGTGGAGCTCTCTGAGCGGGCACGAGCGTGGGCTGCGAAGAATATCGAGACGTACGGCGATGGGCGTGTGCGTCTGATTGCTGGCGATGTCACGGATGTTCAGCTGATTGATGATGGCGCTGAGCTCGCAGAATGGGTAGGCGAGACCGACATTGTTGTGTCCAACCCTCCATATGTGCCCGAAGACACCGAGGTTGCCCCCGAGGTGAGAGCTGATCCGCACTCTGCGGTCTTCGGTGGCGACGATGGGCTAGATGTCATTCGACCTATGATGAACCTAGTGGATGCGCTGGTGCGGCCGGGTGGAGTCATCGGCATCGAGCACGATGACTCTTCAGGAGACGATGTCAGTTCACTGCTAAAGGACACCTGGGATTACGCTGATGTAGAGGTCCACCGTGACTTTGCGGACCGTGACCGTTTTACGGTGGGACGCAAAAATTGATCTTAAAAGCAAACTTTGAAGCAGGAGCACAAATCTGATGAGCAGGATTATGGACTGCAGCACAGATGAAAACCGCGAACGCGCAATTGCAGCAGCAGTAGATGCAGTGAAGGCAGGACGGCTGGTCGTTATGCCTACCGATACCGTCTATGGTCTTGGCTGCGATGCCTTTGATAACCAGGCCGTTGCCTCCTTGCTGCGTGCCAAGCACCGCGGCCCGGATATGCCGGTACCGGTGCTCGTGGGTTCCTGGAACACGATTGAGGGGCTCGTCCGCGAATACTCGCCAGCTGCTCGCACGCTGGTGGAGGCTTTCTGGCCGGGCGGACTGTCGCTGGTTGTGAACCAGGCGCCGAGCTTGCCGTGGAACCTTGGTGATACCGCGGGTACGGTCATGCTGCGCATGCCGCTGCACCCAATTGCTATCGAGATTCTGCGCCGCACCGGTCCGATGGCCGTGTCCAGTGCGAACATCTCCGGCCAGGCACCGGCCACCAATGCCGTGCGTGCCAAGCAGATGTTGGGTGGGGAAGCGGCTGTCTACGTCGACGGCGGCGAAGCCACGATTGGCACCCCATCGACGATTGTCGATATCTCGACTCCAGTGCCGCGGATTCTGCGCGAAGGCGCTGTGTCAGCAGCGGCGGTTGCCGAGGTTTTGAGTACTACGCCCGAGCGACTGCTGGGGCAGTAGTCTTGTCTACCTAAGGCTTTTCCTGTTTAGTATCTGCAGCGATTGTGTGGGTGAGTAGTACCTAGTGGCGGACATGAGCTTATTGGCAGCCCAGTCGGGTGGGGCAGGTGTGCCCATCCGCGAGCTCGCCATGCTCGTTTTAGTTTCCGCTGCTGTCAGTTATTTGCTCACTGGAGTGGTGCGTTATGTGCTGGTCCGCTCGGGCTGGTTGGATGCCCCCCGCACGCGCGATGTCCACGATATTCCGAAGCCCAGGCTCGGAGGCGTGGCGATGTACTCCGGGGTGGTCGCAGCTATCGCCCTTGCCTCGGTGATGCCGGCTCTCAACCGTGGTTTTCCGCCCATGACTCCAGATATGAGGGCAGTTGTGGCGGCCGCGTCGCTCTTGCTAATCGTCGGTATTTGGGATGACCTCTTTGACTTAGATGCCCTCACGAAGTTGGTGGGGCAGGTCGCGGCGGCACTTTTGATGTCATTTATGGGCGTCAATTGGTATCTGCTCTATATCCCGTTCAGTGGCGGCGCCACGCTCATTCTCGATCCAATCATGTCCACAGTCTTGACTGTCCTATTTACTGTGGCATTGATTAACGCCTTCAATTTTGTTGACGGCATTGATGGTCTCGCAGCTGGACTCGGCATGATCGCCGCAGCTGCAATCCTTGTCTATTCGATGGTCATGCTCCATGATCAAGGTGGCACCGTCTCCGCCTATCCACCCGCGATGATTTCCGCGTGCCTCCTCGGCGCTTGCCTGGGTTTCTTGCCGCACAACTTCGAGCCCGCACGCATTTTCATGGGCGATTCCGGTGCCATGATGATCGGCTTGCTGCTCGCTGCGGCATCGGTGTCGGCGTCGGGACGCATCGCGCCCTCCATGTACGGCACCGCTGACGTCATCGCTCTAATCTCGCCGGTTGTGGTCGTCATCGCAGCAATTAGCGTGCCAATGCTCGACCTACTTCTCGCTGTCGTTCGCCGCGTCAGTCAGGGCAAGTCACCTTTCTCACCCGACAAAATGCATATTCACCACCGCCTCCTGTCGATGGGGCACAGTCATCGCCGCGTGGTGCTAGTGCTTTACCTATGGGTGTCGGTCGTCGCGTACGCCGCCGTTGCCACTACCATTTTCCCCTTTGAATTTGTCGCTCTCACCTTCGGGATCCTGCTTATCATCGCGGTTGTCTTCACCCTCCGTCGTCGCAATGCGCTTGCCGACGACCGTTCAAGGGGAGCGCGTCCCAGAAGTGGAAGTGGGGTCCGGCAGGTTATAAGACGTCGACGTGGACGCAGAAGGTACAATCTTCGACCGTGACTGAAAAAACAACTCCGGAGCCCGAGTCTAAATACGACGATTCGCGGCGACCGCTGCTGGCTGCTGCTCGCTCGGGCGCAATCGCGCTCGCTGTGATTACCGTGCTTTCGCTGCTGGTCTGGGGTGGCAAAAACGGCATGCCCGGTGTCTGGGGCGTACTCCTTGGTGCGGGCATTAGCGGAAGCTTCGTATTGCTTACCGTTCTAGGCATCCTCTTTACTGCTCGAACTTCGCCGTCCGTCACGCTTGCCGTTGTACTGGGTGGCTGGTTGTTGAAGATTGTCGTACTAATCGGTGTTCTGGTTGTTATTAGAAATCTTGAGTTTTATGACAACATGACTTTCTTCGTCACTGTTGTACTCACTCTGATGGTGACACTCGGTGCAGAAGTGTGGGGAATGTCGCAATCTAACCTCACTTATGTGCAACCAATGAAGGACGAATAGCTCGTTAATAACTTGTTGACCTGCTGAGAGGCTGTAATGCGCTGCTAAAACCGCAGGTAATAAGCATATTGTCGAGTTTGTGCAGAAGATGCCACAAATAGAGGCCGAAACCCACAGCGGGGGTCGGCCTCTTTGTTGGTTTCGGGGTCGGAAACGCGGGGGTGTACCGGGTGGGGAAAATGAGTCAGAACTGTTATCCTGAGTTTCGGGTAAGACGGCCTGTAGTGAAATAACTATCATTTCCACAGGTACGGTCCCCGTGAGCGCCGTGCTGATGAGCGAATGGAATCCGCGGCGCGACACGTTAAATGACGTCCTTCGCACCGCTTGACAATAGTTCTAGCGGCCCAATCACGGGAGAGAACGCTGAGCGTTACAACACTTGCCGAGATGCGGGGTGAGTTTCACTCACCCAACTTGCAGGAGGAGTATTTCCCGGGTGAACAATTTGGCGACTTCATTTTAGGTGGCAGTGGCGACTGGTACGCCATGGACCGCCTGATGATTGTTCGTCTTTTGATGGCCGTGATCGTCGCCGTGTTCTTCGTCGTCGCAATGCGTCGTCCGAAGCTCGTGCCGACTGGTCTGCAGAACGTTGCGGAGTTGATGCTGGACTTCGTCCGCATCCACATCGCGGAGGAGATTCTGGGTAAGAAGGAGGGGCGTCGTTTCCTTCCGGTTCTGGCCACCATCTTCTTCCTTGTTATCTCGATGAATATTGCGGCTATTATTCCTGGCCTCAATATTTCGCCGAACGCCCGAATCGGTATGCCACTGGTTCTGGCCCTGTTCGCATACGTTGCCTTCATTTACGCGGGCTCGAAGAAGATGGGCTTCTTCAAGTTTGTGAAGTCGGCAGTCGTTATTCCGAACTTGCCACCGGCGCTCCACCTCATCGTGGTGCCGATCGAGATTTTCTCCAACTTCGTTCTCCGCCCAGTTACGCTGACCATCCGTCTGATGGCCAACATGCTGGCGGGCCACATGGTTCTAGTCCTGCTTTTCGGTGCCACGAACTTCTTCTTCTGGCAGCTGAATGGTTGGACCGCCCTGTCCGGGTTGACCCTTGTCGCTGCGGTAGCATTCACGCTGTTCGAGATGCTGGTGATTTTCCTGCAGGCATACATCTTTGCCCTGCTGAGCGCCGTCTACATCGAACTGTCGCTGCACGCAGACGAGCACTAACCCATAACTAATGAGGCCGCAAATTCGGCAACAAGGCCTCGCAAATTTAATAGCAAGACCCACTTGACCCACAAAGCCCCGGGCCTACTTAGAACAATCTTTAATCCGGGGTCATCCTTTAAGAAAGGGAACGGTTCATAATGAACGACGTCATCCTCTCCGCCCAGGACGCTGTCCAGGCTGTCGACACCAACTCTGGCCTGAAGACCATCGGTTACGGTCTGTCCACCCTGGGCCCGGGCCTCGGTATCGGCATCGTCGCCGGTAAGACCGTTGAGGGTATGGCACGCCAGCCTGAGATGGCCGGCCAGCTGCGTACCACCATGTTCCTGGGTATCGCCTTCACTGAGGCTCTCGCCCTGATCGGCCTGGTCGCAGGCTTCGTTTTCTAAGTCCGGACCTTCAAGCGGAGAACACGTAAACCATGACAGATTTCACCTTTTTGCTAGCAGCGGGTGACCTCCCGATGGGAGAATCCGTTGACCCGCTGCTGCCAAAGACCTATGACATCGTCTGGTCCGTTGTCCCGCTGGTAGTTATCCTGGTTCTCTTCTGGAAGCTCGTTCTTCCGAAGTTCCAGGAGGTCCTGACCGAGCGGGAGGACCGGATTGAGGGCGGCATTGAACGCGCTGAAGCTGCACAGGCTGAAGCCAAGGCCGCTCTGGAAAAGTACAACAGTCAGCTCGCAGAGGCCCGTACTGAAGCAGCAAAGATTCGCGACGAAGCCCGTGCACAGGGTCAGCGCATCATTGCAGACGCTACGACCAAGGCTAATGACGAGAGCGCACGAATCATCGAGTCCGGTGAGAAGCAGCTCGCTGCCCAGCGTGAGCAGGTAGTCGCAGAGCTGCGCAAGGAAATGGGCCAGAACTCCATCAATCTCGCTGAGCGCCTTCTGGGCGAGCAGCTTTCCGACGACGTTCGTAACTCGTCGACGATTGACAACTTCTTGTCCAACCTTGACACCGTGGCCCCGGCCGGAAAGTAGGCGACATGCACGCAGCAAGCCGCGAATCCCTGGCAGCCCTTAGCCAGCGACTGGACGCCGCTATCGGTGGCGACAATGTCGCTGTTGCTCAGGCTGCTCAGACTGGTTCCGAGCTTTTCGACATCGTCGAGGTCCTGGACTCCGACCGCGGCCTGCGTGTCGCTGTCGCCGACACCTCGGCGACTGCGGAACAGCGTTCCGGCCTTGTCCGGAGCCTGTTCGCGGGCAAGGTATCTGAGACGACTCTTAACCTCGTCGTGGATGCTGCCGCGCAGGTATGGTCCACCCCGCGTGAAATGCGTGAGGGTTTGGTAGAGCTGGGCCGTCGAGCCCTCCTTCGCTCTGCCGAAGGCCAGGGACAGCTTGAGACTGTTGAGTCTGAGCTGTTCCAACTGGGACACATCCTGGCTGAGCAGTCGCAGCTTGAACAGCTGCTGGCCGACAAGGCCGCAACCCCCGAAGCCAAGCGTGGGCTCCTCGCCTCTGTGCTGTACGGCAAGGTCACTTCCGTGACCGAAACCCTCGCACTGCAGGCTGTTGGCCGCCCATCCAAGCGCCCCGCGGACGACATTGACTCCCTGTCCCGGCTAGCCGCCGGCCTGCGGAACCACGTCGTCGCTCGCGTGACCAGTGCCACGGCCGTCTCTGACGAGCAAGAGCGAGCACTGGCGGACAAGCTCGGCCGAGTCTACGGCAAGGCGATGTCCATCCACACCGTGATCGATAAGTCGATTCTCGGTGGACTGGTCATCCGGGTTGGCGACGAGGTCATCGACGGTAGCCTTTCAACAAAGCTTGAGAAGCTGCGCGTCGGCCTCGGCTGACGGATGGTTTAGACGATTAATCACTGGAAGAATATTACCGAGAGCAGGAAGAACATGGCGGAGCTGACGATCTCCTCCGACGAGATCCGTAGCGCGATTGCGAACTACACCTCGAGCTACTCCCCGGAGGCCTCCCGCGAGGAGGTTGGCGTTGTTATCAGTGCAGCTGATGGTATCGCCCAGGTTTCGGGAATGCCGTCGGTCATGACGAATGAGCTTCTGGAGTTCCCGGGCGGCGTTATTGGCGTCGCTCAGAACCTCGACACCGACAAGGTCGGCGTTGTGGTGCTGGGTAACTTCGAGTCGCTTAAAGAGGGTGACGAGGTAAAGCGGACGGGTGACGTCCTTTCGATTCCGGTCGGGGACAAGTTCCTCGGTCGCGTAATTAACCCCCTGGGCCAGCCGATTGACGGCCTGGGCGACATTGAGGCTGAAGAGGACCGCGTCCTCGAGCTGCAGGCACCGACCGTGCTGCAGCGTCAGCCGGTTGAAGAGCCGATGGCTACTGGTATTAAGGCCATCGACGCAATGACCCCAATTGGTCGTGGTCAGCGTCAGCTGATCATTGGTGACCGTAAGACCGGTAAGACCGCGGTTTGCCTGGACACCATCTTGAACCAGAAGGCTAACTGGGAGTCCGGTGACCCGAGCAAGCAGGTGCGATGCATCTACGTTGCTATCGGTCAGAAGGGCTCCACCATTGCTGGTGTGCGCCAGACCCTCGAGGAGCAGGGCGCACTCGAGTACACCACCATCGTTGCTGCCCCGGCGTCGGATGCCGCAGGCTTCAAGTGGCTTGCACCATTCGCAGGCGCCGCACTGGGTCAGCACTGGATGTACCAGGGCAAGCACGTCCTGGTCATTTACGATGATCTGACTAAGCAGGCAGAGGCATACCGTGCCATCTCGCTGCTGCTGCGTCGCCCGCCGGGACGCGAAGCTTACCCGGGTGACGTCTTCTACCTCCACTCCCGTCTGCTGGAGCGTGCTGCGAAGCTCTCCGACGACATGGGTGCAGGCTCGCTGACCGCACTGCCGATCATCGAGACCAAGGCAAACGACGTGTCGGCCTTCATTCCGACCAACGTCATTTCCATTACCGACGGCCAGGTCTTCCTCGAGTCCGACCTGTTCAACCAGGGTGTCCGCCCGGCTATTAACGTCGGTGTGTCGGTTTCCCGTGTTGGTGGTGCCGCACAGACCAAGGGCATGAAGAAGGTTTCCGGTAACCTGCGTCTGGACCTCGCGTCCTACCGCGACCTGGAAGCATTCGCAATGTTCGCATCCGACCTGGACGATGCCTCCAAGCGTCAGCTGGAGCGCGGTCAGCGTCTGGTTGAGCTGCTGAAGCAGAAGGAAAACCACCCGCAGCCGGTCGAGTACCAGATGACCTCCATCTACCTCGCTGGTGAGGGCGAATTCGACGATGTCCCGGTTGAGGACGTCCGTCGCTTCGAGGCCGAGCTGCTTGAGCACCTGCAGGACACTCAGCCTGCAGTCTTCGAGCAGATTGACGGCGGCGTCGCCTTCTCTGACGAGTCCAAGGCTGCTCTGAAGTCCGCTACCGCTAACTTCAAGAAGTCCTTCCAGACTTCTGAGGGCGCACCGCTGGCTTCCGAGGCTCCGGTCGAGGCACTCGACGAGGGCGAGCTCAAGAAGCAGCAGATTACGGTCTCCCGCAAGACTGCCCAGAACTAGGCAGGTTGAGCTACTCAATGACCGTTTTCGCAATTGAAGGGAGGGAATAGGACATGGCGAATCTTCGTGAACTTCGAGCCCGAATCAAGTCGGTGAACTCGACCAAGAAGATCACCAAGGCCCAGGAGCTTATCGCAACCTCGCGCATTACTAAGGCGCAGCGTCGCGTAGCAGACTCCCAGCCGTACGCCGACGAAATCGAGAAGGTCATCGGACGTCTCGCATCGGCTTCGTCGTTGGATCACCCGATGCTCGTAAAGCGTGAGGGTAACCAGCGTGTTGCAGTCCTGGTTGTCACCAGTGACCGCGGCATGTGTGGCGGCTACAACCACAACGTCCTGAAGAAGGCTGCAGAGCTGCGTACCGCTCTGGAAGAGCAGGGGCATGAGGTCGTTCTCTACGTGACTGGCCGTAAGGGCACCGACTACTACGACTTCCGTGGTGTCGAGCTCGCCGGTACGTGGGAGGGCTTCTCCCAGGATCCGGACTACGCCGCAACCCACGACGTGCGTCGTCACCTCATTGATGGTTTCAACGCTACGGCCGAGGGCACTGCCAAAAACCGCGAAGGCCTGCGTGGCACCAACGGCGAGGCTGTTCAAGGCTTCGACCAGGTCCACGTTGTCTACACGGAATTCGTGTCCATGCTTTCTCAGATTCCGCGTGCACACCAGATGCTCCCGATTGAGCCTGTGTACGAGGATGTCGAGATTGCTCAGGGCGAGGACATGCTGTCCGATGGATCAGATGACCTCAAGCCGGACTATGAATTCGAGCCTGATGCAGACACCCTGTTGGCAGAGCTTCTGCCGCAGTACGTGTCCCGCACCCTGTTCGCAGTGATGCTCGAGGCCGCTGCCTCTGAGTCCGCTGCCCGTCGTAACGCTATGAAGTCCGCGACGGACAACGCTACCGAGCTGGTCAAGGACCTCTCGCGTGTTGCTAACCAGGCACGTCAGGCACAGATTACCCAGGAAATCACAGAAATCGTCGGTGGCGCCGGTGCGCTCGACGACAGCGGAGAAAGTGACTAGATATGAGCACAGCTCTAAGTGAGCAGAACACCACCACGGCTGTGGGCCGTGTTGTGCGTGTCATCGGTGCCGTCGTCGACGTGGAGTTCCCGCGTAACGAACTGCCGGCACTTTACAACGCGCTGACCGTGGAAGTTACCCTTCCTTCGGTCGCCAAGACCATTGTCCTCGAGACTGCACAGCACCTCGGTGACAACATGGTTCGTACCATTGCTATGGCTCCGACCGACGGCCTGGTCCGCGGTGCAGAGGTCAAGGACACCGGTAAGCCGATTTCGGTTCCGGTTGGTGACGTCGTCAAGGGTCACGTCTTTAACGCAATGGGCGACTGCCTGGATGAGCCGGGCCTGGGTCGCGATGGTGAGCAGTGGGGCATCCACCGTGAGCCGCCGGCCTTCGACCAGCTCGAGGGCAAGACCGAGATTCTGGAAACCGGTATTAAGGTCATCGACCTGCTGACCCCGTACGTTAAGGGCGGCAAGATTGGTCTGTTCGGTGGTGCCGGTGTCGGTAAGACCGTTCTGATCCAGGAGATGATTACTCGTATTGCACGCGAGTTCTCCGGTACTTCGGTCTTCGCCGGTGTTGGTGAGCGTACCCGTGAGGGCACCGACCTCTTCCTGGAAATGGAAGAGATGGGCGTTCTCCAGGACACCGCCCTCGTCTTCGGCCAGATGGACGAGCCGCCGGGAGTCCGTATGCGTGTCGCGCTGTCGGGTCTGACCATGGCGGAGTACTTCCGCGATGTTCAGCACCAGGACGTGCTGCTCTTCATTGACAACATCTTCCGTTTCACCCAGGCCGGTTCTGAGGTTTCGACCCTGCTGGGTCGTATGCCTTCCGCCGTGGGTTACCAGCCGACCCTGGCTGACGAGATGGGTGTTCTGCAGGAGCGCATTACGTCCACCAAGGGCCGTTCGATTACCTCTCTGCAGGCCGTCTACGTGCCTGCCGATGACTACACCGACCCGGCTCCGGCAACGACCTTCGCCCACCTCGATGCAACCACCGAGCTCGACCGCTCGATCGCATCGAAGGGTATTTACCCGGCAGTGAACCCGCTGACTTCGACTTCTCGTATCCTCGAGCCGTCGATCGTCGGTGAGGAGCACTACCGAGTTGCTCAGCAGGTTATTAACATCCTGCAGAAGAACAAGGAACTCCAGGACATCATCGCCATCCTCGGTATGGACGAGCTGTCTGAGGAGGACAAGGTGACCGTGCAGCGTGCACGTCGTATCCAGCGATTCTTGGGTCAGAACTTCTTCGTTGCTGAGAAGTTCACGGGTCTGCCTGGTTCGTACGTCCCGCTGAAGGACACCATTGTTGCCTTCGACCGCATCTGCAAGGGCGACTTCGACAACTACCCGGAGATGGCCTTCGACGGCCTGGGTGGCCTCGACGATGTCGAGAAGAAGTACGCTGAAATGCAGAAGAAGTAAGGGGCATCCTCATGGCTGAAATCACCGCTGAACTGGTTGCCGTTGAGCGACCGCTCTGGAAGGGCAAGGCCACTTTGGTCTCTGCTCAGACCACCGAGGGTGAGATCGGCGTGCTGCCCGGACACCAGCCGTTGCTTGGCCAGCTGGTCAACAACGGTACGGTGACCATCAAGACCGCAGACGGCAAGGTTCTTGTCGCTTCGGTACAGGGTGGGTTCATTTCCGTGTCTACCTCGAAGGTTTCGATCCTCGCGGATAAGGCAGTCTGGGCTGACGAGGTTAACCTCTCCGAGGCCGAGTCCAACCTGACTTCGGATGACCCTGCAGTAAAGGCTCAGGCTGAGTCGGAGGTCCGCGCGGCTCGTCGCGCTTCCACCAACTAGTCTGTTCGCCTGAACATCCGGTCGCACGACCGTATTCTTCCTGCTTCTTTAAACGGGGCGGGGAGCTCGCAAGAGAAATCTTGCCAGCTTCCCGCCCCGTTTTTCTTAGTTATTTTTCATGTCAGTGCAACAATCGGGTAGGGTTTGTAAAAAGCCTCTAATGCGCTTTTGAACCAAGGTTCGTCGTCTATTCACCCGGATGCGAGGCTGGCAGATAGTGTTTTCAAGCGTAACCATGATGTCAATCATGTTCATGATTATCGGTGCGATGTTGATCGTCGGCGGGGTCCTTGCCCTGTGGCGTTTCGCCAGCCTGCATGCAAAAGGTACTCCTGTTATTGCTCGTCGCCTTCCTGCAGGTGATGGCAGTCATTGGCGCCATGGTGTCATTGTTTATTCAGAGTCGACGTTGAAGATGTACAAGCTACGTTCGCTGCGTCCTGGCTGTGATGCCGAATTTGCCCGTCACGATGTCACTATTGTGGATCGCCGAGATCCGACTGACATCGAGGCGGGTTTTTTCGCGCCCGGGCTTCGGGTAGTCAGGATTAAAACGGGGAAAAATACCGAATGGGAGTTTGCCGTGGACTCGTCCTCGGACACTGCGCTGGTGGCGTGGGTGGAGTCGAAGCCGTCGTCACGCCAGACTCGTGAGTTTCCTACAGATATTGAGCGACGTTTCCGTTCGGCTTATAACCGTGGCCGGGGAAGTCAGTACTAGTCTCTTACGACAGGCTATTGCTAAGGCTCTAGTGGGTATTGTTTTCTCCCGCGCGGCAGTCACGTTAGGGTAGGGGAATGCGCCTTGTGATTGCTGAATGCACTGTTGACTATGTCGGTCGCTTGAATGCCCATCTGCCTCATGCCCCGCGCTTGCTGTTGGTGAAAGCAGATGGGTCAGTTTCTGTGCATGCCGACGACCGTGCATATAAGCCTCTGAACTGGATGACACCGCCGTGCACGCTGACGGAGAAGGATATTCTCGACGAGTCGGGTGAAGACACTGGTGAAAAGCTCTGGGTCGTTGAGAATAAGAAGGGCGAGCAGCTTCGTATAACTATCGGCAAGGTGCTGGCTGATAGCACGTACGAACTGGGAGAGGACCCTGGCCTGGAGAAGGACGGGGTAGAAGCGCATCTACAGGAGCTGCTTGCAGATCAGTTCACAACGTTCGGCGAGGGCTACACCCTGATTAGGCGCGAATACCCAACCCCGATCGGACCGGTGGATCTGCTTGGCCGCGATGAAAACGGCGCCACCGTTGCAGTCGAGGTTAAGCGTCGGGGCGGTATCGATGGTGTTGAGCAGCTAACCCGTTACTTGGAGATGCTGAACCGCGATGAGCTGCTGGCACCGGTGGAAGGGATTTTTGCTGCCCAGGAGATTAAGCCACAGGCCAAGACTCTGGCAGAGGATCGTGGGATTCGCTGTGTGACCGTGGATTACGACGCCCTGCGTGGCCTGGAGTCCAATGAGTTGCGGTTGTTCTAGCCATGCCTAGGCGAAACCACAAGCGGCGCGGTAATCAACGAGGTAATCAACGCGGCGGGCGTAATAACCACGGCCAGAATCGCGGCAGCCTGCCCGCATTTGGCAGTTCTTTCCAAAACACTCGCACTGAATCTGGGCCTGCCGGTTGGCAGGACGTGGACTTTGCGGTGCGTAACATCAGCGCTGGCCAGTCGAACAAGGTTTATCGCTGTCCGGGGTGCGACCAGGAAATCATGCCCGGGACCTCGCACATCGTGGCATGGCCGCAGGATTATGGTGCAGGCGCCGATGACCGGCGCCATTGGCACACCAACTGCTGGCGCAATAGAGCTCACCGCACTATCACGCGCCGCTGGGGATAGATTTACTTAGCCGGCTCAACGAGCTCCAGCAGGACGCCACCGGCATCCTTCGGGTGGATGAAGTTGATGCGCGAGCCTGCGGTGCCGATCTTCGGCTCCGGGTACAGCACGCGGGTGCCCTGCTCCTTCAGGTGCGCCATCAGCGCTTCCAGGTCAGTGACGCGAACGGCGTACTGCTGGATTCCTGGCCCCTTCTTGTCCAGGTACTTTGCAATCGTGGACTGGTCATTCAGCGGCGCGAGAATCTGAACGAGAGTGCCACCTTCAACCTTGTCAGCCGGGCCGACCATGGCCTCGTGGACACCCTGCTCTTCATTGACTTCATCGTGGTAGTTGATGAAACCAAGGTTTGCGCGGTACCACTCAATAGCGGCATCAAAATCCGGGACTGCGACGCCGACGTGATCAACAGCGACTACGTACTTATGGGGAACGGGAATCTGTGTCTCACTCATAGTTCCCAGGGTACTCGCTATTATCGGCGCCATGATTGTCGCATTTTCTGTTGCCCCCACTTTCTCCGATCCTGAGCAGGGAATGGCTGAGGCTGTTGCTGAAGCCGTGCGTGTTGTGCGCGAATCTGGCCTGCCCAACGAGACCAATGCCATGTTCACCCTTGTTGAAGGCGAATGGGATGAGGTGATGGATGTCATTAAGCGAGCCACGGAAGCAGTCAGCCGTGTCAGTCCGCGTACTTCTCTGGTCATCAAAGCGGACATTCGCAACGGATATACCGGGCAGCTGCGTGCGAAAGTGGATGCGGTCGAGGATGCGCTGAAAGCCACCGACTAGTCTCTTGTTCGGATTGGACACGTAGGCTCTACATAGGTCTTTACATAGGCTTTACGACGACACTGGAGAGGAACCCCTTTGACGATGCCAGCTGGACATGGTCACGCACATGGCCATTCTCATGGTCACTCGCATGGAGCACACGGTCACCGCGAGTGCTCGACTCCGCCGCCACCACCCGGCACGGTTGATTTGGAGCAGCTCCACCAGCGCGCCGAAGCCGAACGTAAGCGCCGAGAGGAGATCGAGCGGGCAACCAGTGATCAGGGAAATGGGCTTCCTCCTGTAGTTGAGATTGTCCCGCAGACCCTTGAGGCAGAAGTCGTTCTGCGCTCGGAGCAGGTCCCGGTTATTGTCTTGATCGGCATGGCTGGAGCAGCTGATTCGTTGCGTCTTCGGGCTGAGCTAGAAGGCATGGCCCGTGAGGCTAATTTGAACTGGATCCTGGCGTGGGCAGATGCTGAGGAGCATCCGCAGCTGGCCCAGGCATTCGGTGTGCAGGCAGTGCCGACAGTCACGGCTGTGGCTATGGGCAGTCCCATTGGCATGTTTGTCGGCGAGAAAACCAGGGATTGGCTGGAGCAGTGGCTGGCGCAGGTTATGGAGGCCACTCGGGGTCGTCTCAAGGGGTTGCCGGCGGGAACTCGTATGGCTGGGGAGGGCAGCGGGCCGGAGGCTCCGGAGCCTACTGACTTCTTCGGCAATCCCGTACCCACCGATGACCCGCGTTTGGAGCAGGCCGAAGAGTTGCTCGAGGAGGGCGATTTCGACGGAGCGTTGGAGCTGTATGACGCCATGCTGCAGTCCGAGCCCGCAAATCAGGGGCTGAAGCGCGCTCACGCGAATGTGTCCTTCTTCGCCCGCGCTGCCAAGATTGATCGCAGCGCAGATCCAATTGCAAAGGCCGACGCTGCGCCGAAGGACGTCGCGCTCGCCCTCGATGCCGCGGATGTCACGATGCTTGTCGACGATCCAGCGAAGGCGCTCGATCGTTTGTTAAAGTTGCTCCCGCAGGTGTTTGGCGATGACCGCGAGGCCATCAAGTCGCGTCTACTAGAGCTGCTTGTGCTATTCGATACCGCAGATCCAGTGGCATTGGATGCACGCCGGAGGATGGCTAGCGCGCTGTACTAGGGGCACTGTACTAGGAGCACTGTACTAGGAGCCTTGAAAGCGCAGGCTCCTAGCTTGAAGCGTCGGTGTACGGCCAGTCATCCGGAGCCATGAAGTAGTAGACGCTGCCCATTACAGCGGCCATAAACGCCATCAGCAACAGGAAAAGCGTTGCTTTCATTGCCACATGACGCTCCGCATACCAGGCGTAAAAGGCGTCCAATTTTGCTGCCAACCAGATGTTCAGGCGACGTGTCGGTGGGTGCACCAACGAGAGAATTCCCAGTGCAACAAAGATGCAGAGCCATCCGGGAGCAGGAGTTGGCAAAATGATAATGCCAACAATGAGCAGTGCGAAGCCTGCGACGAGAAGAACCGGGGAGAGTACCGGCCCATACCAGGTGTTGCGCATATGGGCATGGCGAATCTGCATGCGGTCCATCAAGCGATGTACCTTTTCCTCCATTGCGATTCACTTCCTCCGATTTTCGGTGCCGTGCGCTACTTCTAGTAGCGGTCTCAAAACAAGGCATCGTTGACACAACAAACATCAAATGTGCAGTTCAACTGCCTGGGTGCACCGTTGGACATTGACTTTTTAAATCATGTCTATATTTAATCCATTGTTGCACAAAAGTTGCGCCCCAGTGCAACGAGATTTTTCGGAAGGTGGTAATCTTCCAACAGTTCACAGTGGTTTACAGCAGTTACCACTGCCTTTCATCCGCCTGTTCACCTCAGACAGTTCATACTGCGCTAGGTGCCTTCGGTCTTCAGTTTTCTGCAGCCAGGAGTTTTGCATGCGACTTCGCCCCAAAGCCCTTCGCGCTACTTCCGCCTCGGTCCTTGTTGCGCTTTCGGCCTCGACTCTGTTGGTGGGGTGCACCATCGATGGCTCAAACGCCACCGGGGCCAAGGCCACCTCTGCTGCCGCAAAGCCAAAAGCTCCAGATAACGGTTGGGATGCTTCCGAGGAAGTCGCCTGGCCTGATGCCCAGGACACCCTCGATACCGCGGCTAAGAATTTCTCCGATAACTATGGCATTGAATTGGGCGCCTATTTGCGCGTCATTGACGGTCCGTACAAGGGGCTCACGGCGTCGGTAGGCGAGGACACGAAGGAGTACTCCGCATCGACCATTAAGGCTCCGTTGGTGGTTACTGCGCTGAAGAAATTTGGCGATGACCTAGACAAGACGGTGACGGTCGATTGGGACAACGGTGTTGGCGGAAGCGTGATTGGTCCTGGTCAATACACGCTCGACGGGTTGTTGCAATACGTGATGCGGTATTCGGACAACACCGCGGCGAATGGGTTGATTGACGCTGTCGGTGGTTTCGACGAGGTCAATAAAACCATCAAGGAAGCCGGTGTTGATGACAAGCGCTACCACCTGGGCAACAAGTTCAACATCCCCAATCCCAGCGGTGATCGGTCCTGGTTTACTCCCTCTCAGGCTGCGCTGTTCATGGCACGTCTCCAGGAAGTGGCCGATGGCACCTCAAAGCACAACTTCATTACCAAGGACACGGCACAAACTGCATTGACCTACCTCACTTACGGTGGTTCGCAGAAGTTTGTGATGTACGTCGGATCCGCGGTACAGAAGACCGGTGACACTGCCGAGGGCGTTAATGATCACGGCATTTTATACACTGCGGCCGGACCCATCGCTTACGCAATTACGACGCGCTTTGATGGGGTGTCGCTCAATGAGCTTACCGACGGCCTGCTCGGCCAGCTGGGTTCCCAAATCGCCCCGCTTCTGCCGGATTACAATCGCCTTGGTGAGGATGGAAAGCCACTGACTGCCAAGCAGGCTGCGACGTGGAGCGCGGATGAGGATGGCGACGGCATTCCGGATCGCATCGGAACCGACAGCATGGATGGATCCGCGTACACCGATGATTCAGATTCTGCGAATTACAACGAATCTTTGGAACCTGACTGGTTCAATCCGTTCCGAGGATAGGACCTGGATACGCTCCCCAAAACAAAATTGCCCGTGTGTCAGGTTTTCAGGCCGAAACTCAGGTCACTGAAAACCGTGCAACACGGGCAATTCCTATGCGATTGTCTTCTATTCGGGCGGATTCGGGACTAGCCCTGCCACTTCAGCCAAACGGCGGTGTTGGCCGGCAGCACCAAATCAATCGAGTGAGCCTGGCCGTTCCAACCGTGCTCGACCGCGGTTACCGTACCGTTTTCACCGTAGCCGGAGCCCTCGTAACGTGATGCATTTGAGTTCAGAATCTCCGTCCATTGACCACCGCGCGGTACGCCAATCTTGTAGATTTCCTGCGTGGTTCCCGACAGATTATAGACGCAGGCGACGACCGAGCCATCGGTGCCATAACGGACAAAGGACACAACATTGTTTGTGGAATCATCCGCGTTAATCCACTGGAATCCCTCTGGGCGGTCATCCTGGGTGTAGAACGCCGGGTTTTCCTTGTAGATGGCGTTGATGTCCTTAACCAGCAGCTGAATGCCGCGGTGGAATTCGCCGCCCCAACCTTCGAGGTTGTCCCAAGCCACGGACTCATCGTGGTTCCACTCGTGGTTCTGGCCAAGATCCTGACCCTGGAATAGAAGCTGCTTGCCCGGGTGCGCCCACATGAAGGTCAGGAAAGTACGTAGGCCTGCGGCCTTATCCCAGTCACCGCCCGGCATGCGCTCCCACAGCGAGCCCTTGCCGTGCACGACCTCGTCGTGGCTAATCGGCAGAATGAACTCTTCCGAGTAAGCGTAGACCATAGCGAAGGTGAGCTCATGGTGGTGGTAGGAGCGGTAAATCGGCTCCTTGCTGAAGTACTCCAGCGTGTCATTCATCCAGCCCATGTTCCACTTCATAGAGAAGCCCAAGCCACCGTGTTCGGTAGGTGCGGTCACACCCGGCCAGGAAGTAGATTCTTCGGCCACGGTGAGGAAGCCCGGGTTGTGCTTGTGTACCGTGGCGTTGAATTCCTGCAGGAACTGAACAGCATCGAGGTTTTCACGGCCACCGTACTGGTTCGGCAGCCACTCGCCTTCATTGCGGGAGTAGTCCAGGTACAGCATGGAAGCCACTGCGTCGACGCGCAGCCCGTCGATGTGGAACTCTTCCGCCCAGTACAGTGCGTTGGCGTAGAGGAAGTTGCGTACCTCGTTGCGGCCGAAGTCGAAAACGTAGGTGCCCCAGTCTCGCTGCTCGCCGCGGCGCCAGTCCGGGTGCTCGTAGCAAGCCGTGCCATCGAAGCGGGCGAGTGCGAACTCGTCCTTCGGGAAGTGCCCCGGAACCCAGTCCATGATGACACCGATGCCAGCGGCGTGGAAGGCATCAACAAGACCGCGGAACTGATCTGGGGTGCCGAAGCGGCTGGTTGGAGCGTAGTAGCCGGAAACCTGATAACCCCAGGAACCAGTGAACGGGTGCTCACATACTGGCATGAATTCCACATGGGTGTAGCCCATGTCGACCACGTAGCGCACCAGCTTCTCCGCCATGACCTCGTAGCTCAGGCCCTGCTTCCAGGAACCCAAGTGGACCTCGTAAATAGAGATAGGCTCTTCGGTCCAGTCAGTGTTAGCGCGCTTTTCCATCCACGCCTGGTCTCCCCAGGTGTAGTCGGAGGTCGTAACAATCGAGCCGGTCGCCGGTGGCAGTTCCGCGGCACGCGCCATCGGGTCGGCCTTATCGCGGCGCTGTCCCTCCGGTGTTGTGATGGCGAACTTGTAGACATCGCCCTCACCCACACCCGGGATGAACAATTCCCAGATACCTGCGCCACCCATAGAGCGCATTGGGTACTGCGCACCGTTCCACATACAGAAGTCACCGACCACGGCGACGCCGCGTGCGTTCGGAGCCCAGACCGTAAACGAGGTGCCTTCGACCGTACCCAACTCGGTGTCGTAACTGCGAAGGTGAGCACCGAGAACCTTCCACAGGTCCTCATGACGTCCCTCGCCGATTAGGTGCAGGTCACCAGCGCCAATAGTGGGGAGGAAACGGTAGCCGTCGGCACGCTCTACGGTTTCGCCGGAGTCCCACGTAATACGCAGGCGGTAGTCGAAGTCATCGCCGCCTGGGACGAGGGCGGTAAAGAAACCGTCGCCCAGGTTTTCCGCCTCAAATTCGCCGCGAGTGCTGACGATAGTAACTGCCTGAGCGCCGAAGACCCTCGTGCGAATTACCGTGTCACCGTCCACGACGTGTGCGCCGTAGATGCTGTGCGGATCGTGATGGGTGCAGTAGCGCAGGCGATCCATATCGCCGGAATCAATTGCGAGGCGGGGATCTGTGTGGGCTCCCATGGAAGGTCCTTCCGAAGCGTTTCTAGGTAGGTGAATGTGAAGTTGTTGCGTTCAGTTCTAAAGAAATAGAGGGAGGTAGGGGACAGTGGGCTGCTAGCTCACCCGCCAGCCTAACGACGAATCATTGCGACAGTGGTCAGGTCAGTGACCCACTAACCCCGAAAGTTCCCAGCAAGCGTTCTAGCCCTCGTAGTCGGGGACGTTGCGCCAAGCCAACTTGTGGCGGAGCTTGACATCGATTTCCGGCAGCTTGATGATGTGCGCAACGTTTTCCCACGGTGCCAGGCGGACGTAGTTGTCCTTGCCCCAGTTGAACTGGTTACCGGTAATCAGGTCAGTGACATCCATGCGGTCGTGGTTGCGGAGTCCAATGCGATCCATGTCGAGGTGCACGGTAGCTTCTTGGGCATTCCATGGATCGAGGTTGAGAACAACGAGGATGGCATCGCCGGTGACCGGATCGAGCTTCGAGTAAGCCAGCAGGTTGTCATTGTCGATGTCGTGGAAGTGCAGGTTGCGCAGCTGCTGCAGAGCCGGGTGCTCCCGGCGAATCTTGTTCAGCGTGGCAATGAACGGTTCCAGCGAGTTGCCGGTCGCCCGTGCCTGGTCGTAATCGCGGCTGCGGAGCTGGTACTTCTCGCTGTCGAGGTACTCCTCGGAGCCCTCCTTGACCGGGACATTTTCAAACAGCTCGAAGCCGGAGTACATGCCCCACAGCGGAGAAAGGGTTGAAGCCAGCGCGGCGCGGATAGCGAAGGCGCCACGGCCGCCCTTGACCAGGAAATCATGCAGAATATCTGGGGTATTAACCCATAGGGATGGGCGAGCGATGTCCGCATGGCGGGTAATCTCTTCGCCGAATTCGGTCAGCTCTTCCTTCGTAGTCTTCCACGGGAAGTAGATGTAGGACTGAGTGAAACCAGCTTTGGCCAGGCCGTAGAGACGGGCCGGGGCAGTGAAGGCCTCGGCGAGGAAGATGACCTCCGGGTTGGTTTCGTGAACGGTTTCAATCAGCCATTCCCAGAAGTTGCCCGGCTTGGTGTGGGGGTTGTCCACGCGGAAGACCTTGACTCCACGCTTGACCCAAAACTTC
Source organism: Corynebacterium sp. HMSC055G02 (assembly GCF_001809065.1). NCBI lineage: Bacteria > Bacillati > Actinomycetota > Actinomycetes > Mycobacteriales > Corynebacteriaceae > Corynebacterium > Corynebacterium sp. HMSC055G02. The sequence goes on along the minus strand of NZ_KV795653.1, from coordinate 139,553 downwards.
ACTACACGCAGAACCTCTGCGTACAGGCCCTTGGCATCGTTGTCGAAGTTCAGCGGGTAGATGTCCTGGTACTTCTTCGGCGGATTCTCGGCGTAGGCAATGGTGCCGTCCGGCAGCACAGTGAACCACTCCGGGTGAGCCTTAGCCCACGGATGGTCCGGTGCACACTGGAGCGCTAGGTCGATAGCGACCTCTAGATCGCGCTCCTTAGCAGCCTTGATGAACTCCTTGAAGTCCTTTTCGTCACCGAGGCTCGGGTGGATGGCGTCGTGGCCACCTTCTGCGGAGCCGATAGCCCACGGAGAACCGACATCGCCCGGTTCCGGGGTCAGGGTGTTGTTGCGACCCTTGCGGTTGATTTCACCGATTGGATGAATCGGTGGCAGATAGACCGTGTCGAAGCCCATGCGCTGTGCGCGATCAAGCTGTGCAACCGCGGTCTTGAATGTGCCGTGCAGCAGCTCGCCGTTTTCGCCGTAACCACCGTTAGAACGGGGGAAGAACTCGTACCAAGAGGAGTACAGGGCTTCGCGGCGGTCAACCTTGATTTTGCGGGTCTTTCCGCGGGTCAATAGGTCGCGTACCGGGTGCGCCTGCAAAATGGCGCGGGTCTCGTCGGAAAGCGCGGCTGCGATGCGGGCGCGAAGATCGCCGTCGCCGCGCAGACCTGCGGCGATGGAACGTAGGTGGTTGCGGTGGATAGCAGCGGCACCAGCGGCGGCGCGGTCGAAGAGAGCGGCGCCAATTTCTAGATCATTAGCGAGTTCAGCTTCGCTCTGACCGGCCTCGAACTTCTTGGTGATAGCGTTGCGCCACGTTGCCATCGGGTCGGACCAGGCATCAATGCGAATGGTCCACAGCCCGGGAATGTCTGGGACGAAGGTGGCGTTGACCTGATTTGGATCATGGTCAGAAAAGTGCATTGGAATGCGCTGTGAGCGGGAAGCAAAAGCTGATTCCTTCGGCCCCTTGACGTTGAGCGTGGCGTTCATCGCGTCGTGGCCTTCTCGCCAAATGACGGCAAAGGTTGGGACGACTTCACCCACTACGGCCTTTGATGGAGTTGCACCACCGTTGATTTGAGGACGGATGTCATCAATACCGATTCGACCAGTCATAAAAGACGTTCTCCTAATTGTCGGCGAGCTAGGTGAAAATCGAAGCAAAACCATCTCGAGTGAACTCGATTTGCTCTCTACCGAGGATAGATGAGAATGTCCAAGCGCACATTTGGGCAAAGTTAGGGCACCATGGATGTGTGGCTGAATTGGAAGAAGACTTTAACGAAGATTTGCTACTCGACTTTCGCGACGTAAACCTCATCCGTGGTGGCCGTACGCTGGTCGGGCCGGTCGATTGGCAAGTAGAACTTGACGAGCGCTGGGTCATCATGGGGCCGAACGGTGCAGGCAAAACTTCTTTGATGCGCATTGCTGCAGCGGAGGAATTCCCGTCTTCAGGGGTGGCCCATGTGATGGGCGAGCAGATTGGGCGCACCGACATGCGTGATCTGCGCACCATGATTGGTTTGACATCATCGTCGATTGCTCACCGCATTCCCAATGACGAAAAGGTCGCGGACCTTGTTATTTCCGCCAGTTACTCCGTCCTGGGGCGCTGGCGTGAGACCTATGAAGAGATGGATTTCGAACAGCTCTCCGAGATTCTCGAGCGCATGGGTGCTGAGCATCTTGCAGACCGCACCTGGGGCACTCTCAGTGAGGGAGAGCGCAAGCGCGTACTCATCGCACGAGCCATGATGGTCAACCCCGAATTGCTGCTTCTCGACGAGCCGGGAGCCGGACTCGACCTCGGCGGTCGCGAGGACCTCGTCGGTTACTTAGGCGAACTCGCACTCGACCCGGATGCGCCGGCGATGGTGATGATTACGCACCACCCGGAAGAAATTCCGTACGGCTTCACCCATGCGATGCTCCTCGACGAAGGCAATGTCATCGCACAGGGGCTTATTGACGACGTCCTGACCAGTGAGAACCTGACCAAGGCTTTCCACCAGGAAATCGTCGTCGATCGCATCGATGATCGCTACTTTGCGCGCCGGGCACGGCCTGCTGGAAAGCACCGGAAGAAGTAGACGCTCATGGCGGTTCCGACACCTGAAACCCCGAATACACCCGCGTCGCCGAAACTGGCTGCGACTGTGTTGCTGCTCCGCGACACCCACTGCGGGCTCGAGGTCTACGTTCAAGAACGCGTATCCTCAATGCGTTTTGCGGCCAACATGACCGTGTTCCCCGGCGGTGGAGTAGACCGGCGTGATTTCCCCGCTGTCGCGAATGAGGGCATGGCCGTGACCGAGCCGTCGGAAGCCGACCCCGAGTCGCGGATCGCGCAGGCTTTTAACGTCGACCGCGTGCGGGCGCACGCGCTCACCTGCGCGGCCGTGCGTGAGACCTTTGAGGAAACAGGCACTCTGTTGGTTCGCGATGCTGGCGGTGAGATTGTCGCAGATGCCCACCGCTTCCACCGTCAGCGACGACAGTTGGAAGCCCACGAGTTGTCATTGACGGATTTTCTTAGCAATGAAAATCTGGCGCTCGATGCCGAACTCGTCAGTCCTTGGGCTAACTGGGTGACACCCGAATCCAACCCCATTCGTTACGACACCTATTTCTTCCTCGCCGCGCTTCCCGACGGTCAAAGAGCCGACGGTGACACCTCTGAGGCATCATCTTCAGGTTGGTTCCGACCGACTACGATTTTGGATGGATGGCGCCGTGGGCTACTTGGCCTCATGCCTCCGACCTGGGCGCAACTGACTCGCTTGGACGGTGTCAGTACTGTGGCGGAGGCTCTCGAGGCGGCCAGAAACACTCCGGTGCGACGCACCAGTAGTGACTTCCTCGGGGAACCTTTTATGGATGAGTACTTTGCCGTTGCCACCCACATGGGGCATTTGCGCAAAGGTATGAACCGTTAGCCGACTACTCAACCCCCGTTAACCGGCTGATCCCTAGTTGGAAGGAGATAACGAGTGTCCCTGTCCGCTGCAGAGGTGGCCGCTGTTGCTGCTCACCCGGAGTGGCTAGATGAGGCCGACCAGCTCGCGCTCACTAAAAAGTCTCTGATTGCAGACTCCGCGCATCTACGCCAACACTGTGGCGAGTTTGGTCGCGCGGTCATTGAAGTCGCGGCAGCTCGGCGTTCTGCGGTCAGCAAACTGCCAGGGGACTGGATCTTCTCTTCCGAAGCAGCGCAACAGGCCACGCCCTTTGTCGTCGCGCTGGCTCGCGCTCGTAGGCTTGCGCATCTCGGTGTCGAATCAGTGGCCGATGTGACCTGCTCCATTGGTACTGAGGTGGCAGCAATTGACCACGAGGGCCTGACCGTTGTCGGGTCTGATCTCGACCTTGCGCGGCTGGCCATGGCGCGGCATAACGTCGGCAAGAACATTTTCGCGCAGGCCGATGCTTTGCAACCGACCTTTGACGCACCCGTCATTGTCGCTGACCCTGCACGCCGCTCCGGTGGTCGCAGGATCACCAACCCGGAGGACTTGCTCCCATCGCTGCCGGCGCTCATAGCCGCCTGGCCCGACAAAGAACTAGCTATCAAATGTGCGCCGGGCCTCGACTTCAGCGAGTGGAGCGGGGAAGTGGCTGTCACTTCGGTGGACGGTGCGGTCAAGGAGGCATGTCTATATACGCCGGGGTTGGCCGGAGTTACCGATGGGCAATCCGTAACGCGATCGGCGATGGTTATCCGGACCGTCGATAAGCACAGGCCGTTAGAGTTGTCGGCGGTGGACGTGCAGACCTACGACGACACCATGCCTGACGACGTCGATGTGCGCGCTGCCGGTCGGTACATCATTGATCCGGATGGGGCGATTGTGCGCGCCGGGCTGGTGCGGCATTTTGCGGCGGCGCATGGGCTGTGGCAGCTCGATGAGCGGATTGCGCACGTCAGTGGCGATGTTTTGCCGCAGGGGATTGCCGGGTTCGAAGTTATTGAGCAAGTGGGGTTGAAGCAGGTTCGCAAGGCACTGGCAGCGTTGGATTGCGGATCGGTGGAAATTCTCGTGCGCGGCGTAGACGTCAACCCCGACGCGTTGCGCAAGCAGTGGAAACTTAAGGGCTCCAGGGCATTGGCGGTGGTGGTCACGCGCATCGGAAGGAGCGCGACGGCGTTTATCTGTCAGCCCCGGGAGATCGGTTAAGGACCGCTTTACGACGGAAAACTGGTGGGGGTAGCCCGTTGGGGATCGGTGTTTGCTGTTGGCGAATACTGCGGAGACAGCTGCAGTTGATTGCGTACTATTAACGTCTGACATGCGGAAATAGCATGTTGGCGGGCGGGCTGTGCTCGTGGTGTAGAAAAAAATTTAAAAAAATAACGACATTGTTATCTGGATCACCTTCGCATTGGCGACAGGTTCTGTTATCTTCAACACAGACGACCTAGAGCGTGGCCTGGTTCACTTTATTGTGAGGCGGCTTGCGAAGTAAGGTCAGATAAACGTTCACCAGTAATCAACCAGTAAGGACGACAGAAAAATGCCGAACATCGTGGTTCTGGTCAAGCAGGTTCCGGACACCTGGTCCGAGCGTAAGCTCACCGATGACAAGTTTGTCCTCGATCGTGAGTCTGCAGACGCAGTTCTCGACGAAATTAATGAGAACGCTGTTGAGGCTGCCCTGCAGCTGAAGGAAGAGCACGGCGGAAACGTTACCGTCGCAACTGTTGGCCCGGATCGTGCCATCGAGGCACTGCGCAAGGCTCTGTCCATGGGGGCAGACGACGCCGTCATTCTTTCGGACGACGCACTTGAAGGTTCCGACGCTGTTCAGACCGCATGGGCTCTGTCCAACGTCATCGACACTCTCGAGGATGTTGACCTCATCGTCACCGGCAATGCCTCCACTGACGGTGGTACCGGCTCCGTCCCGGCTGTCCTCGGTGTTTACCGCGACCTCCCGGTTCTGACTCACCTGCGTTCCGTCGCTATCGACGGTGACTCCATCACCGGTGAGCGCGAGGTTGAAGACGGCATCTACCAGCTCAAGGCATCCCTGCCGGCAGTCGTCTCCGTCACTGAGAAGGCAAACAGCCCGCGCTTCGCATCCTTCAAGGGCATCATGGCCGCTAAGAAGAAGCCGGTCACCGAGCTGACCCTGGACGATGTTGCTGCTGAGGCAGAGCAGGTTGGTCTCGAAAACGCTGCTACCGGTGTCACTGGCTCCACTCCGAAGCCGGCTAAGACCGCTGGTGAGCGCATTAACGATGAGGGAGACGGCGGCGCCAAGCTGGCCGAGTACCTCAAGGCCCAGAAGTTCATCTAAGGCGCTTGACGCGAATAGAAGACAAATAGAGATACAAGTAGGAGAAAGATCACTATGACCGACGTCCTCGTTCTCGTCGAGCACGCAAATGGCGAGCTGAAGAACACCACCGCTGAACTGCTGACCGCTGCTTCCGCATTCGGCACCCCGGCCGCAGTTGTCGTGGGTACCCCGGGTACCGCTGCTGGCTTCGCAGACACCCTGGCCTCCTACGGCGCTGGCGAGATTCTCGCTGCTGAGTCCGACGATGCCGACAAGTACCTGATCACCCCTGAGGTTGACGTTCTCGTCGGCCTGGCCTCCGAGCGTGAGGTTCCGGTGCTGGTTTCCGCTTCCGCAACCGGCAAGGAAATCGCTGGCCGCGTCGCTGCGCTGACCGGTTCCGGTCTGCTGTCCGACGTTGTTGCTATCAACGATGACGCTTCCGTTAAGTACTCCATCTTCGGTGGCGAGTACATCGTTGACGGTGTCGGCTACGGCGCATCCCCGGTCTACGCTCTGCGTCCGGGCTCCGTTGACCCGGAGGAGAAGTCCGGTTCCGCTGACGTTACCGAGATTGCATTCCCAGAGATCGGCAACAACGCTGTCGAGATCGTTTCCTTTGCGCCGGCTGAGGGCGGCGACCGTCCGGAGCTGACCGAGGCTAAGCTGGTTGTTTCCGGTGGCCGCGGTGTCGCATCCGAGGATGGCTTCAAGAACGTTGTTGAGCCGCTGGCAGACGTTCTCGGCGCAGCTGTTGGTGCTTCCCGTGCTGCTGTTGACGCTGGCTACTACCCGGGTCAGTTCCAGGTTGGCCAGACCGGTAAGACCGTTTCCCCGGACCTCTACGTTGCTCTGGGTATTTCCGGTGCTATCCAGCACAAGGCAGGTATGCAGACCTCCAAGACCATCGTTGTGGTCAACAAGGACGAAGAGGCTCCGCTGTTCGAGATTGCTGACTTCGGTGTCGTCGGTGACCTGTTCGACGTTGTCCCGCAGGCTATCGAGAACCTGAAGTAATACGCACTTGCCTTAAGGCTGCTAGTTGCGTAAGGCTGCTGGCCGAGAGTCAACTCGGCTAGCAACTACCCGCTCGGGGTGGGCACAGATTTCCTGTCTGTTCCCGCTCCGAGCATTTTTTTGGTCCTACTCATCTGTTCGTGCAGACAGTGAGGTTTAACTATGGCGGATAGTGAGCATAAGCCGCACGCAGCGTTATACTGCCTGCATGCTTAATGACCACATCGTTGCCGCTCCGGACGAGAAGAGTGAAATGAAGTCTGCTGCGAAGACCCGTCACTTTGTGGATCATGCCGCGACTACGCCATTGCGCCCAGAAGCGCGCACGGCAATGGTCGAGAACCTAGGTCTGGCCAACCCCTCGGGGCAGTACGCCACCGCACGCATTGCGAAAAAGGTTCTGGAAGAGTCCCGAGAGGAAATTGCAGAGCTGCTCGGTGCCGATCCCATCGAGGTAGTTTTTACTTCCGGTGGAACTGAGGCCGACAATCTAGCGATTTCAGGCCTGTACTTCAAGGCCTCTGGCTCGGACATTGTGGTTCCACCAATCGAGCACGATGCAGTGTTGAAGACATGCCACCATCTGGAAAAGGAACACTGGGCCAAGATTGTTGAGGCTCCTGTAGGTGCTGATGGTCGCGTTGACATGGTGCAGTTCCCGGCGATGAGTCGGCAGAACACCGCGCTGGTGACGTGCATGTGGGCGAACAATGAGACCGGCACTATCCAGCCGGTGGAGGAGATTGCCAAGCGGGCGAAGGAGGCTCGCGTGCCTTTCCATATCGATGCTGTGCAGGCAGCCGGACATCTGCCAATTGATTTCCACGCAAGTGGCGCCACTACAATGGCCATCTCCGCGCACAAGTTCGGCGGTCCCCGTGGGATTGGGGCGCTGCTTGTTCGTCGTGAAGCGAAACTTACCCCGCATAACAACGGCGGCGGGCAGGAACGCGGACTGCGTTCGGGCACGCAGGACGTGGCGTCGGCGGCGGGCATGGCGGCAGGACTGCGCGCGGCGGTGGACGCGATGGCGACGGACAATGAACGAATCCGCGGTCTGACGCAGCAGCTCATCAGGGCAATCGTGCACATCGACGGTGCGATTATCCACACCAGCGAGCTCGCTTTGCCGGGGCACGTCTACGCTAGCTTCCCGGGCGCGGAGGCCGATAGTTTGATCATGCTGTTCGATGCGGCGGGAATTGACTGCTCTACGGGATCGGCATGTAGCGCGGGCGTTAACCGTCCCTCGCACGTGCTGATGGCGATGGGCGTTTCGGAGCCGGAAGCGCGGTCGTCGATTCGTTTTACGCTGGGGTACACCTCGACGCAGGCGGATGTCGACGCCGTCATTTCGGCGCTGCCGGAAACGGTCGAGCGGGCGCGGCGTGCGGGCATGGCTTAGTTTTTGCCCCGTGGTGGTACGGTGACACGTGCACAAAATCTAGAGGGGAAAGGTTGCAACGCAATGCGAGTTCTTGCAGCAATGAGCGGTGGTGTGGATTCTTCCGTGGCTGCGGCGCGTGCATTGGCCGCAGGTCACGAGGTCGTCGGCGTGCACTTGGCGCTGTCGAAAGATCCGCAGTCCGTTCGCGCTGGATCCCGCGGCTGCTGTTCGCTAGAGGACTCCGGCGATGCCCGCCGCGTCTGCGATGAGCTGGGCATTCCTTTCTACGTCTGGGATTTCTCCGAGCGCTTCAAGGAAGAGGTCATGGATGACTTCTACGACTCCTACGAGCGCGGCGAGACGCCGAACCCATGCCTGCGCTGCAATGAACGCATCAAGTTCGCCGCTCTACTAGAGCGCGGCATCGCGCTCGGCTTCGACGCTGTGGTCACGGGGCACTACGCTTTGCTTGGCGACGACGGCCTGTTGCGCCGCGGCCGCGATGCGAAGAAGGACCAGTCCTATGTCCTGGGCGTGCTGGATCGCGAGCAGCTGCAGCGCTCGATGTTCCCGGTAGGAAACACCGAGAAGCCAGAGATTCGTGAAGAAGCCCGCGGGATGGGACTAGGCACTGCCAACAAGCCGGACTCTTACGACATCTGCTTCATCCCGGATGGCAATACCAAGGCGTTCCTGGGCGCGAAGATTGGCCGTCGCCCGGGCACCATTGTGGATAAGGAAACTGGCGACACCGTCGCTGAGCACGACGGTGTCTACGGTTTCACCATTGGTCAGCGCAAGGGGATTGGCCTGGCGGGGCCGATGCCGGATGGCAAGCCGCGCTATGTCACCGGCATTGATGCAGAGACCGGCACGGTGACAATCGGCACGGCTGCGGACTTGAATGTCAACGTGCTCGAGGCCGACCGTGCCATCTGGCTGGCCAACCCGGATGAGGTACTCGCTGCCTCGGAGGCCGGCAAGCTGCAGGTGCAGGTGCGTGCGCACGGTCGCCCCATCGACTGCCGCATTGAAGTGCTGGCAGGACCTGACGATGACGTCACCGGACGCGGTGGCGCCTTCCGGCTGCACCTGAGCGATCCGCTTCGTGGTGTCGCGCCTGGTCAGGCCGCTGTTTTGTACCACACTGACACTGCGGGCGACTACGTGCTGGGCTCCGGCACGATTGTCTCGACCGCCCGTGAAGAGGACTTGTCGTGACCTCCTTCGTCGGCCTTGGCCCGATGCCGGGCCGCAATCCACACGAGGCGGCAGAGATTGTCATTGGCGAATGCCTGGAAGGTCACCTCACGCTACCGACGTTGCCCGCCCGTGGGTTCGGCGCCGATGCCGTCGGTCGCACGGCCGCCCTCATGGCTGACCTCGTCGTCGACAGGGGAGCGCGCTCCTGGAAAGTCGCCGACCGTCGTGGTCGCGCGAGTGCCTTGGCCACTGATTATCTCCACCGAGACATCGACGCGTGCGAGGAAGCGTGGGGACGCACCCCGCAGAAAATTCGCCTGACCGCTCTCGGCCCATGGACGATGGCGACTTCGGTGGAAAATGCCGCAGGCCATCTCATCGCCGTTGACCGCGGCGCCGTGAAGTACTTCGCGCAGTCGTTGGCCGCGGGATTGGCTTCCCACATCGCCGATGTCCGTCGGCGTTTCGACAGCGACATCGAAGTACTTCTGGCAGAACCCGCACTCGGCGCAGTCGTACAGGGCAAAATCAAGGCCCCGTCCATGCTGATGGGCAACGCGGGTTATCTCCCCGCCCAGGGGCACCGCGAGATCGCGGAGATCTTCCTCGAAGTCACAGGGCCGCTGCGTGACGACGAAATCGAAGTGACCATCGCGCTGTCGAGCCCCGATGGCCTGGCTGTTCAGGCCTTGGCGGATTCCGGTGCGGCCGGAGTGTGGCTACCTCGCAAAGAACTGACCACCACGCAGCAACTGGATTTTGCGGCTGCCGTGGTCGGTGCCGATATGTCCCTGGAGCTGGGTATTGTGCCAGTGACGGTCACGGAGCGAGAAGAGCACACGGGCGTCCCGGTGGCGACACCGGCTCGAGCACTCGCTGAGCAAGCAGCGCTGTTCTGGGATGAGCTGGGCTATTCGCGCCTACAGATTGCTGAGAGCCTGAATCTGGCGCCGATGGGCGGCTTTGCTGCCAGCTCCAATGAAGAAGCACAGGCGCAACTCGGCGCAGGCCGCAATGCCACGGAGCTTCTTCGTCGGGCAGCCGGTGACTTGGCTCGCGACGAATAGCGACCTTATTCCACCAGCGTATTGAGGTAGTCCGCGAAGTAGGGAAGTGTGAATTCCACGTATCCCGTCGACGCTGACACAATCAGCTCACGGTAAATCAGGTCATGGCGAAGCTGTGAGATGCCAGAGAGTTTGCGTCCCATGGTCTCTGCGATGACGCTCGTGGCCACGGGCTTTCCATTGGGGGAGAGGCGCGCCATCGCTTTGAGAAAATCAATCTGGCGAGGTGACACTTTCCGCAGGCTGGGCGCATGAACTTGCAGCCCGATGCGGCGGATGGATTCCGCTGCGGCATCCGAGACATGCTGAGCGGTAATGGTGTCCGAGTGGGCCAACCTGGCCTTCGCCCAAGCGACTGAGCCAATGGTCTGTATGAGATACGGGTAGCCGTGGCTGAGTTCAGCGGCCAGCTCGACGGCATCCTCGGTCATCGCGCGTTCGCCGAGTTCTGCAGTTCTGCGAATGATGTCCTTGGTGGTCTCCACGTCCAATCGGCCCAGAGACACGCGTTCGGCACGGCGTAAGAATGTTGCGCCCTCTAGCTGGAGCAAGTCTTCGATACCGCTGGGCAGCCCGGCTGCGACAAAGGCAATCTCCGCATCGTCGCGATTTAGGTCCTGGATTGCATGGGCAATTTCGTTGAGCTGTGCGGGTTCTGCACTTTGCACCTCGTCGAGAGTGAGCAAGATGCCGGATCCCTGTGGCATGAGGAGAGCCGAGAGATCCTGAAGTTGGCTGAGCAGATTCCTGCCGGGCTCGGGCTGAGAAGTGCTGACTTCCGTCTTAAACCCGCCAATGCCGGCGATGGACAGGCCGGTGAGGTGACGGCCCTTGCCCGTCGGTGCACTGTCAATGGCACTGAAAGCGCGCGGAATGGTGACATCGGTGAGCTCAGAAATCATTTCAGAGCCGATGTGAGCACGCAGCACAATCCATCCCAGTTGCTTTGCTGCGGCTTCAAACTCGTTGAGAAGTACCGTCTTGCCGATTCCGCGGGTACCGGAAATTAGCGCGGTTCGCCAGGGATTACCGGGGCCTTCCGCCAGAGCCAGCTCAAACGAGTCCAGCTCGACATCGCGCCCACCGATGATGGCCGGGGATCGGCCGAATGTGGGGTGGAAAGGATTGCGTGGGATGGAGATGGCCTTGTCGCTGCGAGTGGTCACGCATCAATAATAGCAATGGATAATCCACATCGACTTGGATAACTTGGATATCCCGCCGAAATTTGGATATTCGGTTTCCGTTGGATAATCACAAAACTCTGGATATTGGGAGAGCCGGGGAGGGTGAAGGGGTCGCTGCTCAGTCCATCGGCCACCCGAAGGTGAAGTCCGACGTATCCTTACCCTTTTCGGTCAGGTACTGCTGCAGGTTCTTCTTGTACTGGTAGTACGCGACGGCCTGCAGCTCCATCAGCTCTTCCCCTGATTTTTCGGTTAGCTCCCGGTAGTGGCGCGCCATCACCCATGCGATGCGCGCAGCCGCCAGAGCATCTTCGGTGGCATCATGTGCCCCGTCCAGGCGCACCTGATAATGGCGGGAGACATCAGTCAAAGTGCGTTTTTCACGACGTTCTGGGTCGACGTAATTATCCAGCACAAAGGGGTCGACGACGAGGCCGTCAACAGTAAAACTGGGATCCTGCGAGCGCAGTACCGTCAGATCATAAGCCGCGTTATAGGCCACTACGGTCAGACCATCGCGCCAGGCAGCTCGAAGGCCGGCAATGGTATCCGCTAGCACTTCATCGTGCGGGCGCCCCTCCGCGCGAGCTTTTTCAGTGGTGATGCCATGCACATCAGACGCAGCTTGTGGAATTTCGACACCGGGATTAGCGAGCATGATGGTGGAATCTTTGCCCTGCTCAGTCAGTCGGACCAGTGCGGAAGTGACAATCTTGCAGGTGCGAGGATCCGTGCCGGTAGTCTCCAGATCAAACGCGAGCATGCGTCGCGGATCGAAATTATGCATGTCTCAACTGTAGCGGAGAGTGCGGATTCGCTGAGGGGCAGGAACAAGGTCAAGAGAATTTCCGTGTCCTCCGGCGCATCCGGGCAATGACATAGAATGAGCGACGTGACTTCCTCGACCGATGAGAACTCCGACCTGTCAACCTCCGATTTGTCTTCGTTTTCCAGCGCCCCCGCCTCCGAGCCAGCGCCGGCGGACGTCCGGGAGAAGTGGCAAGATCTAGCAACTCGCATTCGTGAAAACGCTGCGCTGTACTACACCGCGCAGCCGGTTATCTCCGATGCTGAATACGACGAGATGTTCCGTCAACTGCAGCGGTTAGAGGAGCAGTGGCCCGATCTGGTGGTGCCGGACAGCCCCACGCAGCAGGTCGGTGCGCAGGTCGACACGCCTGCCGACGGGGAAGTGTTCGAGCCTGTTGAGCACCTCGAACGCCTTTACAGCTTGGACAATGTTTTCGATGAGCAGGAGTTGCGCGGCTGGCTGGCCCGCACCCCGGCCAGCACGTATCTGACCGAGCTGAAAATCGATGGCCTGTCTATCGATCTGGTCTATGAGAATGGCCGCCTTGTCCGGGCGGCCACCCGCGGAGACGGCCGCGTGGGGGAGAACGTCACCGCCAATGCGCGCACTATCGAAGATATTCCGCATGAAATCAGCGGCGAGAACATCCCCGACGTGCTCGAGGTGCGTGGTGAAGTCTTTATCTCGTTGGAAGAGTTCGAACGCATCAACGCCGATCGCGTCGAAGCGGGTCAGAAGCCGTTTGCCAACCCCCGTAACGCCGCCGCCGGTTCCCTGCGACAGAAGGATGTTGCAGAAGTGGCCAAGCGCCGGTTGTCCATGATTTGCCATGGAATTGGTCATATCGAGGGCTGGCGTCCACAGTCCCAGCACGAGGCATATCGTGCCTTGGACGAGTGGGGTTTCCACGTGTCGCCGTATACAAAGCAGGTTCATTCCGCGGATGACGTCGTTAAGCAGATGCAGTACTGGGGCGAGCACCGCCACGACGCCATCCACGAGATGGACGGGCTTGTGGTCAAGGTTGACTCCCTTTCCGAGCAGCGCGCGTTGGGCGCGACCTCGCGGGCGCCGCGCTGGGCGATTGCCTACAAGTATCCGCCAGAAGAGGTCACCACGGACCTGCTGGACATTCGAGTCTCCATCGGCCGAACTGGTCGTGCGACGCCATATGCCGTGATGAAGCCGGTCTTCGTGGCCGGGTCAACTGTCGAGATGGCGACGCTACACAACCCTTCCGAGGTGCACCGAAAGGGTGTGCTCATCGGGGACCGTGTGACCATCCGCAAGGCCGGTGACGTGATTCCAGAGGTACTCGGCCCCGTAGCCGATCTCCGAGATGGTAGCGAGCGAAAGTACATTTACCCGACTCTCTGCCCCGAGTGCGGTACTCGTTTGGCTCCGGCAAAGGACAGCGATGCCGATTGGCGTTGCCCCAATACCCGCTACTGTCCAGGTCAGCTGCGGCGTCGAATTGAATTCCTCGCCTCCCGCTCCGGGTTCGATATCGAAAACCTGGGGGAGAGGGGCGCTGCCGATTTGATTCATCGCGGCGTGCTTGCCGACGAGTCCCGCCTCTTCGACCTCACCGAGGAAGATTTGCTCGGCACTGAGGTCTACACTACGGCTTCGCGGAAAACCCTGAACGCCAATGGTAAGAAACTGTTGGCCAACATCGAGGCAGCTAAGGATAAAGAGCTGTGGCGCGTATTGGTCAGCCTGTCCATTCGTCATGTGGGTCCAACAGTGGCGCGGACCTTGGCACAGAAGTTCGGCTCGATGGAGGCGCTGCGCGCTGCGAGCCGCGAGGAGATTTCGGCCATCGATGGCATTGGCGAGATCATCGGCGATTCCGTGGCTGACTGGTTCGAGGTGGACTGGCACCGCGAGGTTGTCGAGCGCTGGGAAGCTGCCGGTGTGCGTATGGCCGATGAGGTCGCCGATCGTCCAGATCAGGTGCTAGAGGGATTGACCGTGGTAGTCACCGGCTCTTTGGAGGACTTCACTCGCGACAGCGCGAAGGAAGCCGTTATCTCCCGTGGCGGTAAGGCCGCAGGGTCGGTGTCGAAGAAGACCGACTACGTGGTGGTTGGCGAAAACGCCGGTTCCAAGGCCACAAAGGCCGAGGAGCTGGGCTTGCCCATCCTCGACGAGGATGGGTTCAAGCGATTGCTGGAAACTGGTCAGGCCTAGCTGGGGCTTGGCCCAGCCAGGATTTGACCCAGCCGGGCCTAAATCTTGGTCTCTTCCAGCTTCCAGACCTCATTGGCGTAATCGCGGATAGTGCGGTCGGAGGAGAAGCGGCCCGAACGGATGATGTTCAGGAAGCACTTCTTGGCCCACGCCAGCTCGTCGCGGTAGTCCTCGGCCATGCGGTCGCGGGTCTCGCGGTAGTCAGCGAAGTCGCCGAGGACGTAGTAGACATCGGCTGGCTCGTACCCGTTGGACTCCAGCAGCGAGAAGTGCAGGTCGTGGAACATTCCGCTGCCACCGTCAGCAAAAGTGCCGTCGACAAGCGAATCGACCGCGCGCTTGAGACCCGGCACCGTTTCGTAAGTGCCACGCGGGCTGTAGGTGCGACGCAGCTCCGGCAGCTCCTCTTCCAGCGCACCGAAGATGTAGGCGTTCTCTTCGCCGGCGGCGTCGACGATTTCGACGTTTGCGCCGTCCATGGTGCCCAGCGTCAGTGCGCCGTTCATCATGAACTTCATGTTCGAGGTACCCGAAGCCTCCTTACCGGCAGTGGAAATCTGCTCGGAGACGTCGGTGGCCGGGATGATGTGCTCTGCCGGGGTGACGTTGTAATTCTCAACGAAAGCGACCTGCAGGCGACCGTCCATGTCCGGATCGTTATTGACCTTGTCCGCGATAGCGTTGATGAACTTAATGATGGCCTTCGCGCGAACGTAGCCTGGGGCGGCCTTGGCACCGAAGATGAACACGCGCGGTGGCACGTCCAGCGCTGGGTCTTCCTTGATGCGGTAGTAGAGATCGAGGATGTAGAGCGCGTTGAGAAGCTGGCGCTTGTACTCGTGCAGACGCTTAATCTGGGTATCGAAGATGGCGTCCGGGTTCACCGAAATACCCTGGCGGTGCTCCAGCCAGGTGGCGAAGTCCTTCTTGTTCTCGTGCTTGATGTCGAGAATCTCACGCAACACGGCCTCGTCGTCAGCAAACTTTTCGAGCTCAGCGAGCTTGTCCAAGTCAGTGACCCAGGCGTCCGAACCCGACAGGCGAGTCAGCAGTGCCGACAGGCGCGGGTTGCACTGGTTGAGCCAGCGGCGCGGGGTGACGCCATTGGTCTTGTTGTTGAAGCGCTCCGGCCAGATATCGTGCCAGTCCTTCAACGTTTCGCGCTTAATAATCTCCGTGTGCAGGGCAGCAACACCGTTGATGGAGTACGCGGCGTAGCAGGCGATCCACGCCATGTGGATGCGACCGTGAGAAATCGGCGCCATGTAGTCAATCTTGCCCTGGTCGAAGCCGCGCTCCGCCAGGTCTTCGCGGAAGCGGCGGTCAATCTCGCGGGTGATCTCCAGAACGCGGCCGAAGAGACGGTCAAAAATGGAGTATTCCCAGGTCTCCAACGCTTCTGCCAGAACGGTGTGGTTGGTGTAGGCGAAGGTGTTGGACACGACGTTCCAGGCGTCGTCCCAGCTCATATCGTGCTCATCCAGGAGCAGACGCATCAGCTCTGGGATAGCGAGCACCGGGTGGGTGTCATTGAGCTGAATGGAGTTGTACTTGTGGAAATCGCGCAGGTCCTCGCCGTGATTCTCGATGTAAGAATCGATCATCGTCTGCAGCGAAGCGGAGACGAAGAAGTACTGCTGGCGGACACGCAGGACCTTGCCGTCATAGGTCGAGTCATTCGGGTAGAGCACGCGGCACAGGTCATGGACGCGCTCCCGTTCGACAATGGCGTCGGTGAAGCGCTGCGAGTTGAAGGCGTCATAGTCGAACTCACGCATCGGCTCCGAGTGCCACAGGCGCAGCGTGCCGACGTTATCGGTGCCGTAGCCGGTAATTGGCATGTCATATGGAACAGCGCGCACCACCAAGTCATCAAAGGTGACAATCTTGGACAGTTCCTCGCGACGAATGACGAAGGGGTAGCCCTCTTCCATCCACGGGTCCGGGTGCTCATCCTGGAAGCCATCTTCGAAGGTCTGCTTGAACAGACCGTAGCGGTAGAGGATGCCATAACCGGTCACCGGCAGATTCTGCGTGGCACAGGAATCCAGGAAGCAGGCGGCCAGACGACCCAGGCCACCGTTACCGAGAGCGGCGTCGTGTTCAGCCTCGAGCACGTCTGTCAGATTCTTGCCGTACTTTTTCACGGCAGCAGAGGCCTCATCCACCAGACCTGCATTGAGCAGGTTATTCAGCAGGGCGCGACCCATGAGGAACTCGGCGGAGAAGTAGTGCTGCTGGCGGGTAGCAGCGTATGCCTCCGTGGTGCGCTGCCAGTTGTCCGCTAGGTCATCGACAACAACCCGTGACAGACCGGACCAGAATTCCATCTCAGTGGACGACTGGGGGACACGGCCGGATTCGGCACGCACGTGGGATCCGACGAGGTCACTCAAGTTCGACATCAAAGAAGCTCCTTATTGACTGGTATCATTTCCAGACTTTACCGCTAAGCGTGAATCACTGCGCTCCATAGGGGAGGAGCCATAGGGTAAGAGCTTCGAGCAGAAGGGAGCAGCCCACAGAAGGGAGCAGCCCACTAGCCGCTGCTAGTCGATAATCGCACCGACAATCGTGCCAATACGTCCCAAGTGCTCAACCTCACTTGGCAGGAAGTCTGGCCCGCCGGGCCGGCCAATAACGAGAACGAGGCCCTTGCCCATTGGGGTAGCGGCAATGGAGGAGTCCATAACCGTCCAGTCCTCCGGAAGCCACGTTTCTTCGTCCGGATCCAGGTTTCGTGGCGAGTCAATCGGGGCTTCCGGCAGAGTCCGGCCGTTATCCTCTGGAGCAGCGGTAGAGGAAGCGCGACGTACCCACCGGCCATCGCTCTGTTCGCCGAGGACGATAGCCCAGCCGGCAGTCATAGTCTGAGGCAGGCCGTCGACGACATCTCCGAGGGCACGATCCAAATTCTTCGTGTGCTGTGAGAACTTGGCCAGCAGCGCAATCTGTCCGCGGCGGTCGACCGAGCCGGAAAAAGGCCTAATTGAATCGACTTCCACTCCGCTAATGGACTGAGCCGCCGTAATCAGTGTGTCTGGGAGCAGGCCCATGGGCAGGTCAACCACGATGTCGTCGACAACAACGCCATTAGCGCCGTAATCTACGACATCGACACTGCGAATATCACCTTCTACTTCGCCCAGGGCAGCCGCGACGTAGCCAAGTGCGCCTGGTTCGTCGGGAAGCTGGATGCGAAGGAGGTAACTCATGGCTGTGTGCACAACCTTTCGAATAATTGATAGTGATGCTTGCGGTGTAACTATAGAAGTAGTGATTTAGGCTACAGGGTAAACCTTTGAAATGTAAGACCCTGCGGACAACTACTTGGCGACAACGACTACTGTTGGCAAGTACAGCCCGCTCGCGCGGTTCAAAATCAGTTTCAACTAAACTTCTGTGCACTAGCTTCGTACGAAGAAATGAAAGGGGTACTAGCGTGCCAGCTATCTCACGCGATGAGGTCGCCCACCTAGCGCGATTGTCCCGTCTGGCTCTGACTGACGCGGAACTCGACGAGTTCGCCGGTCAGATCGACGGCATTATTAACCACGTCCAGGCCGTTCAAAAGGTGGCTGCGGATGATGTTGAACCGATGAGTCACCCCTCTTCGCTGTCCGGTGTGATGCGCGAGGACGTCGTCAAGCCGACGCTGACTGCGGAGCAGGCGCTGGACCAGGCGCCGTCGCAGGACCGCCAGCGCTTCGAAGTTCCCCAGATTCTCGGCGAGTAGGAGTACGTGGAAGAAATGATTGCAGCTAACCCGAACCTGCATGCCGCTGTTGCTGAGGACCCGATTCTGGGGCTGAGCGCTTTTGAGCTCGCACAGAAGATTCACGCTCGTGAGCTGACCTCGGTAGAGGTCACCCAGGCGTTCCTCGACCGTATCGCGGCAATTGATGAGGACATTCACGCATTCCTGCACGTCGGTGCCGAAGAGGCCCTGGCTGCAGCTCGCAAGGTCGATGAGTCGCTGGATGCTGGCGAGGAGCCGGCCTCCGCGCTGGCCGGTGTTCCGCTGGCGCTGAAGGATGTCTTCACTACCACCGATGCGCCGACCACCTGCGCTTCCAAGATGCTCGAGGGCTACATGAGCCCTTACGACGCAACGGTTACTGCCAAGCTGCGTGCAGCTGGCATCCCAATTCTGGGTAAGACCAACATGGATGAGTTCGCCATGGGCTCGTCGACTGAAAACTCCGCTTACGGCCCGACTCACAACCCGTGGGATGTTGAGCGCACCGCAGGCGGTTCCGGTGGTGGCTCTTCCGCGGCGCTGGCCTCCGGTATGGCTCCGCTGGCTATCGGTACTGACACCGGTGGCTCGATTCGTCAGCCAGCAGCTCTGACCGCAACGGTCGGCGTGAAGCCGACCTATGGCACGGTATCCCGCTACGGCCTGGTCGCTTGCGCCTCCTCGTTGGATCAGGGTGGGCCGACCGCGCGAACCGTTCTGGACACCGCGCTGCTGCACGAAATCATTGCTGGTCACGACGAGAATGACTCGACTTCCACGGAGCAGCCGATTGCCGATGTGGTTGCTGCTGCCAAGGAAGGTGCTACCGGTGACCTCACGGGGGTTAAGGTCGGCATCGTCAAGCAGTTCGACCGCACCGAGGGTTACCAGGCCGGCGTACTGGACAGCTTCCACGAGGCCGTCGACAAGCTTAAGGAAGCTGGCGCAGAGGTGGTCGAGGTCGATTGCCCGAACTTCGACCACGCACTGAGCGCGTACTACCTGATTCTGCCGTGTGAGGTCAGCTCCAACCTGGCTCGTTTCGACGGCATGCGTTACGGCCAGCGTGTTGGTGATGACGGTTCGCACTCGGCCGATGAGGTCATGGCTATGACCCGTGCCGCTGGTTTCGGCGATGAGGTTAAGCGACGCATCATCATTGGTACCTACGCGCTATCGGTCGGTTACTACGATGCCTACTACATCCAGGCACAGCGCGTCCGTACCCTGATTCAGCAGGACTTCGAGCGGGCCTTCGAACAGGTAGATGTCCTGATCTCGCCGACCACTCCGACCACTGCGTTTAAGTTGGGCGAGAAGGTTGACGACCCGCTGAGCATGTACATGTTCGACCTGTGTACTCTGCCGCTCAACCTGGCCGGCATGTGTGGCATGTCCGTGCCGTCGGGCCTGGCTGAAGACACCGGCCTGCCGGTAGGCCTGCAGATTATGGCTCCGCGCCACGGTGACGATCGTCTGTACAAGGTCGGCGCTGCCTACGAAAAGGTTCGCGGCTCGATTGCATAAAGACGCTCAATAAGCCTTAGTCGGTTTTCTGCAACCGTCGTTTTCTCACTGAAGTGGGAGAGCGGCGGTTGTTGTCGTGTCGGGGAGAGTTTCATACATACGCAGGAACGCAAACATGGAGAGAGTTAGATTTAAAAACCCACCGCGGTTTATGCCTTGGATCTATGGGCTGGTCATTGTCATAGCCATTGCCGTCAGTCTGGTCGCTGCGGTGGTCTTCGGCTCGGCGGATATCACCTGGTCCACCACGACACAGGTCATTTCGCATCACATCTTCGGCATTGAGCTCGATGAATCTGTGCCCGCCAGTTCGGACACCATCGTCTGGAATCTCCGCGCTCCCCGGGGTATTCTCGCAGCGATTGTAGGGGCGGGGCTAGCTGTCTCCGGTGTGGCTATGCAGACATTGGTCCGTAACCCGTTGGCAGACCCATATCTGCTAGGTATTTCCGCCGGCGCCGGTGCCGGTGCGACCGCGGTGATTATCTTTGGTGCTTTCTCCGGTAGCCCCATCGCGCCGCTGACATTCGGTGCACTCCTCGGTGCAGTAATGGCCACCCTCGCGGTCGGTGCTTTCGCCACTGCAGGCGGTGGGCTGACTCCGCTGCGTTTGGTGCTCTCCGGCGTTGTGCTCTCCGCTGCGTTTTCCGCGCTGAGTAGCTTCATGGTCTTCGCTGGGCCAGACCCGAGGGCCGCGCAGTCCGTGATGTTTTGGATGCTGGGCTCTGTTGCCGGTGCGACATGGCTGAAGACGCTCTTCCCGCTCATTGTCCTCATCGCAGTACTGTTGTTTTTCCTGGTCAAAGCCCGTCATCTGGATGCGCTGGCAACTGGTGAGAGCACCGCAGCGGCCGTAGGTATTGATGTTTCTCGGCTACGCACACAGGTATTTGTGCTCCAGGCTGTCCTCGTTGGCACGCTCGTTGCGGTCTCTGGCGGCATCGGGTTTGTCGGCCTGGTGATTCCACACTTGACCCGCATCTTGGTAGGGGCCACGCACCGCGTTGTCCTACCGGTTGCTGCCCTCATGGGTGGACTGTTTCTCATCTGGGTGGACATCATCGCGCGCGTAGTGGGCGGAAGCCAGGAAATGCCGCTGGGAGTAGTCACGGGATTGGTTGGCGCACCACTTTTCCTCTACCTCATGAGCCGCTCGCACTACAGCTACGGAGGTGCTGAGTAAATGAGCGCTCTACCAAAATCTGTACTCGCCGCTAAAGATATGCGCTGTGATATCGCTGGGCGCACCATTGTCAGCGGAGTCAACCTCAACTTCGGTGCAGAACCCATGACCGCCATCATTGGTGTTAACGGCGCGGGTAAATCCACGTTGCTGCGTGCGCTCGGTGGAATCACGAAACCGGCCACGGGCGAGGTCGAGATTAACGGCAAATCGATGAGCTCAATCAGCTCGAAGCACCGCGCCCGCGATCTGGCTTTCGTCGCGCAAAACGAGGTTCCACCCGCCGAAATGCGCGTGCGCGACTTTGTCTCCCTGGGGCGCTTGCCCTACCAGCGCCTTTTTGGTGGCAACACCGCCGAGGACAATTCCCACGTCGACCGTGCGCTGGAGCTCGTGGGGTTGGAAGCGGTTGCGCAACGCCTGTGTGGGCAACTCTCGGGTGGGCAACGTCGTCGCGTGTGTCTGGCGCGTGCCATCGCCCAGGACTCGCCAATCATGCTTCTCGACGAGCCCACTAACCACCTCGACGTGCGCCATCAACAATCCGTCCTCCGTCTGGCCCGCTCCAGCGGAGCGTGTGTCATTGCCGCGATCCACGACTTGGACCTGGTGATGAACCACTTCGACCGCGTCATCGTGGTCGCGGACGGCGGTATCGCGGCCGACGGCATTCCCGCAGAAGTGCTTACCCGCGACTTTGTCGCCCAAATCTTTCAGGTTGAATCCTGTCAGCTCAATTCCCCCGCTGGCCGCCGCCACCTCGCAATCGATAGCGAGCTGGATGCTGCCACCATCAACTAGGAGTACTCCCTTGAATAACGCACATGCTTTCCGACGTCCCCTTCGTGCCTCAGCAGCTGGTATCGCTGTGGCTGCTCTGGCATTCGGAGCCGCCGCCTGTGGCTCTGATGAGGGAACGCAGGCCTCGTCGTCAGGCCTTACCCTCACCAACTGCGGTGAAGAAGTCAACTACCCGGGTGTAGCTAAAAAGCTGCTGATTAATGACGGCAATATTGCTTCGCTGGCGCTGGCTGTCGGTGCTGCGGATGAGATCACAGCGGTGAGCTCTATGGCCTCGCATCTGCCGGTGTTGACCGCAGCTTATGGCGATGCAATTGCGCAGAAGCCAGAAGTTGCGAAGGAATACCCGAATCTGGAGCAGGTCATTGCGGCCGAACCGGATGTGATGCTGGCGGGCTGGGGCTATGGCTTTAGTGAAGACAAGGGCATTACCCCGGAATCGCTTTCCGAGCACGGTATCGGTGCCTACACCCTGACGGAATCTTGTCGTACTGGTGACGCAGCCTCGGCGGGCAAGGAAGGCAGTGGCGACCCGGGGCATACTCGTGGTCTGGTGGATCCGTGGGAAGCTGTCAAAATTGATTTGAAGAATATCGCTACCTTGACCGGACACGACGGTGAGGGCGACAAGGTTATTGCAGATATTGATAACCGACTGCAAGCCCTGGATGCCGCGCCAAAGGGAGATAAGAAGCCAGTGGGCTTCCTCTTTGATTCTGTCGGTGAAGCACTATTTACCTCGGGTTCCTTTGGCGCACCGCAGGGCATCCTGGAAAAGGCCGGTGCAATCAATGCGACCGAGTCGATTAAGGACACTTGGACTACGACCTCCTGGGAGCATGTCGCGGAGATGAATCCTGACTTCATCGCGCTTGTGGACTACCCAGGTCAGACCTTCGAAGAGAAAATCAAGGTTTTGCGCACGAATCCGGCAACGAAGGATCTCGAGGCGGTCAAGGAGAACCGCTTTATTAACCTGCCGATTGCATTGTGGACGGAGTCTCCGCTGAACGTCGATGCCGCAGAGTACGTGCGCAAGGCGCTCGAGGAATATGGTCTTGTGCCGGCGTCGGAGGTGACGACGAAGATGGAGCTACCGTCTGAGCTACCAGGGCAGGAGTACCTGCAGAAGTAGTTTCGACCAAGGCCGTCAAGCACGAACTGACTAACGCGACTAAGGTGGGCATCATGCGAATTGCGACCCTTACCTCCGGTGGAGATTGTCCCGGTCTGAATGCCGTTATCCGTGCAATTGTCCGTACCAGCTCGAGCGAGTACGGCTCAACCGTCGTCGGTTTTGAGGACGGTTGGATTGGTCTTATGGAAGACCGTAGGGTCCAGCTTTACGACGATGAGCGGATTGACCGTATGCTGCTGCGTGGCGGCACGATGCTGGGCACCGGCCGCGTGCATCCGGACATTCTCATGTCTAACCTCGACCGCATCAAGGAAAATCTCTCTGATGCGGGCATCGATGCCCTGATCCCAATCGGTGGCGAAGGTACGCTGAAGGCCGGCAAGTGGCTTTCGGACAATGGGGTGCCGGTCGTCGGTGTTCCGAAGACTATTGATAATGACGTCAACGGTACGGACTACACCTTCGGTTTCGACACGGCTGTGGCTGTTGCCACCGACGCGGTTGACCGTCTGCACACCACTGCGGAATCCCACCAGCGCGTCATGATTGTTGAGGTCATGGGTCGACACGTTGGCTGGATCGCTTTGCATGCGGGTATGGCCGGCGGTGCTCACCACATTGTCATTCCGGAAAAGCCATTCGACATCAACGAGATTGTGAAGTCGATGGAGCGCCGTTTCCAGATGGGTGAGAAGTACGGCATTATCGTCGTCGCTGAGGGCGCCACCCCGAAGCCGGGCACCATGGAGTACGAAGAGGGCGGTGTCGACCAGTTCGGCCACCAAACCTTCAACGGCATTGGTCAGGTTATTGGTGCGGAGATTAAGAAGCGCACCGGGTACGACGTTCGCACCACGGTGCTGGGTCACATTCAGCGTGGCGGTACGCCGACTGCGTACGACCGCGTGCTTGCTACCCGCTACGGTGTCCACGCCACCCGAGCAGTACACGAGGGGGACTTCGGCAAGATCGTCGCTCTGCACGGTGAGAACATCGAGCGTATCGACATCGACGATGCGGTTGCTGAGTTGAAGGTTGTGCCGGATGGCCGTTACCGCGCAGCTGCTGCGCTGTTTGGTTAAACGCGTCGGTTAAGCACGCGTTGCTAAACATTTAGGCACATCTTCGTAACAAAATAGGCATACTGCCCGAGCTGGTGTATCAATCACCAGCTCGGGCAGTATGCTTTGTAAGGTTCCGGTTTTTGAAAAATAGACTTATATTTAGGATTTTCTCGTTATGTGGAAAAGAGCCACAACAATCGCGATGGCCTTTGTCGGCCTAACTGTCGGTGCCGGATTCGCATCCGGCCAGGAAATGATGCAGTACTTCGTGGCATTTGGCACTAACGGCTTGTGGGGCGTGGTACTTGCCTCCGTCGTGATGATTGCCAGTGGCCTGGCAGTGCTGTCAATTGCCAGCTACTTGCAGGCTGATGAGCACTCCGAGGTCTTCGACGTAATCACCCGCAGTTGGGTTTCGAAGATTTTGGATATCGCCGTGATGATCACGCTGTTCTGTACCGGCTTCGTCATGTTCGCCGGTGCCGGTGCGAACTTGAACCAGCAGTTCGGACTTGAGGTGTGGATCGGCGCCGTCATCATGGTTGCCCTGACTTTGGGTGTAGGCATGCTGGATGCCGACAAGGTCAGCCGCGTGATTGGCATGATCACTCCATTCATTATCGTGTTCCTGCTTGGAGCCGGTATCTACACTTTGTTCACCACCGACACGTCGATGTCGGAGGCCGCGCAGTACACCAATGAACTGTCGACATCGCTGCCACACTGGTCTATTTCTGCCCTGAACTATGTCGGTTTCTGTGTGATGGTGGCCGTATCGATGTCGATTGTCATCGGCGGTAGCTACCTGAACCCGCGTGAAGCTGGCATCGGTGGTCTCATGGGCGGGAGCATCTATGCAGGTCTGCTGACGCTGGTGACCTTTGCCCTCTTCTTCAAGGTCAAGGATGTTGGCCACGAAGATATGCCGACCCTGGCAATCGTCAATGACATCCACCCGGTCCTGGGTACCGTGATGGCAATCATCATCTACGCCATGATTTTTAACACGGCCATTGGCATGTTCTACGCGCTGGGCCGCCGCCTAACACGCAATACCCCGCACCGTTTCCGCCTGGTATTCATCGTGACCGTGCTGATTGGCTTTGGCCTAAGTTTCTTTGGGTTCAAGGCTCTGGTTGGCTCCATTTACCCGGCACTAGGCTATGTCGGTATCGCCCTAATCGTGATTCTGTGCGGTGCGTACCTGGCAGGACGCAACAAGCTGATGGAGGAGTCGAAGCGCCGCGGTCGTATCCGGAAGCTCGCACGCCGGAAGATGCATCCGAACAAGAAGTTCACCACCGCCGATCAGAAGAAGCTCGACCGCGCTTTGGCCAACTCCAACATTTCCAACGTCGATCTTCAGGAGAGCGTCCGCGACGACATCGTCGAGGAACTGGTCAGCGACGATAATGTTGAATTCACCGAGGATGACGCCGAGCGCATCGTAGAAAAGGATAATGAGCGCCTGGAGAAACTTTCCGAAATCGAGGAAGCCTCCGATGATGACAATCCTCGCGAGACCGCGAGGGACTCCTTCCCAGGCGAGGCCACAGCCACTGCGCCGAAGAAGCTTGCCGGACAGACTAAGAATGCATTCAAGCGCGTGGCTCACCCTAAGCCGAAGAAAGAAAAGTAACTAGCGCGACTAGGCAGCTCGAAAATTTAGGCAGCTTGAAAATAGAAGGCATCGCACCGGTAGGGAAGGGCGATGCCTTCTTCGTATGTGTGCCCCAAGTGTTCGTGGAGATACCAATGCAAGTTCGCCTCCACCTTGGCGCGAGTGGCGGGCTTGGAACGAAGCCAATAGGAACGGGTTCGTGCCAGCAGCACGATGTCCTCGATGGTCAGTGTCTGCTCCCAGGCCAGACGCACCTCATCGACTAGCTCCAGCTCCGGGTCAACCTCGGGGTAGAAGCCGGGACGCAACACGTCGCCGGCGTGCATTATGCGGCTGAGCCGATGCACCCACGGTACGGAAACATCCAAGGTGTTCCACACCAACATAGCCACGCCATCCGCGCGTAGCACCCGAGTGAGTTCTTTACCTGCAGCTGTCGGGTCCACCCAGTGCCATGTCTGCGCACATGTTGCTACATCGACGCTGTTGGGCTCCAGTCCCGTGCGCTCCGCAGTGCCTTCCAGGCATTCCGCCGCTGGCACATTGTGCATCAGTGCTTGCCGCATCGCGGTGGAGGGATCGAGTGCCAGCAGGGTGGCATCGCGGTAGACGTCGGCAAGCGAGGCGGTGAGCTTTCCAGTGCCGGCGCCGATATCGGCGACTACCTGTGGGTGCGGTGCGAGACGGGTAAGCGCTTCGATGACGGTTGGAGGATATCCGGGGCGCACGCGGTGGTAGCCCGTGGCTCCGTCGGCGCTTTCCTGCAGGTCGTTGTCGAAAGTAGCGCCTGCGCGGTGGCGGTCAGCGGCGTCGCGGAACGTTGGCGTATCGCGTGCTGACGTCGGTGGAATCGGTGGGTGTTCGTTAACTCCGGGCACGACTTATACCCTAGGGCACGCGTGCGGGGCCATCGCTAGTAGACTCTACAAACATGACCGCTGCATACGCTGATGACTTGATGGACTTTGATGAGGTCCTCGAACGTTTTGACCCGGTAATGGGCATGGAGGTTCACGTCGAGCTCTCGACGAATACCAAGATGTTCTCCTCCTCCTCGGCGCACTTTGGTGCCGAGCCGAATAGCAACGTCGATCCCTGCAGCCTCGGCCTACCTGGCGCGCTGCCTGTGGTTAACCGTCAGGGCGTTGAGTGGGCCATCAAGATTGGCCTGGCGCTGAACTGCGAGATTGCTGAGTCCTCCCGCTTCGCGCGCAAGAACTACTTCTACCCGGACCAGCCGAAGAACTACCAGATTTCGCAGTACGACGAACCAATCGCCTACGACGGATATCTTGACGTTCAGCTTGACGACGGCACGGAGTTCCGTGTCGAAATCGAGCGCGCTCACATGGAAGAAGACACCGGCAAGCTGACGCACTTGGGCGGTGCCGATGGTCGTATTCACGGCGCCACGCGTTCGCTGGTGGACTGCAACCGCGCAGGTATTCCGCTGATTGAGATCGTTACTAAGCCAATTCTCGGTGCAGGGGAGCGTGCCCCAGAGGTTGCTCGTGCGTACGTTTCTGCGCTGCGTGACCTGGTGAAGTCCCTCGGTGTCTCCGATGCCCGCATGGACCAGGGCTCGATGCGTGTGGACTCCAACGTTTCCCTGCGCCCAATCGGCCAGGAGGAGTTCGGCACTCGTACCGAGACTAAGAACATCAACTCCCTGAAGTCGGTTGAACAGGCTGTTCGCTACGAGATGCAGCGCCAGGCTGCTGCGATTACTAATGGCGAGGAGATCGTTCAGGAAACCCGCCACTACCAGGAGACCGACGGCACGACCTCCAAGGGCCGCCCGAAGGAATCGCAGTCGGATTACCGCTACTTCAACGACCCGGATCTGCCACCTGTGATTGCGCCGCGTGAGTGGGTGGAGGAAATCCGCGCAACTCTGCCGGAGCTGCCGTGGGTGCGTCGTGCCCGTATTCAGGAAGAGTGGGGTCTGAAGGACGAGGAAATGCGCGACTTGGTTAACGCCGGCGCTCTCGACCTGATTGTCGACACCGTTGAGGCTGGTGCCGGCCCGGCTGAGGCTCGTTCCTGGTGGGTCGCTTACCTGGCACAGAAGGCCAACGAGGCAGGCGTGGAGCTGGCTGAGCTCGCGATTACCCCGGCACAGGTTGCACGTGTGATTGCACTGATTGAAGAGGGCAAGCTGACCAACAAGCTGGCCCGTAAGGCCGTCGACGGCGTGCTCGCAGGCGAGGGCGATGTTGATGAGGTCGTTGCTGCCCGTGGCCTGGAGGTCGTTCGCGACGACGGTGCTATTGAGAAGGCCGTCGACGATGCACTGGCTGCTAACCCGGACATCGTCGAGAAGTACCGAGCTGGCAACAAGAAGGTCGTCGGTGCCATCGTGGGGCAGGTCATGAAGGCCACCCGCGGCAAGGCAGACCCGGCTCAGGTCAACCAGCTGATTGCGAAGAAGCTGAGCTAGCCTCCCTGAAAGCTAATCCGGGGAACCGCCGGCGGCACCATCGCTCGGCAGTCTGACGACGCGTTCGTCGGACTCCGACGGTTGTGCCCCGGCGGTTTTGTTGGTCGTGGCACCCCAAACTTCAATACCCTGATTCGCTGCGACAGCCGCTACATACGAGATGTGGCCGAAGTCGCCGTCGACAAGCACTTCAGGGGAACCCTTGACCTCCCACGCCGCGTCGGGCCCACTTGACTTCGGACCCACCGGCATGGAGATGACCTTCTGCGCGTCTGGGATGGCAATGACCACGCGGTCACCCATCACTGCGCATCCACCGATGGAATCGTTCAGGTCCACACCGCCGAGGGGGTTAATCACAGGGCCGGTGAGCTGAACCAGCTGTGGGGTGCCGTCGAGAATGGCGGTTGCCAACGGCGGCATTCCGTCCGGACCATGGCAGAACTGCTGAAACTCAATGCCTGGATCTCCCACGAGCAATTTGCGCGGGGACAGGGTGTCCGAAGTTCGGTCAAAATAGATTCCGAGAATGCCGGGCTCGCTGAGGTCCGGAAGTTCGCGCACATCAGCGGTGCTGCCCTCCACGAGGGTGACGCGCGCAATGGTGTCGTCGTTACGCAAAACAAAGACCTGACGGTCCTCTTCAACCGAGGGACTGGGCAGCAGTTGTTTTGCAGGGGCGCCGAGCCGTGCGACCTCACGCGGTGTCTTACCCGGTGCGACAACGGTGAGTGCACCGTCGTCGGTGGCGACGAGAGCCTCCCCAGGGCCGGTTGAGGCTAGCGCGGTGGTAAGCGGTAGGCAGGCCGCGAGAGTGACATCGTCGAGGTCGCAGGGACCTTTGTCTTTGGCTTTGCTTTCCGTGGTTGGGACCGGGGTAGAGGGCAAATCAGGGGAGGAAAACTTCGGCATGGCAATGCCCGTCGGCTCTGACTTGTCTTCCGTAAACGGCAACTCAAGCGCGTTCGAGGCACTCATGCAGCCGGAAAGAGAGACCATCCCGATGACACCAGCGGCGAGCGCAGCACGACGACGCCGCCCGCGAGCGCGAGCCTGTGCACTGCTGGTGTGGACGAGGTGGAATCCCATAGGCATACACAATACAGCCTCGTTTCACGGCCACGCCTGCGACCAAAAGTGAGGCAGTAGATTTAATGTGGACGATGTGAGCGACTCAGAGAAGTACCCGAACGACCGCGCCCTCGAGAATGTGGAGGACGGATTCGATGACGATCTCGACGTCCCGACCTACCGCAAGCTCGCTGAGCCAATGAACGAAGAAACCAACCGTGATGACAGCGACAACACCGCAACGCAGGTTTTTCCGGGTGTGCCGGAAAAGCGCGTAGCGGAGGAGTCGGAGGCAGACCAAGAAAACCTGACTCCGGAACCTACCGCTGCATCAGAGACAGTGGCAGAGACAGAGGTTGAGCCGAGCTCGGAACCGGAGCCTGAAGTTCAGGATGAGCCGAAGAAGCGCTACGACGCCTACGCCGCTGCAGGCCGCACGGCACCTCAGGTGATTAGCCCTGCCGGTAAGCCTTCGCCGCGGGATGAACAGGCTGAAACTGAGTCAGCGCCCGCGGCTGATAAAGAGTCGGAGGTGGCCCCGGAGTCGGAGGCAACCGAAATCTTTGAGCAGCCGGCTCGTAGTGAGCGCGTTGATTCAGACGAGGATTTCAGCCAGCCGACGCAAGCCTTCTCGGCTTCTGAAGCGGCAGGAGCGTCCGCAGCGGGAGCTACTGCAAATAAGTCGGAAGCACAGCCAGCATTCGACGATGAGGCGGAGCCGACCTATGACTCTTCACGCAATTCCGCAGCTGAGACTCAGTATTTCGATGAATCGGATTTCGCTGAACCGGCTGCGTCCCGCGATACCGCTGGTGCAGCTGGCGCCGCTGGTGTTGCAGGAGCAGGCGTAGGAGCCGCCGGGGCAACTGCTGCTACGACTACCGCCGCTGCTGACGACGATGAAGACACGGACTTCTACGACGACAACGAACCGGAGTTCCGTCGCGGTACCACTGACTTCGGCCTCCTGCTGCTGCGTCTTGGATTGGGTGCGCTACTGCTGGTCCATGGTCTGACAACGCTGCTCGGCTGGGGCAACTCCGGTGGCACCACTGCGCTGGAGACACAGTTTAGCCAGAACAACTTTGCCCTCGGCCCTGTAATGGCCACTGCCATCCCAACGGTTCAGCTTATCGCGGGTGCCCTGCTTATCTTGGGTCTCGCGACACCGCTGGCCGCGGCGTTGGCGCTGGCATTGTCCGCCTACCTCAGCATGTTTGATGTGGCTACCTCTGCCAATGGTGTGAATATCGTTGGCCAGGACTCCAGTAACCTCCAACTACAGCTGTTGATGACCGCCATGGCGCTTGGCTTGCAGTTCACCGGCCCGGGCCGTATCGGCATCGATTTCGGACGCGGCTGGGCTCGTCGACCACTGGCATCGTCGTGGATCTTCGGAATTCTGTCCATCGCCGCAGCAATTGGCCTGTGGTGGCTGACGACCGGCACGCTGCCGTTTGTTGGCTAAGGCGGCTCGCAGCTGCACAAACAGTCGAGCGACCTAAACTAGGTTCTCCGTTAGGGCCGGGGTACAATGCCCCCTATGCCAAAGTCGAGACACGTACTAAAGACCACCCTCGCGGTGGTCTTTTTCATGTCTTCGATAGGCGCTACAACGTCGATTCACTCACCTTCGACAGCCGCTGCCGGCGAGCACAATGAGGTTGCAGCCTCCGTCTCGTCGGCAAGCGCCTGGCCGACTCATGAGGTGAGTCTGCCGCGCATGAACCTCAACGCCGAAGGGTTGATTGAGACTGACCCGCGCACGCAAATGGCGGTGAGCTACGAGCCGGTGGGCGTGGGGTACAGCAGCCAGGCATCGCAACGCCCGCTGCCGGCGCTATCCCTGATTAAGTTGTATATCGGTCAGTATGTGCTCGAACACGGCACTGCCGACGATGCCGAGCGCGTCGAAAAGATGATTTCGCGTTCCGACGACGATTTGGCCGCCGACTTTTACCGGAAGTACCCGGAATCGGTCGATTCCATTGCGACCGAGTACGGCCTGTTCAACACTTCCGGCGGAGAAAAGTGGGGAGTATCGAGGACCACCGCGGAAGATGTGGTGTCTTTTATTTCCCAGCTTCGTCTGAAGCATCCTAATTCTGAGGTGCTCGAGGCGATGCGACACTGGTCGCCGATTGCTGCCGATGGCTATCGACAGAATTTTGGTCTTGCCGGGCTGCCCGGCTCTGAAGGCGCGAAAATGGGCTGGTCCAACCGGCGTTCGTGGCACTCTTCCGTTGTTTTTGGCCCCGGATATGTAATGGCGGCCATTACCGAGGGCGGCAAATATGCACACACCGAGGACGTCGCTGAGGGGATTGCCGACGTCGAGTACCGGGATTTGGTGAAGCCCACGCAGAAGACTGGGCGCAAAGCCACTCTAGAAACGCCAAAGGCCCGTGCGGTAAGCACAGGCCTTTAAACGGGTTTGATCTAGCTAGTCGACAATGCGGATCGCGCCCTTATCCGCACTGGACGCCATCTTGGCGTATGCGCGCAGCGCCTTGGAGACCTTGCGCGGACGCGGCTTGTGCGGAGTAAATGGCTTATCGCGCTTGAGCTCCTCATCGCGACGAGCGGCCAGCTCCTCGTCGGACACCTGAATCTCAAGGCGTCGTTCAGCGACATCGATGTACACCGGGTCGCCGTTGCGGACGAGACCGATTGCGCCGCCGGCAGCGGCCTCCGGGGAAACGTGGCCGATAGACAGTCCGGAGGAACCCCCGGAGAAGCGACCATCGGTGACCAGTGCACAGACCTTACCCAGGCCAGCGCCCTTGATGAATGCGGTCGGGTGCAGCATCTCCTGCATGCCCGGGCCGCCGGAAGGACCCTCGTAGATGACAAAGAGAACTTCGCCCGGCTGCAAGGTGCGGTTCAAGATGACCGAGACAGCCTCTTCCTGGCTTTCTACGACGCGAGCGGTGCCCTCGAAGTGGAACTGATCCTCGCCGATACCGGCGGTCTTCAGGATAGCGCCGTCCTCGGCGATGTTGCCGCGCAGGACACACAGACCGCCTTCCTTCGTGTAGGCGTGGTCGAAGTCGCGGATGCAGCCATTTTCGGAGTCCGTATCCAGGCTCTCCCAGCGGTTGGATGTGGAGAACGGCTCGGTGGTGCGCACGCCGCCAGGGGCTGCGTGGAACAGTTCAATCGCTTCGTCAGTGGCCTTGCCGCCGCGGATATCCCAGTTGTCCAGGTGCTCCTCCAGAGATGGGGAGTGAACGGAGCGGACATTCATTTGCAGCAGGCCCGCGCGGCGCAGTTCGCCGAGGATGGCTGGAATACCACCGGCGCGGTGGACGTCCTCCATGTAGTAGTCCGAGTTCGGTGCCACCTTGGACAGACAAGGCACGCGGCGGGAAATCGCGTCGATGTCGGAGAGGTCGAAGTCGATCTCGCCCTCCTGGGCGGCAGCGAGAATATGCAGCACCGTGTTGGTGGAACCGCCCATGGCAACGTCGAGCGTCATTGCGTTGACAAACGCGTCGCGGTTGGCGATGTTGCGCGGCAGCACGGACTCGTCACCATCGTGGTAGTAGCTCTTCGCCAGGTCCACAATCAGTTCACCGGCGCGCGTGAACAAATCGCGACGCGCCTGCTGAGTTGCCAGGGTAGAACCGTTACCCGGCAGGGACAGGCCGAGGGCCTCGGTCAGGCAGTTCATCGAGTTTGCAGTGAACATGCCCGAGCACGATCCGCAGGTCGGGCATGCCGAGCGCTCGATGTCGAGCAGGTTCTTGTCATCGACCTTGTCGTTCGCGGATGCAGAAATAGCCGAGACGAGGTCAGAGCCGGGCTTGACGACGCCATCGATAACAATCGACGATCCCGATTCCATCGGCCCGCCGGAAACGAAGACCACCGGGATATTCAGACGCAGAGCCGCATTGAGCATGCCCGGCGTGATCTTGTCACAGTTGGAAATACAGACCAATGCGTCAGCGGTGTGAGCGTTGACCATGTACTCGACAGAGTCAGCAATAATCTCACGGGACGGCAGCGAGTAGAGCATGCCGTCGTGGCCCATCGCAATTCCGTCGTCGACAGCAATGGTGTTGAACTCACGGGGGACGCCACCGGCTGCGGTTACAGCTTCTGCGACGATGTCGCCAACGTCCTTCAGGTGCACGTGACCGGGAACGAACTGAGTGTAAGAGTTGGCAATTGCGATAATCGGCTTGCCGAAGTCGTTATCGGTCATGCCAGTTGCGCGCCATAGCGAACGCGCACCTGCAGCATTACGGCCGGCAGTGGTGACTTTAGAGCGAAGGGGAATCATGGGGGCTGCCCTTCCTAGATAGGGTGCAAGGTAATTAATTATCCATATTAATCACAAAAAGCCCCTAATGTCTCATTTCGTGGTCACTGGTGTCCGCATAATGAGATTTAGGGGCTTTGTGGACTGCTTATATGTTACTCGGCAGAGGCGTCACCTTTAGCCTTGGCATCAGCCTCAACCTCACTGACCTTCTTCATTACGGAGTGGCCATCGCGGTCGAAAACCTCGACCTTGTCATTTTCCGCCATACGAGCCGAAGCGATCGGATCTGGAATCAGACCGCCAGTGGCTTCCTTCAACTCCGGCAGCGAATTAAAAGAGATGGCCGGCAGGGCGATGCGCTCATCTGACTTGGTTACCGCAAAGGCGCGGCCGCCCTTGTTGAAGAAGATGCCCGCAAAATCGCTCCAGGGCACCGAACGGCGCTTGGACAATAGGTACACCGCAGTGATGCCGCGTGGCCCTACGGTGGTGCGTACTCGGAAAATC
The DNA here is from genome assembly GCF_001809065.1 of Corynebacterium sp. HMSC055G02. Taxonomy (NCBI): domain Bacteria; kingdom Bacillati; phylum Actinomycetota; class Actinomycetes; order Mycobacteriales; family Corynebacteriaceae; genus Corynebacterium; species Corynebacterium sp. HMSC055G02. The sequence continues at coordinate 106,042 of NZ_KV795653.1, read as the reverse complement.
CAAAGCGTATAAATCAACGGTGCCAGGAAGGTAATGGCCAGCCACGGGGCAAAACCGGTGGCAATTACACACAGCACGAGCATGAACGCAACGATGAACAGATGCGTCTTCTGTGGGCGAAATCGCTGCGTCGCAAATTTTAGCTGTGGAGTCGAGTCAGTCATGGCCTTTGATTGTAGCGGGTAGTTCGGATTGGTTAATGCGCGGTAGGCAGTTGCGCGTTATTGCGCCCCGACCGAGTTTGGTTCTGCGTTGTTAGTGGAGTCTGTCGACTGTGATCCGCCAGTGTTCTCGTTGTCGGTGTTGCTCTGAGTAGAGTCTGGCTCGGTGGAGGTGGCGGTCGAAGGTGCGCGGTTCTGCGTGCTCTGAGGCTGCTGTGAAGTCTCGGACGGCTGATTCTGTGATGTCTGAGTCTGCTGTGAAGTCTCGGTGGGCTGCACACTCTGTGTGGTACTAGTCGGCTGGTTCGATGATTGCGGAGCTGACGACTCTTCCGAGTCCTCTTCCTGTGTCGTTACCCAATCGCTCCACCTGCTCGGTGCTAGCCATCCGGATGGGCCGCCCTCGGTCTCGACCGTCATGAGATTCAAAACGCCGAGGACAATTAGGGTTGCCAAGAGCATGATTGTCGAAACGCGAGCACGTCCACCTGCAGAGAGGATTCGCCGGATTTTCTGGCGCGTCGTGAGCGTCTTCCAGTCAGGGTGGCTAACCAGCTTGCGGATGGCGTTGTTGCTTCCGCTGTCCTCTTGCTCGCGTCGAGCATCATCGAGGTCAGCACCCGCATGCGGCAGGTCGGATCGCTCGTTCCCGTCTTGCTTATCGACGGTCTGAGTTTCCATCAGTTTGGTTTCTGCGGTATCCGGCTGGGCAGTAGTGTCCGCTACCGCTTCGACAACTTCGGTTGGAGCGCTGTCGCCGTCGTCAAGCTGTTGTTTTTTCTCTTGCTTAGCATCGGCCTGCCTGAGCTGTTCGATCATCGTGTCATCGCGGACATGACCGGTGATTTCTTCGGCGGGAGCAAACGGGGTCTGTTGGGCGCGCTCGCCGTAGTCATCCCACCAAGTGTCGATGACTGCGGCGCGGATGGCGCGCTCGATGAGCCATTGGTCGCCCGGTTTGCAGTCGACAATCAAGCGCATAGTGACGGTCCACGGCAGGCCCATAACCGTCGGCGGATTGAGCTCCGTGGAGGACTGCAGCTTGATCTCGGAGAGAACTGCATCCTTGACGGAGTCCAGTGCGATGGCACTCTTGGCGGCGGCGACAGTGCGCTCTTCCAGGTCCTTAATGGAGCCACCGGCGGTCATCGGTACGGGAACTTCAACAACAGCACGGGACCACTGTGAGGAGTAGTTGATACACATGCGTGCCTCGGAGTTCGGCACGATGATTTCCTCGCCGTTGAGGGTTCGGATCGTGGTGGCGCGCAATGTCATATTGACTACGTCACCTTGGACAGTGCCCGAAGGGGAGTGAAACTCTACCCAGTCTCCGATGCCGTACTGCTTCTCGGCGATGATGAACAGTCCGCCAAGGAAGTCGGCGATGACTCCCTGTGCGCCAAAACCAACAGCGGCGGAAACAACCGTCGCGGGGATAGCGGCGGCGGTCAGTGAGATTCCGAATTTCGACAGAATCGCGATGATTAAGACGAAGTATGCAATGACTTCGACGATGTAAACCACAGCGCCAATCAGTGCGCGCCGTCCCTTGGACTGCTCCTCTGAAGAGGAGATGTTTCCGTCCGCAATTGCCAGAACGAAACGTCGGATACGGGGAACAAGAATTAGCAGAATGGCCAGACATGCGATGGCAAGGCCGTTATTGGCCACCCATTGCCATGTCCGTAACAACATGTATTGCAAGAATTCCATGCCATCCACCGTAGGTCGTTCGCCTTAATATGCGCTGAGTTTAAAGGTAAAGAATTATGCATAAAGACGAGCTTTGGACTTGGGGCTTGTGGGGCTCGGGCGTGTAGGGCTCGGGTGTGCAGGCTTGGGTGTCCCCGGGGTCGTGGTCGGGGAGTTTCTGGGTAGAGTGATTCCCAAAGTTGGGGCGGGGTTCTCGTTGGAATCGGGTGGGTGCTCGGGGTGTGATACGAATGGCGTGTCCAATTGACGGGATTGACTTCTCACTATGTGGACGTTAGGGTTGTAGCCAACGCCACATTCGTAGCTTCTTTGCGTGAATGTGTGTTGAGTAGTTGCCCACCATGATCCAGGAGCGAAATCGTGAACGCGCACGAGCAGCACACCCCATCGCCCGCCCAATTCGCGGCTAAGGCGCGCACCAGCGCCCCCGAGCGAATTTCTGGTGCACAAGCCATTGTCCGATTCCTTGAAGAGCTTGGTGTCGAGGTAGCCTTCGGTATTCCCGGTGGTGCAGTGCTTCCGCTCTACGATCCGATTTATGACTCGGAAAAGCTCCGTCACGTCCTCGTGCGTCACGAGCAGGGAGCTGGCCACGCTGCCACTGGTTACGCGCAGGTTTCCGGCAAGGTTGGTGTCTGTATCGCGACTTCCGGCCCGGGTGCTACTAACCTGGTTACCCCGCTCGCGGATGCTCAGATGGACTCCGTTCCGGTTGTCGCTATCACTGGTCAGGTCGGTCGCCCGCTGCTGGGTACTGACGCTTTCCAGGAGGCTGACATCCGCGGTGTGACCATGCCGATTACGAAGCACAACTTCATGGTCACCGAAGCTGAGGACATCCCGCGCGCGCTCGCTGAGGCATTCCACCTGGCTTCTTCTGGTCGTCCAGGTCCGGTTCTGGTCGATGTCCCGAAGGACCTCCAGAACACGATGATCGACTTCACCTGGCCACCGGAGATCAACCTGCCGGGTTACCGTCCGGTGACAACCCCGCACCAGCGACAGATCGACGAAGCCGCTGAGATGATTGCTGCGGCAAAGCGTCCGGTGCTCTACATCGGTGGTGGCGTCATTAAGGCCGATGCTTCCAAGGAGCTGGTCGAGTTCGCCGAGCAGACTGGGGTTCCGGTCGTGACCACGCTGATGGCTCGCGGCGCATTCCCGGACTCGCACCCGCTGCACATGGGTATGCCGGGCATGCACGGCAAGGTGTCAGCCGTCGCTGCTCTGCAGAAGTCCGACCTGCTCATCACTATTGGCGCGCGTTTCGACGACCGTGTTACCGGTGATCTGAATTCCTTCGCGCCGAACGCGAAGGTAATCCACGCCGACATTGACCCGGCAGAGATTGGCAAGCTCCGCGAAGTTGATGTTCCCATCGTCGGCGATGCCCGCGAGGTCCTTGCCGCACTTAGCGAGTCCTACACCAAGCTCGGTCTTAGTCGCCCGCAGATTGCCGACTGGCTGAAGCTTCTCGACGGTCTCCGCGACGAGTTCCCCCTCGGGTGGGAAGAGCCCGCTGATGGTGCAATCGCTCCGCAGTTTGTAATTCAGACTCTGTCCGACATCGTTGGTCCAGAGGCCATCTATGCCGCTGGCGTCGGCCAGCACCAGATGTGGGCAGCGCAGTTCGTCCAGTACGAGAACCCGCGCACCTGGCTTAACTCCGGTGGTGCCGGCACGATGGGCTACTCAATCCCGGCTGCGATGGGTGCCAAGGCGGCTGCTCCAGAAAAGGAAGTCTGGGCCATCGACGGTGATGGTTGCTTCCAGATGACCAATCAAGAGCTGACCACCTGTGCAATGGAAGGTTTTCCCATCAAGGTTGCCTTGATTAACAACGGTAATCTGGGCATGGTTCGTCAGTGGCAGACGCTGTTCTACGATCAGCGCTACTCCAACACCAAGCTGCGCCCGGAGGATAACTCCTACCTGCCGGACTTCGTCCAGCTCTCCGAGGGGCTTGGCTGCGTGGCGATCCGCGTGACCAAGAAGGAAGATGTCGCGGCGGCGATTAAGAAGGCACGCGAGATTAATGACCGACCGGTGGTTATTGACTTCATTGTCGGTGAGGATGCTCAGGTGTGGCCGATGGTGGCAGCTGGCAAGTCCAATGATGAGGTCGAATACGCCCGCGGTCTGCGCCCGCTGTTCAACGATGAGAATTCAGCAGCTGAGGCCCCGGCTGACATCCACGGCACTGTTGTGGACAACGCCGAGGACGCCGCGAAGCAGCCCGACGCTAACCACCCGTCCATGAAGACCCGCTAATCGGGATCCGAAGCAACAGGAAGTGAGTCCCAAAATGGCTGAACTGCACACTCTATCCGTGTTGACCCTCGATGAGCCGGGTATTCTGGTCCGCATTGCGGGCATGTTCACCCGTCGAGGTTTCAGCATCCAGTCGATTACCTCGGGTGAAACTGAGACCGAGGGAGTCAACCGCATCACCGTCGTGGTTGAGACGGAGACGCTGCCGATCGAACAGATCACTAAGCAGCTGAACAAGCTGGTGCCCGTGCTGAAAGTGGTCCGCCAGCCCCCAGAGACCATGGTGTCGCGCGGACTGCTGATGGTGAAGGTTTCCTGCGACAACACCAATCGTCCGCAGGTAGTCGATGCCGCCAATCTCTTCCGTGCCCGTGTGGTGGACGTTTCTCAAGAGTCTGTCATCATTGAGGCGACGGGTGAGCGCTCGAAGCTTGTAGCCCTGCTGGAGGTCCTCGAGCCGTTTGGTATCCGTGAGCTCATTCAGTCCGGTACCGTCGCAATGGCACGTGGGCCGAAGCCGATGCTCCAGGCCCGCTAACAACTAAACGCTAAGATTTTTAACGAATCCGATTCGAAAAGAGGCTAACTTTAATGGCTATTGAACTGCTGTACGACGACGATGCTGATCTGTCCATCATCCAGGGACGTAAGGTTGCCATCCTGGGCTACGGTTCCCAGGGCCACGCTCACGCTCAGAACCTGCGCGAGTCCGGTGTCGAGGTTGTTATCGGTCTGCGTGAAGGCTCCAAGTCCGCTGTGAAGGCTCGGGAAGCTGGCTTCGAGGTTAAGTCCAACGCAGATGCCGCTGCATGGGCAGACGTCATTATGGTGCTGGTTCCGGACACCACCCAGGCAAGGGTTTACAGCGAGGACATCGAGCCGAACTTGAAGGACGGCGACGCGCTGTTCTTCGGCCACGGTCTGAACATCCACTTCGACCTCATCAAGCCGGCTGACAACATCACCGTCGGTATGGTTGCTCCGAAGGGCCCGGGTCACCTGGTTCGTCGTCAGTTCGTCGATGGCAAGGGCGTTCCGTGCCTGATTGCCGTTGACCAGGACCCGAAGGGCGAGGGCCGCGACCTGGCTCTGTCCTACGCTGCAGCTATCGGTGGCGCCCGCGCTGGCGTTATCCCGACCACCTTCGAGGCAGAGACTGTGACCGACCTCTTCGGTGAGCAGGCTGTTCTCTGTGGTGGCACCGAGGAACTGGTCAAGGTCGGTTTCGAGGTTCTGGTTGAAGCTGGCTACGAGCCGGAGATGGCATACTTCGAGTGCCTGCACGAGCTGAAGCTGATTGTTGACCTGATGTTCGAGGGCGGTATTGCCAACATGAACTACTCGGTCTCCGACACCGCTGAGTTCGGTGGCTACCTGTCTGGCCCGCGCGTTATTACCGCTGATACCAAGCAGCACATGCGCGAGATTCTGTCTGACATTCAGGACGGCACCTTCACCAAGCGCCTGATTGCCAACGTCGAGGGCGGCAACAAGGAGCTCGAGGACCTGCGCGCTTCCTACAACAACCACCAGATTGAAGAGGTCGGCTCCAAGCTGCGCGACCTGATGAGCTGGGTTAAGGTCGACGCTCGCGCTGAGACTGCCTAAGTTTGTTGCTTAAGCGAATCCCTCGCTTGTTCGCGAAGTAGGGCTTCATCACTGAGCTTCACCGCCGTGATGAGGCCCTTTTCGTATCTCTCTCACTAGTATTCTTTCACTGAACCGTGTGGGGTAGACGTGTGGAATAAACGTCTTAGCCAAAAGCAACTACTGCCAAACGGGTGTAGCCCCAGTCCTATCCGGGGTTCTAATCTGGGTTGAAAGGTCTCCCTCAACAAAGACGTTCGATAGTCTAATCGTTGAAATCAAATCATTTCACGGAGGTAAATGTGCGAGTATCCGCAATGACGCGGCGCGTGACGGCAACCGTTGCCCTGACGGTCAGCCTGGCGTTGGGGTCAAGCGCCTTGGTCGCGTGTGGAAATTCCGACAGCGCTGTTTCCACGAAGAAGGTGGACGCTGAATCGACGGTGCTTAGCGACGACATCGCAGCGTCGGAAAGCCTGATCGACAGTTCGGAAGCGGTTGTCGTTTCCTCGGCAGGCTCTGCTGAGCAGCGTAGGGCGGCAGGCATCGCGGTTGCTGCTGGTCTGCCGATGCTAGTGGCTGGTTCTGCCGAAGATGCGGAAGATGACAGTACCGCCAAGAGCCCGAAGAAGGATGCTCGTGGCCGTGATACCGGCGCCGATATCGCCGATGTGGAAAAAGAGATTGACCGCCTGGGCGCAAAGACAGTCCTTACTGTGGGGGCAGTTGACCTGACTGGGGAAGAGGGCCGTCAGATCATTGCGGATCCGGGTACGACCGATGGCCTTAAGGAGCTCGTCGGTACCGAGTTTAAGGTTCTCAAGGAGACGGAGTCGAAGCCGACTCGCGCTGTCGTTGAGATGGATCCGGAGAAGCCAACTGTCGTCGAGGGCGATGCAACGAAGGATGGGGCAGCCAACCAGGAGGCTCAGGATCGCGCCAGCGATGGGCAGGACGACAAGGGACAGGAGAGCGTCACCCTGCCGAAGGGATCTCCGAAGGAGGTCAAGGACACATTGGCACTGGCCGCACCGGGTACCGGTTTGGCCTCCATTGCTACGGCCCGTGCCGCTGGCCTGAAGGTCAGTTGGTTGCCGGTGGGCGACGCGCGTGCTACCTCTGAGTCGATTTCCGCTGCTCGCGACGGCGAGTCCCTGATTGCTCTGGGTAAGGTTTTCGGCGATAAGGACAAGTTTGATCAGTCCATCGAGCTTGCCAAAGATGACAAGGTTAAGGAGCTGCCAGGTGGAGGCACACTGCTGTTCCCCGGTCGTCATCTGATTGCAACGTATGGTCACCCAGGTGTCGCTCCATTGGGCGTGATGGGCGAGGATGATCCGGAGGATGCCGTCGCACGTGCGAAGGACTACGTCAAGCAGTACGAGAAGTTCGCTGATGACCCGGTACTGCCGGCCTTCGAGATTATCGCTTCGGTCGCGCAGGCTGACCCGGGTCCACGCGGTGACTACTCCGAGCCAGCTCCGGTTGAGACTCTGAAGCCGTACGTCGAGGCCATGACCAAGGCCGGCGGCTACGTCATCATCGACCTGCAGCCGGGTAGTGCAGACTTCCTGGACCAGGCCAAGTTCTACGAAGAACTGCTGAAGATGCCAAACGTCGGTCTGGCGCTGGACCCGGAGTGGAAGATGGAACCGGGGCAGGTTCCGGCGACCCAGGTTGGTCACGTTAAGGCTGAAGAAGTCAACCGCGTTGCTGATTGGCTGGCTGAGCTGACTCGTAAGAACAACCTTCCGCAGAAGATGCTGATGCTGCACCAGTTCCAGCTACAGATGATTCGCGACCGTGAGACGCTGGATCTGTCGCACCCGGAGCTCGCATTCGTTCTGCATGCCGACGGCCATGGCACCGCGCAGGAGAAGTTTGAGACCTGGAACGTCATGCTGCAGGATTTGCAGCCGGAGATTTTCGAGGCGTGGAAGAACTTCATCGACGAGGATCAGCCGATGTTTACTCCTGAGGAGACCATGAACATCGAGCCGCGTCCGTGGTTGGTTACGTACCAGTAGGTTATAGACCAGCAGAAATAAAAATATAACGCGAAATATTTGCCGACTTGAATGTCGGGGGCAACGGCGCTTACTCCCTAAACAAAGGGTAGTAAGCGCCGTTTTGCTTAGGTAAGTCCCCCCGTGTCTCACCCCCAGAGTTTATGATGAGACGTAATGCGCGTGCACGCTTTAGTAGTTTTCTTAAGTGACACCGCACATACTGCATAAACTTTTCGAGACAAACCAGGAGATGCTTGTGAGCCAGAACGCTCGCCCCGTTGTCCTCATCGCCGACAAGCTGGCACAGTCCACTGTGGACGCATTGGGGGATTCCGTTGAGGTCCGTTGGGTAGATGGCCCGAACCGCGCTGAGCTCCTGGCTGCGGTTGGTGATGCTGACGCACTTCTCGTCCGCTCCGCTACCACCGTGGATCAGGAAGTCCTCGAGGCTGCTCCGAATCTGAAGATCGTCGGTCGCGCCGGCGTTGGCCTGGATAACGTCGACATCGATACCGCTACCAAGCGCGGCGTCATGGTTGTCAACGCTCCGACCTCTAATATTCACTCTGCATGTGAGCACGCAATCGCACTGCTGCTGGCCACCGCTCGCCAGCTGCCGGCTGCGGACGCGTCCCTGCGTGAGGGGGAGTGGAAGCGCTCTTCCTTCAAGGGTGTCGAAATCTTCGGCAAGACCGTCGGTATCGTCGGTTTCGGTCACATCGGCCAGCTGTTTGCGCAGCGTCTCGCTGCTTTCGAGACCAACATCATTGCGTACGATCCGTACGCGAACCCGGCTCGTGCTGCTCAGCTCGGTGTCGAGCTGGTTGAGCTGGAAGACCTGATGGCTCGTGCTGATTTCGTGACCATCCACCTGCCGAAGACCAAGGAAACCGCTGGCATGTTCGATGCTGAGCTCCTGGGCAAGGCCAAGAAGGGCCAGATCATCATCAACGCTGCCCGCGGCGGTCTCGTCGACGAGCAGGCGCTTGCCGACGCAATCAAGGCTGGCAACATCCGCGGTGCTGGCTTCGACGTGTACGCGACCGAGCCGTGCACGGATTCCCCGCTGTTTGGCCTGCCGGAAACTGTTTGTGCTCCGCACCTGGGTGCCTCCACCGTCGAGGCGCAGGACCGTGCAGGTACCGATGTCGCTAAGTCCGTGCTGCTGGCCCTGGCTGGCGAGTTCGTCCCGGATGCAGTCAACGTTTCCGGTGGCGCTGTCGGCGAAGAGGTGGCCCTGTGGCTCGAGCTGGCTCGTGAGCTGGGTCTGGTTGCTGGCGGTCTGCTCGAGGGCGCTCCGGCTGCTGTTGAGGTCACCGCTCGCGGTGAGCTGCACACTGAGGACGTTAACGTTCTGGGTATGGCAGCAATCCGTGGACTGTTCTCTCTCATGGTGGAAGAACCGGTCACTTTCGTCAACGCTCCGCGTATCGCAGAAGAGCGTGGTGTGACCTTCACTGTCGAGACCGAGCCGGAGTCCGTCTCTCACCGCTCCGTACTCGAGGTCAAGGTCATCGGTGCTGATGGCTCCACCGCTACCGTCGTTGGTGCTCTCACTGGCCTGAACCGCGTCGAGAAGATTGTCCGTATCAATGGCCGCGGCATCGACATGCGCGCTCAGGGCCGTAACCTCTTCCTGCTGTACAACGACGTTCCGGGCGCTCTGGGTCGCGTTGCTACCACCCTGGGTGAGTCCGGCATCAACATCGAGGCTGCTGCTCTGTCTCCGCAGGAAGCAGATCAGACTGCCATCCTGGTGCTGCGCGTTTCCAAGGAGGTTCCGGAGGAGCTCGTCGGAAAGATTACCGAGGAGATCTCCGCTACCCACGCTCTGCAGCTCGAGCTGGACTAGTTCTGAGCGCCTAGGCGTTTTAGAGCTAGTCTCTAGCGCAGCTTCTACTGCATGAAAAAATCCCCTCCGCATGGAGGGGATTTTTGTTTCCCAGCTGATCTATGCAGCCGTAGCCCTACTGCCTAGCCCTTCATCGAGCCCTTCTCAATCATGTTGACGTGGAAGTCGAAGGCAGTACGCAGGTCGTGCGGGGTAGACATGCCCGGAGCGGTCTTCAGCGCGCGCTCGTAGTACTCCTCCAACAGTGGCTGGTACTCCGGGTGTGCAACGGAAATCATCTTCGCCACGCGGTCACGCGGTGCCAGGCCACGCAGGTCAGCGAATCCACGCTCGGTGATGATGACCATGGCGTCGTGCTCGGTGTGGTCAATGTGCGAAGCGAACGGAACGATAGTCGAAATCGCACCGTCCTTCGCCAGCGACGGCGAGATGAACGAGGAAACGAAGGCGTTACGGGTGAAGTCACCGGAACCACCGATGCCGTTCATCATGCGGCTGCCGTTGATGTGGGTGGAGTTGACGTTGCCGTAGATGTCGGCCTCAATCATGCCGTTGGTGGCGATTAGGCCGACGCGACGGACAACCTCCGGGTGGTTAGAAATCTGCTGCGGGCGCAGAATGATGTTCTCGCGGTAGCGAGCAGCCTCGTTGTTCATACGCTCGGCCGCTTCCGGAGACAGGGAGAAGGAGGTAGCCGAAGCGACGGTCATCTTACCTGCGTCAATCAGGTCGATCATGCCGTCCTGAATAACCTCGGTGTAGGCCTTGATGTTCTCAAACTTGGAGTCCAACAGACCCGCCATCACGGCGTTCGGAACGTTACCGACGCCCGACTGCATGATGTACTGGTCGTAAGCCAGGCGACCCGCGCGAACTTCGCCCTCGAGGAAGTCGAGGAAATGGCCGGCAATAGCCTTCGAGGTCTCATCCAACGGCTTGAACGGGGAGTTGCGGTCCGGCGCGTTGGTCTCGACAACTGCGACAACCTTGTCCAGGTTGATGTCGATGTAAGGGGTACCAATGCGGTCACCCGGGGCGTTGATCGGCACCGGCGTGCGGTTAGGCAGGTGCTGAATGCGGTAGATGTCGTGCATGCCCTCGAGTTCCTCGGACTGCCACGAGTTGACCTCGATGATGATCTTGTCAGCGTTGTCCATCCACTCGACGTTGTTGCCAACGCTTGACGACGGAACGAGGTGTCCATCTTCCGTAATACGAGTGACCTCAACAATTGCGGCGTCAATCGGCAGGAAGCCCTGCTCGATGTACAGCGCGGAGTGGGAGAGGTGGATGTCCTGGTACTTCGCCTTGCCCGAGTTGATGGACTTACGCAGTGCCGGATCGCCCTGGTACGGCATGCGGTAGCGGATGATGTCAGCTTCTGCCATCACGCCGTCACAGTCCGGGGCAGTGGAAGCGCCAGTGTAGATGTCGACAGCGAACTCTTCACCCTTGGCGTGGAGTTCCTTGCCGCGGTTTGCCAGCGCAGTCGGCAGAGCCTTCGGGTAGCCAGCACCGGTGAAGCCAGAGATGCCGAGGGCATCACCATGATTGATAAACTGTGCAGCCTCGTCGGCGGTCATTACCTTGCCGCGCAAACCGGCATGTGCGATGCGATCAGACATGTCATCTCCTAGATAGACTGTTCGACTTTAGTTTTGTCGCCTAACCTAGCATGCGCTAACAGTGTGTTGCCACACCCGCAGGTTGAGAAGTGATTTATGACACTCTGATCGCTTCAGCGGGTCGTTTATCGGCGCTCTTCCAGGGGCTTTGTTACAGCAATTCCCGCACTTCTTCGTCGGTCAGCATGGCATCCTCGAACGCTTGCAGTGTGGCCTCTGGGTTAAATTTCACACCGATGAGTACGACCTCATTGGATGGTGGGACATCGGTCTGCGCCCACATGACGGCAGGGGTGATTTTCAGGTTCGGCCCCGCCTGACTCCACACGTGGGCGACTTCGAGGCGGTCGGAAATCCAGCAGTGCCCCTTGGATCGTACGAGCCCCTTTGTGCCGCGGAGAGCCTTGATTAGTCGTTCGCGGTCGAAGGGTCGATTGCCTCGGAAAACAACCGAAGAAATGCCGTATTCTTCAGTCTCCGGCGTGTGGGGATTCGCAAGTTCTTCTGCATATCCGTGGAAAGTGGCCGCGGTACCTTCGTCGTAAAGCGATGCGTCGAGAATGGCAGAGGTGGCGATTTCGCCGTTAGTCACGCGGACGATGCGTGCGCGGGGGTTCATTGCGCGGATCGTTTCCTCGGTACCGCCGGTGAGCTTTTCGCCGGCGAGGTCGGATTTGGTGATGAGGATGAGATCGGCGAATTCCACCTGGTCGACGAGGAGGTCGGCGACCGTGCGTTCGTCGTCAGGCAGTGCGCGTCCCTGGCGGAGACTGTCGAGGAATGTAGAGGCGTCGACGAGCGTGACCATCGTGTCGATGGGGGCGATGTCGGCGAGGCGACGGCCGTCGTCGAATTCCCACTCGAAGGTAGCGGCGACTGGCATGGGCTCGGAGATGCCGGTGGATTCGATGACGATGTGCTCGAACTTGCCGCTGCGCGCGAGCTTGCCGACGTTTTCAACGAGGTCATCTCGCAGCGTGCAGCAGATGCAGCCGTTGGACATTTCGATGAAACGGTCCTCGCCGCGCTCGAGATATGTGCCTTGCTCGATGAGGGCGGCGTCGACGTTGACTTCCGAGAAGTCGTTGACGATGACCGCGATTTTGCGCCCCTGTGAGTTTGCCAGGAGGTTGTTGAGGAGGGTGGTCTTGCCGGCGCCCAGGAATCCGGACAGGACGGTGACGGGAGTGGTCTCGGTGGTGCTATCAGAAAATTCGGTAGAAGTCACCCGACAAGATTAGCGTACTGAAAATGATTATCAATAACTACTGCGCGAATTGAGCTAGGCGAGGGGTCGTAAATGTGTCGTACGGCTTATTGTCAGACAGTTGTGACGTAGGGCATAAAACGGTGTTGTAGTCGGCTTTAGTGTCGCGTGAAGTGTGCCTAAAATGGGGGCGCTTTCGGGCATCTGAATGAAAGGCACTAACCGCTTCGTTGATAGGGTTGGGGGTGTGCTTTGGTGTTCGAGGCACTACCCCCGATAGTCGCGTTGGGGGATATAGAAAGGTGAATTCATGTCAGATCGTATTGCCCATGCTGGTCTCAAATCCAAGGTGATGACCGCGCAGGAGGCGGCGCAGTTCATTAACCACGGAGACATGGTGGGCTTTGCCGGATTTACCGGTGCTGGCTACCCGAAGGTTGTCCCGCCGGCTCTCGCTGAGCGCATGGAGGCCGCTCACGAGCGTGGCGACGAGTTCAAGATTAAGGTCTTGACCGGCGCGTCTACCGCTCCGGAACTTGATGGTGCGCTGGCGAAGGCCAATGGTGTTGAGTGGCGTATGCCGTACCAGTCCGACCCGGGAATGCGTAACCGTATTAATGCAGGCGATGCCTTCTATAGTGATATTCACCTGTCGCACTCTGGCCCGATGACTGAGCAGGGCTTCTTTGGCCCGGTCAATGTTGCTGTGGTCGAAGCTGTTCGCATTAAGGCCGATGGATCCCTGATTCTTTCCTCTTCGGTTGGTAACAGCATTTCTTACTTGAATGCTGCAGAGAAGATCATTATTGAGGTCAACTCCTGGCAGTCCGAGGATCTCGAGGGTATGCACGACATCTACAGTGTTGGGCTGCCTCCGAACCGTAAGGAGATTCCGATTGTGAACCCGGGGGACCGCATCGGCACTCCGGATGTTCAGATCGATGTCGATAAGGTTGTCGCTGTCGTCGAGACGAACGCCGAGGACCGTAACTCGCCGTTCAAGCCGCTGGACGATGACTCTAAGGCCATTGCCGGCTACCTGCTCGACTTCCTCGATGGGGAGGTCAAGGCCGGTCGTCTGCCGGAGAACCTGCTGCCGATGCAGTCGGGTGTCGGTAACATTCCGAACGCTGTGCTCGCAGGCCTGCTCGACTCCAAGTATGAGAACCTGACCTCCTTCACTGAGGTTATCCAGGACGGCATGGTCGACCTGATGGATGCTGGCAAGCTGACCGTGGCTTCCGGTACCGCATTCTCGCTGTCCCCGGAGTACGCAGCTCGTATGAATGAGAATGCTGCTGACTACCGCGAGAAGATTGTTCTGCGTCCGCAGGACATCTCCAACAACCCGGGTCTGGTCCGCCGCATGGGGCTGATTACCACCAACGGCATGATTGAGGCTGACATCTACGGCAACGTCAACTCCACTCACGTGGCTGGCTCCCGCATGATGAACGGCATTGGCGGTTCCGGTGACTTCACCCGAAACGCCTACATCTCTACGTTTGTGTCCCCGTCGCTGGCTAAGAATGGCGACATTTCCGCAATCGTGCCGATGGTCTCTCACGTTGACCACACTGAGCATGACGTGATGGTCATCATCACTGAGCAGGGTCTGGCTGACCTCCGTGGGCTGGCGCCGCGTCAGCGTTCCCGTGTTGTCATTGAGAAGTGTGCGCACCCGATGTACAAGGAGGCGCTGCTCGAATACGTTGAGCGTGCTGAGAGGGTCACCCCGTACCTGCATACTCCGCATGACCTGGGTACTTCTTATGACTTCCACCGTCGTTTCCTCGAAAACGGTTCCATGAAGCCGGTCGACTAGGTTTCTAGTGCGGTTCCCGCTTTACGACGAAGTTTGCGTCGTAGGGCGGGATTTTCTTTCGGCTTTAGTTCGAAATAGTGTTCGAGTAATGTGGAGATTTTTGGGGTGCGCAGCGGTTTGAATCCGGGGTGGGGGATATGGTGTGGGCGAATTGATAAAGAACTGTTCGTTAGGGGACCTCGTTAGGGAGGGGACAGTGCAATGTCAGAGTTGGAATCGTGTGGGGAATTTCGGTTCAGCCATGAGGTGAGGGCTCATTCGCTCGCTGAAGTGATGCGCGAGATTAATCGTCTGGAGATGGTTATCGCTCAGCGGGTCGCACCACCAGATGATGGCGATGTCGAAGCTCATTTGGCTTATTGGTCGGTGGTGCTTGGAATCTCACGCGCCGAAGTGAACAAATATATGGAAATTGGCTACATGCTTGGACGTATGCCGCAACTAGCGGAAATGTGTCAGGAGCGCGGGCATTTGTCGATGAGGCATTTAGCAATGCTTGGTAAACATACCCGACCTGTAGCCGATGACAAGGTTGACGCAGTGGAGTCGGGTCTCGTGGACGTCGTTAAGCCTAGGCGCGACGGGGAGGCACTCCGTGGCGTGCGTGCGATGGCAACGCGGGTGCAGCGAGTGATTGGTGAGTGTGCTCCGGAAGTGCGGCCACGTGATGTGGATGTCGCTGGGTTGCAGGCTGATAGGGTCCTGGCCCGGAATGTGGAGGCGACCGTAGATGCTGCAATTGATGCGGCGGCATACCAGGTCGAGGCGGATGGAGGGTCGGCGGATAATCCCGTGGAGTCGGAGGAGGTACGGGAGGTTCAAGCTGCGGCTCTCGACTACTTCGGCGATCGTATGACGGCTAAGGAGTTTATCGCAGTTGATGAACATGGTGACGCTGGAGTTACGACACTGACTACTGTACTCGAGCGGCATCATGCAGTGGAAGCCCTTGCAATTATCGACGCAGTGGCTAAGAAGATGAAAGTGAGTCGCGCGGCAGCTTTCATGCATGCGTTACGCGGTACTTGTGAGGTGGAGGTGAATCTGGAACTCTTCCGAGTGCTCTCTCCCGGGGAGGATGGCGAACCGGAAAACACTCCAGTGTGGCTCGCTTGCGCAGGTTGGCTTTCTTCGCTGGTGGCCGAGTCTTGGCTGAAGCGGGTATCGACATTGCGGGTGCTGGGGGATAGTGCGGTTGAGGGGTATCGGCCCTCCGAGTCTCAGCGTGCATTCGTGCGTGCCCGTGACGGTGTGTGTAGTTTTCCTGGATGCGATGTCCCCGCGGAAAAGTGCGATATCGACCATATTGTGGAATTTGATCACAGCCTTTCCGGTGGTGAGCGGCAAAAGGAAGGGGTCACGCACACAGATAATCTCCATTGTCTCTGTCGAAGGCACCACAACCTCAAAACTGCCGGTATGTGGCGAGTTGTTCGAGGTGATGATGGGATCGAAGCTTGGACGTTCCTCTCTTGTGATGAAGGGCCGTTTGCGCAGTCGGAGAAAGAGCACACTGGGCATGGTCGTTACACCTTTGCCTCGCAGACTGAAAAGAAGACCGCTGCGCTGGCTGAGCACAATGAGAAACGTCGCAAATTGCATGACAGTCTCCGCGGCCTAGTGGATAAGGTGCGGCGGGATTTGGAAAAGGAGAGAGCAGTAGGCGGGGTGGATTGTGAAAACGATGGAGATGTTAAAAATCGCGCAGACAGTGACGGGGAGTGAGCGCTAGGTTCTGCTACACTCATTTGTGTCCATATAGTGAGAAGGGTATCTCAAAAATGACTGAGGTAGGAAAGCTGAAGATCGCCGTCATCCCGGGTGATGGCATCGGCACGGAAGTTACGGCAGAGGCGCTGAAGGTGCTCAAGGCTGCTATCGGCGAGTTCGACACTACCGAGTACGACCTCGGCTCGCGTCGCTACTTGCGCAATGGCGAACTGCTTACCGACGCTGACCTTGACTCCCTGCGTGAGCACGACGCAATCCTGCTCGGTGCCATCGGTGACCCGGCGAACGTACCTCCGGGTGTTCTCGAGCGCGGCCTGCTGCTGAAAATGCGCTTCGCGCTGGATCACCATGTCAACCTGCGTCCTTCCAAGCTCTTCCCGGGTGTCGAGTCACCGCTGAAGAACCCGGGCGAAATTGATTTCGTGGTCGTCCGCGAGGGAACCGAAGGTGCCTACACAGGTAACGGCGGTGCAATTCGCGTTGGCACGCCACACGAGGTTGCCAACGAGACCTCCGTCAATACCCGCTTCGGTGCTGAGCGCGTCGTCCGCTATGCCTTCGAGCTGGCTATGACCCGTCGTAAGAAGCTGACCCTTGTCCACAAGACCAATGTGTTGGTGCACGGTGGCGGTATGTGGCAGCGCACGGTCGATGAGGTCGCTAAGGAATACCCAGAGGTAGATGTCGATTACTCGCATATCGACGCTGCGACGATCTACCTCGTCACTAATCCTTCGCGTTTCGACGTCATCGTCACCGACAACCTCTTTGGCGACATCATTACTGATGAGGCTGGTGCAGTGTCGGGCGGTATCGGCCTGGCGGCGTCCGGCAACATTGACGCCTCCAATGCCAACCCGTCCATGTTCGAGCCCGTTCACGGCTCCGCGCCAGACATTGCTGGCAAGGGGATCGCGGACCCGACGGCAGCCATTCTGTCGGGTGCCATGATGCTGCGCCACCTGGGTCGTGAGGAAGACGCCCAGCGCATCGAGGCTGCTGTGGAAGCTGACATGGCTACTCGCGGTAGTGGCCCGATCAAGACCGCTGAGGTTGGCGACCGCATTGCTGCTGCTTTGAAGTAGCGCAGTAAAAAATAGGGGGGGGGAGAGGGCTAGGCAATCACAGTTTTGCCATCGACGGTAGTGATGTGAGTCTTACCGTCGGCGGTGTGCTCGATGAAGTCCGACGCATGTCCGACCTGGCGAAGTACATCGATGATGGTGTCAAGGGGGTATGGGGATGAGCTTCCTGCGCCGTTATCGGAATCATCCCCTCCCAGTCCTGCCACTAGCGCATCCCTCGTAATCTCCGCATGTCCCAGGTGCTGAGCCGCCTCGTGGAAGACATGCACGATCACGCCTTCGATGCTGCCGCACCACCAACGGTCCTTATCGGTAGGAATCACAGCAGGAGCAGCAGCGCGGTCCACGCCTTGCAACTCCACCAATGCCGACTCGATGGCCGCGCGGTCACGGTGGTAAATCTCCAGCCCTTCCGAAACACTGCAATGAGCAGAAAATTCCCCATCGCGATCGCGGACATAATCATGCCCAAGGCAGACGCGTTCGAGCCAGTATCTCGCGGATCCGGTCACATGTCGTAGCAGCACGGCCAGGGAGTTAATGGCTGGGATGGGGAGGGTTGCGTTGAAGGTGTCGTCGTCAAGCGTGGCGACGAGTGCCGCGAGCTTGTCCATCCTGCCGAGGATGTGGGCGTCGAGCGGCCATTCGGGATTTGTGGAAGCGCTGTGTGTGGAATTGGTCATAAGGTCGAGTATTCCCGCAAATCAGTCCTATTGGGAGCAAAAATAGGGGATAATTGACCCCATGACCGTCGAGCTTGCGGAAATCGCAGACTTCCTCAGCCATACTCGCCCCTTTTCGGACCTCAACGATGAAGAGCGCGCGACTATCCCACCGCTTTTGACCATGCGCTATGCCCGTCGTGGAACGGAGATTATCCGGGCGGGTGCGGATAACAACAGCTGTTTCATTATTCGCTCCGGCATGGTGGATCTCTTTGACCCAGCTGGCACGCTGTTGGACAGGCGAGATGTGGGAGATCATTTCGGCTATTCGACGCTGCTGAGCAGTGACCCTTCGCTATACACGATGACGGCAGTGGAGGACTGCGTATTCCTAGTGATCTCCAAGGAGGTCTTTGACCAGCTCAATGACCAGTTCGTAGAGGTCCGGCGCTATTACGGCGGTGAAAACGCGCGCATTCGCGCAGTGGCATCGAAGCTGCGGAGTACTGCGGCATCGGAGTCGTTGCGCACACGGGTTGCGGACCTGATGGAAACATCGCTGGTGACCTGCAGTGCTGATGCGACAGTACAAGAGGCGGCGCAGATTATGACGGAGCGGAATGTCTCCAGTCTGCTCGTGATGGAGTCTGCAGGCGCCAACCAGAGCTCGCTCGTCGGCATCATCACTGACCGTGACCTCCGTCGTCGAGTGCTGGCAGAGGCGAAGCCCGCGGCGACGCTTGTAAGCGAAGTGATGACCGGGAACCCGGAAACCATCAGTCCCGACCTGCTGGTTTTTGAGGCCATGCTGCTGATGGCTGAGCGCGGTTACCATCATCTGCCGGTGCACGATGGGACGAGAGTGGTCGGCATGATTGTCATTGGTGACCTGCTGCGCAGTCTGCACACCGATCCCGTGTACGCGACGGCGACGCTGGCGCGGAAGAGCGATATCTCGGAGATTGCGGAGATTGCTCAGAACGCGCGGCGGATTGTCGGCCGGTTTATTGACCGAGGTGATTCGGGGGAGGAGGTCGCCAAGCTGCTGACTGCCGTGGCCGATGCTGTCACCCGACGCCTGGTGGCGCTTGCGGAGGAAAAGCTTGGGCCGCCACCGGTTAGCTATGCCTTTGCAGTACTGGGCTCGCATGGGCGCGGAGAGATGGGGCTCGCGTCCGATCAGGACAATGCGCTGGTCCTCGCCGACGATTACGACGCCGACGCTCATGCTGACTATTTCGCCGCGCTTAGCGACGAGATTTGCACCAACCTCGACCGAGTCGGTTATCCGCTCTGTCCAGGGGCCATGATGGCCAGCAATCCTGCGTGGCGGATGACCAAGTCGCAGTGGCTGCGCACTTTCCACGGGTGGATTACGGCACCGGAGGCGGAGGCCCTGTTACATGCACAGACCTTCTTCGACATGCGAGCGGTAGCGGGCGATGTGCAACTGGTGGAGGGCCTTCGTGCGGCCTACCTGCCGCTGGCCCAGGGGTCGCAGCGCCTGCACGCGCACTTGGCCAAGCTCTCGGCCTGGCGGGAGCCGCCGCTCGGCTTCTTCCGTGGCCTGGTGCTGGAGAAGGGCGGCGAGCACGCAGAGACCCTGGACATCAAGAAGGGGGGAACTGCTGCTGTGGTGCAGATGGCGCGCCTATTTACTGTGGCGGCCGGGCTGCCGCAGCTGTCCACACGTGAACGCTTGGCGGCGAGTGCGGGTGCCGGAAGCGTGAGCCGTCAGGGTGCGCAGGATCTGGCGGATGCGTTCGAGTTCCTGTGCACGGTGCAGCTTCATCACCAGCAGGCCCAGTTCAACGCTGGCGAGCAGCCGAATAACCACATCTACCCGAAGCGTCTCTCCAGCCTGGAACGCGAGCACCTGCGCGATGCGTTTGGTGTTATCCGCAAGTTGCAGCAGAGTCTCGGGGCGAAATATCCCATCCGGGCGATGTCGTAGTTTAGCTGTGTGAGTTAGCTGTGTGAGCGCGCAATGTTGAAGTTTTTCAAACCCCGCAAGAAACTCTTGGACGCACCTATCCGCGACAATGCTTGGCTCGCGGTCGATGTGGAAACCACCGGTCTGGATCCCTCCAAAGATCAGTTGCTTTCCATCGGTTGGGTTGCCGTCGAAGGCCGCGACATCGTGCTGGAAGAGTCGGGTCACCTTCTCATTCGCCCAGAGCGCGAGGAGGTGAGCGTCGGCGAGTCGGCGACGGTGCATGGGCTTACCGACGACATGGTCGCAACCGGGGTAGAGGCAGAGGTGGCCGTCGGCAAGCTGTTAGAAGCTCTACGGGGACGGAAGCTGCTGGCGCACTACGCGCGGATGGAAGTTGGTTTCCTGGATCCGTTGTGCCGGAAGTACTTTGATGCGCGCTTTGATGTGCCGGTGGCGGACACGATGACACGCGAGTACGACGCAATTCTGCGAGCCAACCGCGAGCCGGTCCGTGATGAGCTGCGGTTGTGGTCACTGTGCGACAAGTACGGCATTCCCCGTTTTAAGGCCCATCATGCGTTCAACGATGCGCTGGCTTGTGCGTTGGTGTGGCTTGCGCAGGAATCGCGCGGAGTTTAAATCGTACATGTTTGAGAGTGGGGGTCATTGCATAGTTATTGCAATGTGACGTGTACCCTATTTTTATGCGTATTGCTCGAATCGCCCACCCAGAGGGCATGTGCTTCGCGCTCGTCGAGGGCGAAGGCAATGAAGTTACTTTGCACGAGATCGAAGGGCACCCTTTCGGTCAGCTGAATAAGACTGGTCGTTCCTGGCCGCTTGCCGACGTACGTCTGCTTGCCCCGATGCTGCCGTCGAAGGTCATCGCTATTGGTCGTAACTACGCTGACCACGTCGCCGAGGTGTTCAAGAAGTCGGCAGAATCGCTGCCGCCGACGATGTTCATTAAGCCGCCGACGGCCGTTATTGGTCCGGAAGCGCCGATTCGCATTCCGGATTTCGCCACTAACGTCGAGTTTGAGGGCGAGCTGGCACTGGTTATTGGTAAGCCGTGCAAGAACGTCAAGAAGGAAAACGCTCACGATGTGATCTTCGGATACACCATCGTCAATGATGTTTCTTCCCGTGACCTGCAGTTCGCCGACGGTCAGTGGGCGCGCGCAAAGGGCATCGATACCTTCTGCCCGCTGGGCCCGTGGATCCAGACGGAGCTGGACTACAACGAGCTTCCAATCAAGGCGCACCTGACTCACGAGGGTGTTACCGAGACTAAGCAGGACTCCAACTCCAACCAGATGATTATGTCCATCCCGGAGGTCATCGAGTTCATCACCGCCTCGATTACGCTGCTGCCGGGTGACGTCATCTGCACCGGCTCCCCGGCCGGTACCGCTGCGATGTTCCCGGGCGACCGCATCGAAATCGAGATTCCGGGTATTGGCAAGCTGGCCAACCCGGTGGAGCGGGCTTAAGCCGCTAGGGGCTTAAGCGCCCTTAACTCCAAAAGCGCGGAGTACAGTGCCCATCTTGGCGCTGGTCTCCGTGACTTCTTCTTCTGGGTCGGAGTGCGACACAATGCCGCCTCCGGCCCATAGTCGTGCCACGGACCCCTCAGTGTCGATTTCGGCACAGCGAATGGAGACCACGAACTCACCGTCGCCATTCTCATCGCACCAGCCGACAGCGCCCGAGTAGAAGCCGCGGTTGGTCTCTACGGCCTGAATAACGCCGAAGGCGGATTCCGTCGGCGTGCCACAAATGGCTGGTGTCGGGTGCACCACCAGCGCCAAATCCAGCGCGGACAGCGACGGATCCTTCAACCGACCGCGGATATGCGTGGCCAAGTGCCACATCTCGGCGGTGCTCATCAGCTCGGGGCTGTCCGGAACATCCAGCGAACTGCACAGTGGCGCCAAGTTGTCGGCGATGTCGTCGACGACGAAGGCATGCTCGTCTAGGTTCTTGCGCGAGTCCGCTAAACGACGGGCCGACGCCCGGTCCACCTCTTCATTCCGGGACCTCGGCAGCGACCCGGCCAAGGGAAACGCCTCAACGATGTCACCCGTACGGCGGACCAGCATCTCCGGGGAGGAACCGATGAGCAACTTGCCCTCATAATCGGAACCGGCGGGAGAGAGATCCACGACAAAGCCATCGCGGTTGGGGGATCCGTCGATAAGCCGCGATGCGAGTAGGAGCGGGTCAATCGGGGGATCGATTTCGAGTTCCACAGCGCGCGCGAGCACGACCTTTTCCAGCGCCGAGTACTCGATGGTGCGGATTGCTGCGGCGATGCGCTCAGCGTGCTCATCGAGCGGGGGATCGTAAGCGACGATGCTGGCGTGAGGCTTGGGTGCGTTCCAGCGGTAGTGCGCGGGTGGCTCCAGCGGCTGCGAGGAGCGGATGACTTCCCGGGGAACGGTCAGGGCGGCGGGCTTGTCCAAGTCGAAGGGCAGGGCGCCGACCACCATTTTGTGAATGCCCGAGTGCAGTCCCTCGGCTGCGAGCCAGGGGTCGGAAATCTGCTCTTCAATACCTTGCGTGCGGATGGAGCCGTGCGCACGGGAGAGCAAAAAATCAGGAGCGGTGGTTGGGCGGGACGTGTCCCAGCGCGTCGAACGTTTCGGAGTCGCTGCAGGCTCGTTCGACGGGTGAGACTTTTCCTGCTGCTCTTCTTCGTTTCCGCCGCCCAGAGAGGGGTGGTTTTCCATGGACATAGCCCTAACCCGCCTCCTCAATCTAAACCCAGTTGTGCTCCAGTTTAAGGGGCAGGCTAACCCCTGCCCAAAAAGGGCATACCCGCAGCGGTAATCGTAAGCTGATCGATGACGGCACCTGCCGGCAGATTCGCGGCGTAGAGGAAAGTTTCCGCAGCCTGCTTGGCATCGAACATCGGCTCGCTGCCTGTGAACGTCCCCAACAGGTCAGTCTGCGCATTGCCAATATCAATGCGCGTTGCCGTGATGCCATACTCGCGTCCGTCGAGGGCAAGCACGTGGGTCATTCCGGCAAGCGCGCTTTTCGACGTCGCGTACGCCGCCGTGTGTGCTCTCGGCACCTGCGCTGCGATAGAACAATTGACCAGGATTCGGCCGCCCGCTTGCTCTGTCTTCCCCTCGCACCCCGCCTTCATCCGCGAAAAAGCCTCGCGTGCACACAGGTACGAGCCGACCACATTCGTATCGATGACCGCCCGGAAGTCTTCAATGCCGGTCTCTCCGAACTCCGCGGGCGTGCCGGGCAGCCCCGCATTGAGCACTGCAACATCGATGGTTCCCGTAGCCACCTGCGCGTTCTCAAACATCGCACGGACCTGTTCGGGGTCGGTGATGTCACACCTGGAGTAGGTGATGTTGTCCGCTTCGGCGGCAACAGTCTCGAGCGCGTCGATACGCCTGCCGCAGATATGCACGTGCCAGCCATCGGCGGCGAAAGCCAGAGCAATTTCGCGACCAATGCCCGCGCCGCCACCAGTTACTACTACCGTTTTGGTCATGAGCACCATTATTAACTGTTCTACGGTCTACGCACACATGTCCCCGCACGATGCTGTCAACGCCGCGCGTGACGACGGCTACGCGGCCGTGGAATTCTGGTGGCCATTTGACCTCGCAGTGCCCGCACCCGATGAGGTTTCCGCCTTTTGTGACCTCTTTGACGACAGCCTTGGTCTTTATGCCATGAACCTGTGGGGAGGGGACATGACAGCGGGGCAGCGAGGAGTGCTCGATACAGACGGGCTGCCCACGGGGCACCTGGAAGCAGTGAGCCAGATCGCGCGAGCCACGGGGCTGAAATGCTCTAACGTGCTGCTGGGGCGGTCTGGGGAACTGGCGGACCTGCAAGTGCACCGACTGACTGAGATCACTGCCCAGCTGGAGCTCAGCGGTGTCCGCGCGTTGATTGAGCCGCTGTCCGGGATGGACGATTACCCCATTACCGATCCTTGGCAGGCCGAGGAGTTAGCTCAACAGACTGGTGCTGGTGTGCTCGCCGACTTCTACCACTTTGCGGCCAATGGCGTGGACGTGGATGCCTGGCTCACCGATGTGGAGGCCGGAAGAGTGAGCCTGCCGGCGCACGTCCAGATTGCCGATTTCCCAGGCCGCGGCGCGCCGGGCACCGGTGAGGCGCCACTGCGCAGCTGGGTTGAGCGGCTGCGCGCCGCTGGATACGCCGGTGAAGTGACTGGGGAATGGACTCTGTAACCCTATGTAAAACCCTATGCATGCCTGCAGGTGGGAGGGCGGGTATCGTGGGAAAGCATGTCAGATGTTCGCGTACGCTTTTGCCCGTCGCCAACCGGTACCCCGCACGTTGGCCTCATCCGCACCGCCCTGTTCAACTGGGCATATGCCCGTCACACTGGTGGCAAGCTGGTCTTCCGCATCGAAGATACCGATGCCGCTCGCGACTCCGAAGAGTCCTATCAGGCAATCATCGAGGCCCTGAATTGGCTCGGTATTGACTGGGACGAGGGCATCGATGTCGGTGGTCCGCACGGCCCGTACCGCCAGTCGCAGCGCAAGGACATCTACGCCGATGTGTTGCAGCGCCTCATTGACGCTGGTGAAGCTTACGAGGCCTTTTCCACCGCTGAAGAGGTTGAGGAGCGCCACAAGGCCGCCGGCCGTGACCCGAAGCTGGGCTACGACAACTACGACCGCAACCTGACCGAGGAGCAGAAGGAAGCCTTCCGTGCAGAGGGTCGCAAGCCGGTGATCCGCCTGCGCATGCCGGACGAGGACATTGTCTTCGAGGACCTCGTTCGCGGTCGCATTGAGTTCAAGGCCGGCCTGGTTCCGGACTTTGTCATCGCCCGCTCCAACGGTGAACCGCTCTACACCCTGGTTAACCCGGTCGATGACGCTCTGATGGAGATTACTCACGTCCTGCGTGGTGAGGATTTGCTGCCATCGACCCCGCGCCAGATTGCTCTCTACGAGTCGCTGAAGCGTATCGGTGTCGCCAAGTTCACCCCGGAGTTCGGTCACCTGCCGTTCGTTATGGGCGAGGGCAATAAGAAGCTGTCCAAGCGCGACCCACAGTCCAACCTCTTCATCCACCGCGATAACGGTTTCATCCGCGAGGGTCTGCTGAACTACCTGGCTCTGCTGGGTTGGTCTATGGACGGCGATCAGGACATCTTCACCATGGACGAGATGGTTAAGGCCTTCGATATCCACGATGTGCTGTCCAACCCGGCCCGCTTCGACCAGAAGAAGGCCGACGCTATCAACGCCGACCACATCCGCATGCTCGATCCGAAGGACTTCGAACAGCGTCTGCGCACGTATTTGGAAAGCCACTTTGACTTCCCGTCCGACTACCCGGCGGATAAGTTCGCTTTCCTGGCAACGCTGCTGCAGACTCGTGTGAAGACGCTTTCCGACGCCTGGGACCTCTCGAAGTTCCTGGTTGTGGAAGAGGACGAGTTCACCTTCGATGAGCGCTCGGCACGCCGTAACTTCAAGGAAGACGCTGTTGCTGTCCTGGAGGCCACCATTGCAGCTGTGGAGCCGCTCAGCGAAGAGGACTTCATCACCGAGAAGCTCGAAGCTGCACTTCAGAAGGCCCTCATCGAGGACCTGGAGCTGAAGCCACGCAAGGCCTTCGGCCCGGTGCGCGTGGCTGTAACTGGTGCTCAGGTATCGCCGCCGCTGTTCGAGTCCATGGAGCTGCTTGGCCGCAGCCGCAGCCTGAGCCGACTGCGCAAGGCTCTCGAGGTCACTCCTTTTACTGCTGCTCAGTAAAGAGTGCGAGCTGGGCTGAGCGAAGCAGGTTCGTGTAAGAGCCCGCTTCCTTGCCCACCTTCTGCGGGTCGCGGTTCAGCATGTTCATGGAGGTTTCGCGGTAGTCCTTGACCAGCGACCCCATGTGGTTATTGAAGAACTCGTGCCAGTCGGTTCCCCAGTAGACCGTGCCGTCTTCGTTTTGCTTGAGCAGTGCGGCAAAGGCGTACACGAGTGGGTAGATGAACCCGTCCGGAATCGCGTAGCCGATGGGCTGGCGGTAGAACTTCGAGTACTTCTGTGGAGTTTTGCCAGTCCGCGGATTCTTCTTGTTGGCCTTGTCAACAGCATCAATGCCGCCGAATTTGCCG
This sequence comes from Corynebacterium sp. HMSC055G02, assembly GCF_001809065.1. Lineage (NCBI taxonomy): Bacteria > Bacillati > Actinomycetota > Actinomycetes > Mycobacteriales > Corynebacteriaceae > Corynebacterium > Corynebacterium sp. HMSC055G02. Next base: position 80,248 of record NZ_KV795653.1, on the reverse strand, counting down.
CCACTCTTGTTGTAGAGATCGGGTAGCTCCGCGTTGATGCGCTCGAAAATATCGATGAAGTCACGCGTGAGGTTCAAGGCACTGCGGACCTTCTCGTTGTAGAGAACGACCTCTTCGGTGCGCTCATTGATACTTTCAGTGCTGGGCTTAGTGACCTCTGGGGAACTCATGACATCCTCGAAGCGGTCAAGCAGCTTGGCCTTTCCGGAGTAGAGGCTGGTAGGGGTCGGTGCTTCAATCTGCTTGCCGTCGGCATCCTTCGGCAGGTCAATACAGGACAGTGGAATCCACGCCATAGCGATGACATCGCCCACCTTTAGTCGACCAGTATCGTTGGTGCGCCACTGCACGTTGTCGCTAATTCCCTGCGGCAGAGCATGCTTCAGATCGTCAAAGTAGCCGGCGCGATTGAGCTTTGCTTCCGCCTTGAGCTCCGCATTGTTGTTGCGGGCGGCACAGATATCGAGCAGAGCATCGGAGAAGTCCTGCACAGTGTCCTCGTCCCGAGCACCGGGAACGAGTACCTCTACCGGAACCTTGGCATCGAGCTCGGTGAGGCTTTCGTCGGCAAGCAATTCCTCGATTTCCTCGGAGCGCTCCATCCAGACCTCCTTCATTTCGGACCACGTCTTGATTTTGCGGCTAGGCGGTGGAGTGAGCTTGCCCAGGACGAACAGCGCAATAGCCAGCGAGTTGTGGCCGCCGTCGAGGATGCCTTCGATGCGACGGTTGCTGAAGGTGAAGCGGTAGAGATTGTCTTCACTGGTGAACTGAGTGGAGGCCAGGAGCACACCCTTGGACTTGTAGGCGAAGAGCTCCGGCGTGGTGTCGATGGTTTCCATGATGGCATCGGTGATGCGGCCGGTGCGGGACACGCGTGGGTTGGCATCGAGGTTGAGGCCCGAGATGATTTTCGCGAACTGACGGATAGTGACAGTGCCGATGACGCGGCCGATGGTGCCGTTCATTTGCTCCGTGATGTCGGAGAACTCCAGCTCGAGTGTGATGGGGGCGGTTGCTGTTGCCGTTGTTGTGGGGGAAGTCATGATGCTTGCCTTTCAGGGATGGTTTGTGGTGTGTGGCGGCTGTTTGCCAGCCGCTTCACCACGAAGTGTCTCCTGAAGGGCGGATCGACTTTGAGCTGCGATCGAATGGGCTTTCGATCTGGGATTGCGTTAGTTAGATGCACTGCATTGGTTATGCATTAGTTATGCGCTCTGCTGAGGTGGGCTGTGGGGAACTCGCGAATTTAAACGAACCTTTGACAACGAACCTTTGACCAGGTGATTTGCTCTTGTTCACGCCAATTGGCTATATTATTCCTCGTTGCGTTCAGCAGCGATGGCCTATGGTGTAATTGGCAACACAACGGTTTCTGGTACCGTCATTCTAGGTTCGAGTCCTGGTAGGCCAGCGGAATTCGCTTGCTTAACTAACTTGATTAGTTGAGTTGAATTCAGTTCTAAGCCCCGTTCGTCTAGCGGCCTAGGACGCCGCCCTCTCACGGCGGTAACACGGGTTCAAATCCCGTACGGGGTACAAAGACAGCGCGAAAGCGCCAGTCTTTATTGGCCTATGGTGTAATTGGCAACACAACGGTTTCTGGTACCGTCATTCTAGGTTCGAGTCCTGGTAGGCCAGCAGTGAAGAAGTTCATTGTTGAATGTATTCACTAACTGCAAGGTTCTAAGCCCCGTTCGTCTAGCGGCCTAGGACGCCGCCCTCTCACGGCGGTAACACGGGTTCAAATCCCGTACGGGGTACAAAGTTACTCCCCAGTCAGTTGGCTGGGGAGTTTTTGTTTTTTTAAGAATCGAGGCCGCTATGACCAGAGGTGACTATGACCAGTGAACGTTTCGCACGACTGAAGCTTCTCCTAGGGGAGGAGGGGCTGGAAACGTTGGCTGAATCTACCGTCATGGTTGTCGGACTCGGAGGCGTGGGGTCGAGTTGTGCCGAAGCTCTCGCGAGAGGTGGCGTGGGCAACCTCATCTTGATTGACGGCGATGTCGTGGAGCCGAGCAATCTCAACCGTCAGGCGCTGGCATTTGTCTCCACGATTGGTCGGGTCAAAGCCGAGGTTATGGAGGCGATGGTTGCCGATATCAACCCGGATTGTACGACCTATGCCCGCCAGATTTTTCTCACACGCGAAAACCTGTCAGAGACCTTCGAGAAGTTCCCGCGTCCGGATTACATCATCGACGCTATCGACGATGTCACCGGGAAAATTGAGATCGCGCAGTGGTGCGCGGAAAACCGCATCCACCTCATTTCCGCTATGGGCGGCGGAAATAAGCTCGACCCATCTCGGCTGACCTTCTCAAAAATCAATAAGACAAAGGTCTGTCCGCTGGCGAAGGTCGTCCGTCAGGTGTGTATCCGCCGACGCATTCGCGGTCTTGAAGTGCTGTACTCATCCGAAGAGCCTGTGCGCATTGCGGACAAGGGCAGCGGCACCAAAGCGGAAACCCTCGGTACCATGAGCTACATACCGCCAATCATGGGGCAGATGCTGGCCGGAACGGTCATTCGCCGTCTGCTCGGGTTCGAGGAAACCCCGCTGGCCCCGCGAATCGGCGGTCCAGCCGACGATAGCCAGCCACCGACGGAAAAGTAATGCGGTTCATCGATACCCACTTTCACTACGACTTCCTGCCACAGGATTCGCGCGAGCGTTTTAAGGCTGATCTTGCACGGGAGGGTGTAGAGATTATCGCGCAGACGGTCCGGCCCTCCGGCTTTGTCGAGCTAGAGAGTGAAAGCTTGCCCATGGCCGCCGTGGGCTATCACCCGTGGTACATCGATGGCAACTATGAGCGAGAGCTCGAGATTTTTCGCGCGGCCCTCCCTCGCACTCGCTTCATCGGCGAGATTGGCTTGGACTTCGCGCCCCGCAGGCTTGACGACGTTTCTGCCGAGACTCAAATCCATGTCTTTACCAGCATCCTGGATGCTGTCCAAGCCTCGAGCCTGTCACATATCCTGTCCATTCACACGGTTCGGAGTGCTGGTGTGGTGCTTGGCCTAATCGAACCACGTTTGGACACCAGCTCCAGCGTCGCACCAGGCGAGACCTTCGTGCCCATCTTTCACCGCTTCGGTGGCACTAGCGATGAACTGACGCGGCTGATCCGCGCCGGTGGTTATATCTCCGTCAACCCGCTCATGTTGCGGACAAAGCGCGGACGGGCCTATGTGTCGCAGGTGCCCGTCGATAGGCTCTTGCTGGAGACAGACCTTCCGCGCGAGCCTGGAAGCGGTGACGCGGTGGAAGCGGTCGCTGCAGAGGTAGTCGCTGCGTTGCGGGAAACTGTCGCCGAGGTTGCGGCCTTGCGAAAAATGGATGAAGCGGAGCTTGCAAACGAGCTGGCCAACAATGCGAAAACGCTAGGGATTTAATGCCTTAACCTGCGGATTTGCAGTTACTATCCACGTCTAGTGTATTGTTTAACAAGTCCGCAGCGCGCGGATGAAAAGTTCTAAGCCCCGTTCGTCTAGCGGCCTAGGACGCCGCCCTCTCACGGCGGTAACACGGGTTCAAATCCCGTACGGGGTACAAAGTGGCAGTTTCGCTTTTCTGACCTAGACAGTTCATGAAAACGGAATTTGCGATACGGGATCCCGATTCGGCTGAATGCGAATCGGGATTTTGCCTTTTCAAATGTCCTTCAACCCTATTCCATGACAATTACAGGGTTAGCAGCAAGAAGCTCTTTTTCGCTGCTATTGGGGTGGGTGACAATAGAGGTATGGCTGCGAAAGAGCTAACCAGCAGACAGAAGAAGATTCTTGGATGGATCGTGGATGGTTGCGCCGGTGACCCTCCGCATGAATTTTATAAGAATACAGCGCGCATGCTAGAGGGGCACAAGTTAGTCAAGATTTCAGGTCACGGTGATAAGTGGAAGGCTGTAGCTACAAAACGTGGTGAGAGGGTTTACGCCGGTACCGAAGCGCTTGTAGTCAATAAGAAGCGGCGGAAGAACACGGCGGCGAAGGAGCCACCGGTACCCTCCACATTGAGAAAACCAAAACCAACGCCAAAACCCGACGAGCCTGAAGTTGATTTAACTCCTTACATGGCTCGAATACGCCATGGTATTGGAGAGTCAGACCTCGACGTTTTCACAATCGTGGCCTCGGCCGGTGAGATTCGCGACTTCTGGTTACCGGCGGCGGCGAAACTATCCCGTGATAGGTCTTGGTTGGAAGATGGCCACGTTTTTGACTACGCAGGAAGTACCTACGTATATGGCCAGGAGAAGCCCCGATTCAAGGCCGCTGTTATCTCTATTGAGCCAATGAAACTGGTTGGGTGGAGGGAGATTTTACGTGGCGATAAACGCGTGGCGAAATACAATAAGAAAGCTGTCGAAGCGTTTGGATACTACAAGAGGCAGTTTAGTTCCGATGTGCAATTGCGGATTAAGCGAGTTTTGCATGTGCTCTTCACAGAGATTGAACTGAACGGTGGCCGGATAGAACTAGAGACTTGGTACGACTCATGGTCTAAAGAGAAAGTGCTTCGTGCAGTTAAGCTCGGCTTTGATTTCGATCTTCAAGATCTCAAGTTCCGCGAGAGATATAACCGTGTGCAGCGTGAGCCAACACAAGATGAAATCGATTATCACAACCGTTGGCACGAGGGCGAAAAGATTAGGCGCTTCTGGGAAAAAATCCCGAATGGTCAACTTGTCCTTGAATTTCGAGGGATGTCCGCTCGTGATTCGAAGAAGAACTCAGAAGCGTTTGCCGACGGCATTGAGGCCTATTTCAAGTGGCATCAAATTCGAGAATTCTGGAAGAAGACAGATTATGAGATTGCGGGCAGAGAGAGGGCGCTCCGAGCGAAGCAATATGAGTTCGCTAAGCCAATCGCTGCGAAGACTGTCGCGAAGGATTTCTATTTCAACGCGTTGTATCAGCGCTCTCAGGAGTTAAAAAAGTTTGAAGCGGTGTGTTCCTATCTCGAATATGTGAAGCGAATTGAGCCTGACAGCCCGTGGATCTCGTGGGCTGAGAAGTATCTCGATACGTTCAATCCGAGAGACTGTATTACGATGCCGGATCCACCTGCGCTCGACATCAAGGCTCATGCCGGGCTCATTGAAAAGATTATTGATGCGCTTGGCAGGGATGAAAGCACGTGGGCTGACGCGTTCCCCGACGGTGAATTTCACGGATGATTTTTCTGTAGCACCGTGCATGTGAAGGTCAACTTACGAGTCCGTGGACTCACTACTCATTGCTGTCTTCAAATGAGCTGAGCTCAGCGAGGAGTACTTCTTGTCCGACCTTCGACTCTGAGATTGCAGCCGGTGCACGCATTTGCGCAGTATATTCTGAGCGCTGTCGAACTCTACACACTTGATGAACTAGCCTTCTGGCTGACCGAAACCGGCTTCATGCCACCGAAGTCCTGGAAGAAAACCCGCTGCAAAATCTGGTCGGGCTAGGCCGCAACTGCGCACTATTCGAATCAGCACGCACCTGAGCCTATCTCGAAATCCGCCACCACCTCGGCGACCCCGATGGGCTTGGTCTCGCTATCCAAACCGCAGCGCAATCCATGAACCAGAACTCTTCAGCGGACCACTTTCCACACGCGAAGTCGACCAGATTGCCCGATCTATCCACTGATGGATCGTCAACCGCTCACGCATGTGAGCAGACGGCTCAGCAATCTACGAAGAAACCTTTAGCACCATCCAAAGCGCACGAGGGAGAGAATCTCGTAGCAAACGTCAAGGAAGAAGAGCTGAAACCGACAAATGGATTGAGGCTGGCCATGAGTAGGGATCCAAGAAATAGATATCCGGGTTATCCACGAAAGGGGTGGTCAGTTCGGGAACTTGCTGAAAAACCGGAGTATTTACCCGTGCAATTTCTAATTGTACAAGCGAGCCAAGAGCGAGCTATCTCGCTCGAGCAGTTGAAAAACGCCAACGCGTACGCGAGCTACGTGCCAGGAGCCTAACCATCCGAGCGATAGCACAGGAAACTGGGTACTTCGTTGGCACAGTTCATAGATACGCGAGTGAAGAATCTCGCGTATAACGCGTATAACGTGCTTACGTAGTGATGAGTAACCAATCTCCATCGTTATTAGGGTCTGGGATGCACGTAACTGAGCCAAATGCATCGGTTACAAGCCAGTACCGAAACTTAGCCGTCTCACAGTCGTTCGCTGATAAGTGCACACTGATTACTCTTCCGTATAGGTCATTCCCGGCTAGAGTAGTGGCAGCCATGCCATTTGCTGTTTCGGCAGAAGGCGATGCCGCAGCAACTCCGCTTAGGCCAAAACACAGCGAAAAAAGGAAGCGATAGATGCAACTGCTATTCTCTTCATGCTTTTCCCTCAACTAGGTTCACCATTAAAGAAACACGAACTCTGGAGAGATGCAATGGCAAAATTTCCTCCTGAAACGGACTTGTCGCTCCACGATGTCATTGACATCCTGGAGTCAGTTCTCCGTGAAGAAGAGATAGACAATGCTCCAGCAGCAAAAGTATGGATAAAGTCTACCCTTCCAGAGCTAAGACGAGCTGAAGAAAAATGCGCTTCCATCTCGACTAATAGAGTTATCGTAAAAATTCTCGAAGCGATGGTTCTTATCGAGAGAAAATATGGGAAAAACCATAATCTTTCTTCACATGATGATCGTCTAGATCTGTCTTAAAAACGGCAAGAACCCAATTCCCGTTACCGTATATAGACATACGGATACCCAAAAAGTAACCCGCTTTCAGCATGAGTGTTTCCTCCGCTTCTACGAGAAGCAGAAGCACTTCGACTTTTATTTCCAACTCGCGATTGGGACAATGCCCCCGCTAGCTGGATAGGATTGCTGAGCACGGTAGGGGAACCAGACCTTCCGCATCAATATTTGAACCTCGCTGGTCACAGAACAGTTTCCGGGGTGTGTACTGAGGTAGCAAGATTTTGTAGACCGGGCTTGTGCCAAAACGAGCACGCCAAGTAGTTTGCAGTCATAAAATATTGGCATGAATTCGGCCAAGTCCTCCTACGTTCCGGAGCTGACCAGCATTCGAGCCATCGGTGCGTTCGGTGTCCTGCTTACGCATGCCGCGTTCTGGACTGGACATTACACGGACGATTGGTGGGGGCGTCTCAACGGTCGATTCGAAATTGGCGTCACCATCTTCTTCGTGCTCAGTGCGTTTCTGCTCACAGGGCGTTGGCTCGGTTCGCCTGACGACGTCCCTGCGAATCGACCGGACTTGCGGAAGTACTTCACCAGTCGCGCGAAGAGAGTTCTGCCGGCCTACTGGATTGTGGTTACTGCGGCATTCCTCATTCATGCCGCAGATGACCCGCCACCATCGGGTGGGGGTTTGCAGGGCTGGCTGCGGTCGATGTCTTTTACTCAGACGCTCCAATTCGGCTGGATCCACCCGGGCTTGCCGCAGATGTGGTCGATGGTGGTGGAAGTCGGCTTCTACCTGGTGTTGCCACTGGTGGGACTTGGCATCTGGACGATTACTAAGGGGCGCCTGCGACCTGGCCCAACGTTGGCCATCATTATTGGTTTTGGTCTCATTGGCCCGGTCTGGACTGTGCTGTCGCATCAAGAAGAGCTGCTGCCGGTAGTGGCACGGCTGTGGCCGATGGCGTATTTCGACTGGTTCGCCATCGGTATGCCGCTGGCCTACGGGCGAAAAGTTGGCTGGCGCGTCAATTTGGCGGCCAGCTGGCTGATAGCGCTAGTCCTGTTTTTCCTATCCACAACCACCCACGTGGGGCCAGCAACCTTGGTGCCGGATGATGTCGACCAGGCGTTGTGGAAGACCACGCTGTATGGCCTGTCCGCTGGTGCATTCGTGGCCCCGATTGCGCTGGGTACGGAGGTCAGGTGGCTTCGTCATCCAGCCATGATTTGGTTGGGAGAGGTCTCATACGAGTTCTTCCTCGTCCACGTGCTGGTCATGGACTGGGTGATGACGTTGATGGGCTATCAGACCTTCCAAGGCTCGATGTTGGCAGTGGCAATCGTCACCGCTGCCTTTGCCCTGCCGCTGTCGTGGCTGCTGCGCCGCATCACTGATGTGCTTACGCGGCGACCGGGGCCTGCGAGCCCGTGGGCTACCTACCGATCGTCGTCGTCAAGCGGTCCGAGCTCAGCAACGAGCACTTCCTGCGCGACCTTCATCGCGGACAGTGCGGCCGGTGCGCCGCAGTAGCCGGAAGCGTGGACGATGGCTTCGGTGATCTCGGTGCGGGTCAGGCCGTTGGCGAGGGCACCCTTGATGTGGCCGCGCAATTCTTCGGTGGCGCGCAGAGCGACGAGCATTCCAATGTTGAGCAGGGAGCGATCACGCTTGGCCAGTCCTTCACGGCTCCAGACGGAGCCCCAGACGGTGGCGGTGATGTGCTTCTGCAGGGTCTCTCCGTCGGAGCCGGCGTTGCGAGAGAGGGCGGCATCGACGAATTCGTCGCCCATCACCTCGCGGCGAATTTGGATGCCGGCATCATAGCGGTCAGAGGAAAAGAGTTCATCATTGGGATTGCTCATGCTTGCTAAGTATAGGACTTGCAATGCGGATAAATTCCGAAATGTCCCCACTAGCTTCACTGCCGCGACGCATAACTACGCTGAGATTGCGAGTAAAACGGGTGCGGGTGGGGACGATGACGATGCGCCCGAGCGTTACCTGATCGCGAATTGCGCCGCGGGCGATGATTGTTGGCGCTGCCAGCGCAATCATGCCAGCACGCTGTGCCGAAAGGGAACCAAATTCTCCCGCGGGTTCGGCGAGATTCCCCAGTGTATCTTCCACGACCTTTCTACTGCCGGAACCGGGTTCGCGAATAACCAGCGGGGTAGTGCGCAGTTCCTCGATGAATATCTCGGCCCGCTCAGTCCACGGATGCCCCGTCGGCACAGCGAGGACCAGCTCATCGGTGCCGATGATCCGCTCTTCGAGGTCGTGTCGACCAGCCTCGCCCTCTACCAGGCCGAAGTCCACCGCACTGTTGGCCACTAGTTGCCGCACCTCACGGGAGTTTGCCTGCACCATTGACAGTTTGACTGCGGGATGTTGCCGGTGGAACTCGGCGGCCCAGCCGGGGTAGTAGAGCTCAGCGACAGTATTGGACACCGCAAGGGTGAGGTGGCGGGGAACATCGTCGGAACGCAAGCTGGCGGCAATGCCCGAAAACCTGTGGCAGGCGGCGAGGAGGTCTGGGAGTGCGTCGATAAGCACTTGCCCGTTTTCCGTGGGAGATACGCCGTAGGGGGAGCGTTCGAAGACGGTGATTCCCAGCGCTTTTTCCGCCCGCGCGATGCGTGCGGACATGGTCTGCTGATTGATGCCTAGCTCACGCGCGGCCTTGGAGATCGAGCCTGCACGGGCGGCGGTGAGAAGTGCTTCGAGTTCGGCCACAGCGGAGGGGTACATGCATTTATGGTACCCCTCACAGAGTTTGGTGATAGCTGTAGCTGTGGCAAGAACAAATACGGTATGAGCATGACCAACTCTTCTCGCCGTGATGTGCTGGCACCCGCCGGGCCCGCGTGGGCAGGATCTCTGATGGGTACGTCCATCTTCGCCACACTTGCGCACATCCATGAGGTGCCGGTGATTCCGGAGCTTCTTCTAGTCATGGCGGTGGGCATTCTCGGCTTTATGGTGGTCGGCTGGCTGCGCCTTCGAAACCCGCCTTTCCACTCGAAGCTGATGGCGCCGTGGGGCATGCTCTCGATGGGCATCATGGCTCTCGGTAGTGCTGCGACTGCGCTAGCTAGTAACTCATCGTGGCAGCTGATGTCCTGGTGGATCGGTGCGCCGCTGGCAATCTACGTCAGCCTTCGCCAACTGCGAGGATTCGAAGGCGAACCAACTTTTCAGTGGGGCCTCGCGCTGGTCGCCCCGATGGTGGCGGCGGCAAGTGGCGCACAGCTGAGCGTTGACTACGGCACGTTCTATCACGTCTGCGCACAAATACTCTTTTGGATGGCGCTGATTACGGTTCTGCCGGTTTTCGTACGCTGCTACGTCGCGCTGTTCTCTGGCGCCATGCGCATCCCCGATTCCATCGCCGGTACTGCCTGGATTCCGCTCGGGCTGGTCGGTCAGTCCACGGCCGCTGCGCAGCTGCTTTTCAACCGAACCTCCGCTGTCGCTTACGGCACCGCTGTGCTCATTGTCGGTGTCTTCCTCGCCGCCATCGCTTTACGACGATTCACCCGCGCCGTAATCAGTTGGGCCGGATACAGCCCTGGTTGGTGGGGTGCAACCTTCCCCGTGGGCACTCTGAGTCTTGGTACGCACAGCCTGGGTGACATTACCGGCGTGCAGTGGCTATACGTGGCCAGCGCTGGGCTGCTGTGTTTGCTGGCTGTGCACTGGTGCGCGTGCGTGGCTCGATTTGTTTGGTGGGCGCGGAGCTAGCTAGTCAAGCTCGACCCGCACCCGCCCGTTGCGGTTCTGGTCTTCTCGTGGCGCAATACCCAGCGCGGCGGCGGGGAACAGAGCCGTGACGGCAAACAGCGCGGGGAAGCCCGCAGCGGCCACAATCGCACCCGAAACCGGAGGCGTTGCAGCGTAGATAATGTTCTGGAACGTGTTCTGCGTACCCATAGCGCGTCCGGACCAGAAGGGGCCTGCGTATTCAGCAACTGCGGTGAAGGCGAGTCCATTCGGGCTGACCACAGCAACGGCCAGTGCGCAGACCAGCAAAGTTCCAAGCGTGCGCCAATCAGCCCAGCTGGCAATCATCATTGCGACAGCCAAAACAAAGGTCGCACCCGAGACCCAGCGGTAGGGGCGGATGCGAGATCGCACTCGGTCAGAGACCACACCCATCAGTGCTCGCGATCCGGCACCGAGCAGCTGCGAGACCATCACAATTGTGCCCGCCGTGCCATCGGAGTACCCCACAGACAGCAACCACACCAGAATGTAGGCACCCATCATCGACTGCGGCCAGGACAGCAGCGCCGAGGCGATGTGGATGCGCACGAGGTACTTGCCGTCCCGGTAGGGGCTGGCCGTGACGGTGGGGTTCGAGGCATCAGGGCGAGGGGGATTCTTCACGCCTATCAGTACAAGCAACGCCAGCACGGCGCACAGGATTGCGGGCATCGCGAGTGCGACTCCGATGCTGTAATTCTGCGCGAGAGGGTGCAGGGTTACCGCTGATAGTGCAGCGCCGAGGGGCTGAGCCATTTGGCGAATGCCCATCGCAGTGCCGCGCTGATGCGGTGGGTACCAGCCCGACACCACGCGGCCGGATGCCGAATTCACGCTCGCCGCCGCACACCCGGCGAGAAAGAGCGTGGCCCCGAGCAGAGCCGGGCTTGACGACGAAGCTAGCGCCGCAAGCCCCGTCGTTAAGGCAGTAGAGGTCAGGCCGGCGAACAGAGCTGCGCGTTCGCCATAGCGGTCGACAAACCAGCCCCAGGCGATGAGCGTGAAGACAATACCGGCCGCCGGCATTGCTGCGACGAGGCCGGCGGCGGAGAGGCTTAAGCCGTTTTCCTGTAGGGATGGGATGAGAAAAGGCACACCCATGTGAACGACGGACGAACCGACCGCCGCGAACATGGACAGAAGAAGGACAAGGTGACGGTAAGCGGGCATTACAGTCGGGAGCTCATCTCTTCAGCGGCGCCGAGAACCTTTGCGCCCCAGCATTCGTAGGGCGACGGAGTCATGCGCTCCACGGGGCCGGAGACGGATAGGACTGCAATCATGCGCTGGTTGCTGTCGAAAACCGGGGCGGAGACGGAGGCAAGTGCGGGGTCGCGCTCACCCATGGACTCGGACCAGCCGAGACGTCGGCAGTCGTCGAGGTCCTGTTGGTTGAAGTCGGCGTCGGGAAGCATTCGCTCAGCGAGGTTGGCCGGGCCAAAGGCCAGGAGAACACGTGCGGCGGAGCCGGCGGTTAGCGGCATGCGAGAGCCAACTGGCACGGTGTTGCGCAGTCCGGTGGCGGGCTCCATGGAGGCAATACAGGTGCGGGTATCGCCGGTGAGACGGTAGAGCTGCACGGACTCTCCGGTTACCTCTACTAGCTTCGGCAGGATGTGCGCTGCGGCGTCGGCAAGCAGGTCGGTTGTGACAGGCGTGATCTCGGTGAGGCCGGGGCCCGTCGTCCAGCGGCCGTCCGGAGTGCGGGTGACAAGGCGGTGTACTTCCAACGCCGTGGCCAGCCGATGGGCGGTGGCGCGGGGCAGGCCGGTGTCGTCACAGAGCTCGGCGAGGGTGCGTGGAGTTTCTGCAACAGACTTGAGAATGAGTACCGAACGGTCGAGAACCTTAATGCCACTTAGAGCTGGCGTCTCGGATGTGCTAATCTGTCCCATGCCATGATATTAACATCTCATTCCTTGAGATAAAAGAGATATATCCGGAAGGCGGCTCACCCACTATGCGCACCACGGACACCAGCCCGAAGACTCTGGCCGAGAAAGTCTGGCATGACCACGTAGTCAAGCAAGGCGACAACGGCGAACCAGATCTGATTTATATCGATCTGCACCTCGTCCACGAGGTTACCTCGCCGCAGGCTTTTGATGGCCTCCGTCTGGCAGGGCGCAAGGTACGCCGCCCGGATTTGACCATCGCAACCGAGGACCACAACGTTCCGACCACTGTCGCCGGCGGCAAAATCAATCTGATTGAGGAGCCGACCTCTCGTACCCAGATTGCCACACTGCGCAAGAACGCCGAGGAGTTCGGTATCCGCCTGCATCCGATGGGCGACCGCGAACAGGGTATCGTGCACGTCGTCGGCCCACAGCTGGGCCTGACTCAGCCGGGCACCACCGTCGTCTGTGGTGACTCGCATACCGCAACCCACGGTGCTTTCGGTGCTATGGCCTTCGGTATCGGTACCTCGGAGGTTGAGCACGTTCTGGCTACCCAGACCCTGCCGCTGAAGCCTTTCAAGACCATGGCGGTCAACGTCACCGGCGAACTGCAGGATGGTGTTACCGCCAAGGATTTGATTCTGGCGATTATCGCCAAGATTGGCACCGGCGGTGGTCAGGGCCACGTTATTGAGTACCGCGGCGAGGCCATCGAGAAGCTGTCGATGGAAGCCCGCATGACCATTTGCAACATGTCCATCGAAGCCGGTGCCCGTGCCGGCATGATTGCTCCGGACGAGACCACCTTCGAATACCTGAAGGACCGCCCGCACGCGCCGCAGGGCGAGCAGTGGGACGAGGCAGTCGAATACTGGAAGTCCCTGGTTACTGACGAGGACGCGAAGTTCGACAAGGTCGTTGAAATCGACGGTTCCGCGCTGACTCCATTCGTTACCTGGGGTACTAACCCTGGCCAGGGCGTGCCGCTGGGGGAGACCGTGCCAGATCCGGAGTTCATCGCTGAGGACTCCGACCGCATCGCGGCCGAACGCGCACTGGAGTACATGGATCTGAAGCCGGGCACCCCGATGCGCGACGTCAAGGTCGACGTGGTCTTCGTAGGTTCCTGCACCAACGGCCGCATCGAGGACATGCGCGCCGTCGCCGACGTGCTGAAGGACCGCAAGGTTGCCGACGGCGTCCAGATGCTCATCGTGCCGGGCTCCGCAAAGGTCCGTGCGCAGGCTGAGGAAGAGGGACTGGGCAAGATCTTCGAAGAGGCAGGCGCCGAATGGCGTATGCCGGGCTGCTCCATGTGCCTGGGCATGAACCCGGATCAGCTGACCCCGGGCCAGCGTTGCGCTTCGACCTCCAACCGCAACTTCGAGGGCCGTCAGGGCAAGGGTGGTCGTACCCACCTGGTCAGCCCGGCTGTCGCCGCAGCCACTGCCGTCGCCGGTCACTTCGCAGCACCGGCTGATCTCTAACTGACTCTCACTGCCGATCTTTGTACAACAGACCCAAGCAGAACTTCTAAGGACCTTTCACTATGGAAAAGTTTGATACTCACACCGGCGTCGGCGTTCCCCTGCAGCGATCCAACGTCGACACTGACCAGATCATCCCGGCTGTCTACCTAAAGCGCGTCACCCGCACCGGATTCGAGGATGGCCTGTTCAGCAACTGGCGCAACAACGAGTCCGACTTCGTGCTCAACCGTCCGGAATACGCAAAGGGCTCCGTCCTCGTAGCAGGGCCGGACTTCGGTACCGGTTCTTCCCGCGAGCACGCCGTGTGGGCCCTGATGGACTACGGTTTCCGCGTCGTCATCTCCTCCCGCTTCGCCGATATCTTCCGTGGCAATGCCGGCAAGGCGGGGCTGCTCGCCGCACAGATGCAGCAGTCCGATGTCGAGCTGCTGTGGAAGCTGCTGGAGGCTAACCCTGGCATGGAGCTCACCGTCAACCTGGAGACCCGCACCGTCGAGGCCGGTGAGCAGGTCTTCCCGTTCGAGGTCGACGACTACACCCGCTGGCGTCTGATGGAAGGGCTTGACGACGTCTCCCTGACCCTGCGCAACGAAGCGGACATTGTGGCCTACGAGGAGAGTCGTCCGGCCCACAAGCCTAAGACGCTGTAGGTCAAAATCCTCACAAACTACTTCACCGGCAGCGCCGAGGCGTAGTAATCAGCCGTGGTCATCACACCGTCGTTGAAGCCCAGCACCCAGGCAGAGCCCTTCTTGCACAGGATTTCCTCGTCGAAGGGCAGGGTGCCCTCAGCGGACCAGGCGGCAAGCAGGTCTGGGATGGTGATGCCCTGAGAGCAGATGACGCTGACTCCGCCTAGCGCGACAATGTCTTCGAATGCCTTCTTGGACTCAACCTGGTTGGCAATCCAGTGCTCGTCGCCAAGCCGTTCGTCGACTGTGACCTGCATTCCCAGCTCTGCGGCGAGTGGCGCGACGGTGTCCTGGCAACGCACGGGCTCGGCGGAGTAGATCCGCTCGGGGCGGAAGCCTTCCAGGGCAGAGACGAGCAGTTCCGCTTGACGACGTCCCTTCTTATCCAGTGGCCGCAGTGCATCATTGCCGTTCCAGTTGGTGCGACGGTGCGCACGCCCATGGCGAACCAGAATGAGACGGGTGTCCGGTTCCTTGTTCATGCGCTTGCGGGCCTTGACCAGCACGTCGCGGTCGAGGTCGTAGGACAGCAGCTCCTCGGCTTCGTCCCAGGAGACCCAACGAAGCTCGTTGACCTCGGAGTTCTGTTCGAATTCGCCGTCTAGAACCTCAGCGGTCCAGTACCAGACCAGCTTCGTTCGTCCGGCGACAGGGTAAGAGACGTTGCCGACGAGCTTGCCCAGACGGACGCGGTAGCCGGTCTCTTCCCAGATTTCGCGGACGGCGGTGGCAATGAGGTTCTCGCCGGCGTCGAGCTTGCCTTTCGGCAGCGACCAGTCGTCGTAGGAAGGACGGTGAATCACGCAGATTTCAGGGTTATGGACATCGCCGCGCCATAGAACCGCGCCGGCCGCGAAGGTCGGCTTGGTGACATCCTGACCTGGCTTCGTCGGAATCTGGCGCAGGCGACCGGTCACGGAGGTATCGCCCTTGAGGTCCTTGTCCTCTTCGTGCATCATCGTGAATTCCCTTTCAATCCTTTGTCGCCGACCTAGTTTAGTATCGCAGTGTGAGAACGTCTCGCTAGACTTGTTGGAGATTAGAGGCTAACGGAGGAAGGTCGCGGCGATGGTGCAAGTTTCAGTGATGGGTGCGGGCTCGTGGGGCACGACGCTCGCCAAGGTTTTTGCTGATGCGGGCAATCCTGTACGGCTGTGGTCGCGACGTGCGGAGCAGGCACAGCGTATTCAGATCAGCCGCGAAAACCACGACTACCTGCCTGGTCTGGGGCTGCCGCGCAACATCGAAGCCACCTCGGATGCAGAGGCCGCGCTGAAGGGCGCGGATGTGGTGGTGCTGGGCGTGCCCTCGCAGACTCTGCGTGACAACCTCAAGGTCTGGAAGGACTTCATCGGGCCGGAGACGATTCTGCTCAGCCTGGCCAAGGGTGTGGAGCGCGAGACACATCTGCGCATGAGTGAGGTCATTGCGGAGGTCACAGACCTGCCAGCAGAGCGTATTGCGGTGCTGTCCGGCCCGAACCTCGCCCGCGAGGTTGCGATGGAGCAGCCAGCGGCAACGGTCATTGCTTGCGCTGATGAGAACAATGCCAAGATGATTCAGGCGGCAGTTGCCACTAATTACTTCCGCCCGTACACCAACACCGATGTGATCGGCTGCGAAATCGGCGGTGCCTGCAAGAACGTCATTGCGTTGGCCTGCGGTATGGCCGCTGGTCAAGGATTGGGTGAGAACACGCTGGCAACCATTATCACCCGTGGCTTGGCGGAAATCACGCGTCTGGGCGACGCGGTTGGTGCAGAAGATAAGACTTTCGCGGGATTGGCGGGCCTCGGTGACTTGGTGGCCACTTGTTCCTCGCCGCTGTCGCGTAACCGCACCTTCGGTGACCGTCTCGGTCGCGGTGACACGATGGAGCAGGCGCAGCACGCTACGCGCGGTCAGGTGGCTGAGGGTGTGATTTCTTCAATCTCGGTCCGTGACCTCGCTCGTCGCAATGGCGTGGAAATGCCAATTACTGAGGCCGTTTACGCCGTCTGCCACGAAGGCGCGAAGGTCGATGAGACAATTCGCAAGCTGATGGGGCGAAGCCGCAAGTCGGAGTAACCACTTCAACGAGGTCGGGGCTAAACTAAGTCACCATGACTTCGTCGAATAGCTCGTCTGCAGATCGCATTTCCGTCGCCGTCATCTACGGTGGCGCAAGCCCTGAGCACAGCGTCTCCTGTGTCTCGGCCGGCGCAATTATGGATCACCTGGATGAGGACCGCTTCCGAGTGGTTCCCATTGGTATTACCAAGGATGGTGTCTGGACCGTCGGGACGCGTGAGACGGATACGCTGCGCACGCAGGGGCGTACGATGCCTGAGGTCATCCCGGGCGAGGAGGTTGCGCTGAGCACCTCGCCGTCACGCCGCGGTGAATTCCGCTTCGTCACCGGTGATCGCGCCGGCGAGGTTTTCGACACCGTCGACGTTATCTTCCCGGTCCTCCACGGTCCGCACGGCGAGGACGGCACGATTCAGGGGCTCTTTGAGCTTTCCGGCATTGCTTATGTCGGCCCGGGCGTGCTCGCTTCCGCTGCGGGAATGGATAAGGAACGCACGAAGAATCTCTTGCAGGCAGCGGGGCTTCCTATTGGCAAGCAGGTTGTTTTGCATGTTGGCGAGTCGCTTTCCGACGAGGACAAGGAGACCCTTGGCCTGCCGGTGTTCGTTAAACCTGCCCGTGGTGGATCGTCGATTGGCATTTCCCGCGTGGATGATTGGGCGAATCTGGATGCGGCGGTAGAGCTGGCCCGAGAGCACGACTGGAAGGTCATTGTAGAGGCCGGTGTAGACGGCGCCGAGGTGGAGATTGGCGTGCTGCAGCGCGCTGACGGCAGCCTTCAGGTCTCTGTCCCGTCCCTGCTGCGTGGCACGGAGGACTCCGACGAGGGCTTCTACGGTTTTGAGACCAAGTACTTGGATGATGTCGTCTCGGCGCAGATCCCGGCTGAGCTGCCGGAGGATGTTTTGAAGGCACTGGACACGGATGCTCGTCGGGCGTTCAGGGCACTAGGCTCTGATGGGCTGACTCGCGTGGACTTTTTTGTCACGGATAATGGCCCGATTATCAATGAGGTCAACACCATGCCGGGCTTTACCCCGATTTCGATGTACCCGCAGATGTTTGCGGCTTCCGGTGTTGCCTACGAGGAGCTGCTCAGCGCCCTGATTGAGCGGGCGCTGGTAGCTCGTCGATAGAAGTTGGTTCTTACTTTTCTTCGCTCGGCGAGATGTTCTCCAGGTTGTCCGCGATGACCGAGGAGAGCACCGGCATTAGTGAGCTGGCCTCCGACATCGGCATTTCAACGGCGACGAAGCGCTCCCGGCCCATGGCGTACCAGGTGGCGGAGGTACCGGAGGAAAGCGTTGGTTCGTTGAACCAGACAATGTCGCCAACCTGCGTCAGCTGCTGCGTGGTGGTGCTATAGCCAGCCGGCTCGTCGACACCACAGCGCAGCACCACCGGATCTGCTGGGGTGCCGCCCCAAATGACCATGTCCTTCGGCATGTCAGCCGGCATTTCCTCTGCGCTCAGACGGTGACGGTTGCCAAGCTCGCGGGGGAGGGCAGCCTCCAAGCCGCTGCAGCGCTTATCAGCTTCCGGAGCTGCCAGTTCTACCAGTGGGACGCCGCCGCGCTCCGGCTTGTTCTTGTACTCGGAGTCCGGGCGCAGCGCCTCGGCGAGGTCACTCAGGGCATCCTCCGCCTCTGCATTTCCTTCGGCGGTAATCGCAACAACCGGTTCGCGCCCGACGGTGAACCAAGTCGCCAAAGACTCGTCGGTACTGTCGACCACGCGCAGCCACGAAATGCCCTTGACCTCTTCGGTCTTAGCCAGTTCGTTGTACTGGCTAGGTACGTTCGCGCCACAGCGCAGCGTGATGCGGTCTTGTTCCAAGTTTCGGTACACAGCGGCGCCTTCTGGAGCCGGCTCTGCAATGTCGGCGCGAACCAGACCTGCGGCGCGATCTGGCAGTCGGTCGAGCAGTTCCGCACACTCGGGCGAGTCATTGGCGGGAAGCTCCGGATTGGAAATCGCGACTGGCTTTGTCGCCTGATTATCCTGGTAAATCTTTGCGGCAAAAATAATGCCGAGGATAGCGATAATGGCGATAGCGAGTGCGATGCCCGCGCGTGTCCGGCTACCCTTGGACTGAACTGTTTCTCCCGATGGGGGTGCGTCTACCATGGGCCTGATTCTACGTTGTCCGGTACCAACTCCAATTGGTTGGGGGCAATACCGAGACGGGTTCCGCTATTAACGGTTAACCATCGACTATTAGGAATGTGACTCGACACTGTGACTGAATTGACCATTGGCGATATTGGCGAGTTTGGGGTCATTGAGGCCATCCGGGCTATCGCCCCGTCGGCACGCAATGGCGACGATGCCGCCGTCTTGACGCAGACAACCCCCAACGCCCGTTTTGTCACTTCCACCGACATGTTGGTGGAAGGGCGCCACTTCCGCCTGGACTGGTCGACACCTCAGCAAGTTGGAGCTAAGGCCGCAGTACAGAATTTCGCCGATATCGAATCGATGGGTGCGCGTCCAACGGCCATGCTTTTCGCCATCTCAGCACCGTTGCATACTCCGGTGAGTGTGGTCACCGGTATCGCCGAGGGATTGTGGCAGGAAGGCAAGCAATGTCCGGCGGAACTCGTCGGTGGTGACATGGTCAGCGGAGATTCTCTGGTGATTTCCATCAGTGCGATGGGCGAACTCGGTGGGCTTGGGCGGCCGCTGCTGCGCTCAGCAGCACGCGCGGGGGATACGGTGATTGCGTCGGGACGCATCGGCTACTCTGCTGCGGGCCTTGCGCTGCTGCAGCACTGCGGAAGCCCGGCAAAAATTCCAAGCGAGTTTGCGCAGCTGGTGGCCGCACACTGTACGCCCGAATTTGAATATCGCAGGGGTGCTACGGCGCGAGCCACAGGTGTGCGTTCACTGACGGACAATTCCGATGGACTGGTCGTGGATCTCCGCGCTATTGCGCAGGCCTCCAGGGTTACTTTGGAAGTTGACAGCAGTGCCATTGCGCCCGATGAGTTGCAGATTGCCGCTGGTGAATACCTGGGCATCGACCCGTGGGAGTGGGTGCTCACCGGCGGGGAGGACCACACACTGATCGGTTCGACGCCGGGGGAGCCTCCGACGGGGTTCCGCGCTATCGGCACGGTGTCGAAGGAAAAGTTCGATTCGGTGCTTATCGACGGCCAACCTCCTGCCCGCGATGCCGGTTGGGTTTCCTTTTAAGAGTTCGAAGAGGTTTTGAGAAGAAAGGCTGCATGACATGGATCCGTTGCCGGTCGAAGAAGGGTGGCAGAAGGCGCTGGAGCCAGTGGCCGATGACATCCACCGGATGGGGCAGTTCCTGCGCGAGGAGAACGCGGCCGGCTACGGTTACCTGCCCGCGGGCACCGATGTGCTGCGCGCCTTTACTTATCCATTCGATGAGGTCAAGGTGCTCATTATCGGTCAGGACCCGTACCCGACCCCGGGGCATGCGATGGGGCTTAGCTTCTCGGTCCAGCCGGATGTGAAGCCGGTACCGCGGTCGTTGGCGAATATTTTTAAGGAGTATTCCTCCGACCTGGGGCTCCCGACTCCCTCCAACGGTGACCTCACTCCGTGGAGTAGGCAGGGCGTAGCTCTGTTCAACCGTGTGTTGACCGTACGTCCGGGTGCTGCTGCCTCGCACCGCGGTAAGGGCTGGGAGGCAATCACGGAGCATGCCATCAAAGCATTGGTCGCCCGTGATCAGCCTCTCGTGGCCATTCTGTGGGGACGCGACGCGCAGAGTTTGCAGCGTTGGCTCCCCGGCGTGGACTGCATCTGTTCGCCGCACCCGTCACCGCTGTCGGCATCCCGTGGGTTCTTTGGGGCGCGTCCGTTCAGCCGGGCCAATGAGTCGCTGATTCGTCAGGGAGCTACCCCTATCGACTGGACGCTAGAATAGGAATTCATGTCTTTGCAGATTGGTTCTGCCGCCATCGTCGGCTGGGTTGCCCGGGGGATTGACGCGCTTCAATCCCGCCGCGATGAGATCAACAGTCTCAATGTCTTCCCAGTACCGGATTCCGATACCGGGTCGAATATGCTCGCGACGTTGAGTTCGGCCTATGAGGAAGCGCAAAAGGCTGACGCTTCCGATGTTCGCGCAGTCACCGCGGCCCTAGCTGCCGGTGCAGTGCGCGGTGCCCGCGGTAATTCGGGCACTGTGCTCTCGCAGGTTTTTCGCGCGGTGGCTGAGGCTGCCTCCGGTAGTGGCATTGGCGTTGAGTCGGTACAACACTCGCTAAAGCTAGCTGTGCAACATGTTTCCCAAGCGATTGCCAATCCGGTGGAGGGCACGATTCTGACAGTCCTGCGGCACGCCGCGATTGCCGCGGAGGAATTTGAGGGCGACTCGATTGAGGAGCTCGCCGACACGATCGCGGATGCCGCTCGCGATGCGCTGGCGAAAACCCCCAGCCAGCTCCCGGCACTGCAGCAGGCGGGCGTGGTCGACGCCGGCGGCGCGGGGTTGGTCATTCTGCTCGACGCGCTTGCCGACGAAGTCAGCGGCCGCGCAGCCGCACCGGTCGATTTGCATGTCGACGCGCCACACGTAGCCACCGTTGAGATGGAGGTCATGTACCTGATTTCCTTGGCGGATACCCAGGCGGTGGAAGCGCTGCGAGAGCGGTTGAACCCGCTGGGCAATTCGCTCATCATCGCAGGTGATGCTGGTAATGCGGAGACCGCGCAGTACATGGTGCACATCCACACAGTGGAGCCGGGCGCGGTTATCGAGGCAGCACTTGACTTCGGTCGTCCGGAACGCATCCGTATCGAGGTGCTCGATGAGCCGGAGACAACACCTGAGTCCACTCGCATCCTCATTGCGGTAGTGCCGGACGGTCCGCTGAATGATCTCATCACCTCCTCTGGGGCGATTGCTATCAGCCCGACCCCCGCTCCGACTCCCACATCCATTCCCACAGATCGCGCAGCCATCGCCGACCAGGAGTTCGCTGACAATGTGGTCACCAAGGCACTGACTGCCATGAGGGGCGCGGACGAGGTTATCCTGCTGCCAAATGGGCTGGTTAGCGACCAGGAATTGGCGGATATCGAATTCGCTGCTGCCGCGGCTAATCCGACGCTCGCGGTAGTGTCCACAGTCTCCATTCCGGCTGGCCTTGCTGCCTTGGCCGTGCATTCGGCTGAGCTGCCGCTGGCGGTTGCTGCGTATGCGATGGGAGAGGCTGCCAATGGCACGCGAACGGCTGTAGTCGCTGCGGACGTCGATAAGCCCCTGACTGACGCGCTCACAGAGACCATCTCAGACCTGTTGGCTGGCGGCGGGGAACTAGTGACTCTGCTGCTCGGGCGCGGAGCTGAGGGCGTGGACATAGCGCAAGTGCGGGCGCGGCTGGACAAGCCTGTGGAGGTCGTAGCCTACGATGCAACCGGCATCGATGAGCTGGTGCAGGTAGGAATCGAGTAGCACGATGCTCGGATGGCTCGGCTCGGATTATGCGCGCACGCCCCTGAACATCGTGGTGGGGCCAAAGATTGCGAAGAAGCTGCATACGGCTTTTGGTATGGAGACCGTCTCGGATGCGCTGACGAATTTCCCGAAGCGCTACGTGGCGCAGGGTAAGAGCTTAGATGTGTCATTTTCCGACATTGGCGACACCATCACCACAGTCGTGGAGGTGCACAGCATTTCGCCAGCGCCCGCCTTCGCCGACCGACGCAAGCCACTGAAAATCTATGTCAGCGACGGCGTGCGCATTCTTCCGGCCGCGATTTTCGGTGCCGAATGGCTGCGCAATATGCTGCACCCCGGTGTGCGTCTGCTCATTGTTGGCACGCTCAGCGAGTTCCGCAATGAGCTACAGCTGAAAAATGTTGATTGCATGGTGCTTAAAGCCGATGGTTCGGTAGGCGCAGCCACTGGCAAGCTGGCCACACTGACGAAGACAGCCAAGGGGATTGCGGAGATGCAGCGGCTGCTCACGCGCCCCTATCTGCCCATTTACCGTGGCCGTAAAGGAGTAGCGGGTATTCACCTGGCTCTGTACATGCAGCGCATCCTCGAATGGTTACCGCTGCAGCCAGACCCATTACCCGCCACGCCGGAGGGACTTACCGATTTCGACTCCGCACT
The DNA here is from genome assembly GCF_001809065.1 of Corynebacterium sp. HMSC055G02. Classification (NCBI taxonomy): domain Bacteria; kingdom Bacillati; phylum Actinomycetota; class Actinomycetes; order Mycobacteriales; family Corynebacteriaceae; genus Corynebacterium; species Corynebacterium sp. HMSC055G02. Next base: position 57,558 of record NZ_KV795653.1, on the reverse strand, counting down.
GCGTGGCGCACACTTTCCCTCCATCGCGGGCCCCGATATTGCGCTTGCCCGTCTGAAGTACGACGAAGCGCTTGAGCTCCAGCTCGCCGTTGGTGCACGCAAGCGTACTCAAGCGAGCCTCACCGCGCCGGCCTGCATGGAAGTCGCCGGGGGACTTCGCGACGAGCTACGCCGGGGGTTGCCGTTTTCGCTTACCGACGGTCAGGTCGCGGTCGCAGCCGATATCGCGCAGGATATAGCGAGGTCTAACCCGATGAACCGCCTGCTAGCAGGTGAAGTTGGCTCGGGTAAAACCGTGGTGGCCCTGCTGGGAATGCTGCAAGCAGTCGATGCCAGCAGGCAGTGCGCGATGCTGGCGCCGACGGAAGTCCTGGCCCAACAGCACTACCGATCGCTGACAGCGATGCTGGAGCAAGCCGGAGTAGCAGTGACTGTACGACTGTTGACGGGATCGATGTCGACGAAGGAGCGCCGGGCAACCCTGTTGGAGGCAGTCAACGGGGAGGCTGACATTGTCGTCGGCACGCATGCCCTGCTCAGTGAGGGCGTGGAGTTCTTCGATCTCGGGCTGGTGGTCGTCGATGAGCAGCACCGCTTTGGTGTGCGCCAGCGCGATCAGCTGCGAAGCAGGGGACGGGGTGGAATGACACCGCATCTGTTGGTGATGTCGGCAACCCCGATTCCGCGCACGGTAGCGATGACCATTTTTGGCGACCTCGCAGTTTCGCAGTTGACGGAATTGCCACGGGGACGTCAGGAAATCCAATCCTTTGTCGTACCGACGCTGGAGAAACCCCGCTGGGAGGCACGAACCTGGGAGCGCATTGGGGAAGAAGTGGCCAAGGGCAACCGCGCCTTCATTGTCTGTCCCCGCATTACCCGCGATGAGGAACAGTTCCTCGACGAGTCCGTGGAGGCGGTGTTCGACCGAGCGAGGAAAAAACTGCCCGGTGTACGTATCAGTCAGTTGCACGGCAATATGGCACCGGAGGACAAAGACCGCGTGATGCAGGCCTTTGCCACAGGACAGCTGGATGTGCTGGTGTCCACCACAGTTATCGAAGTCGGCGTGGATGTACCAGAGGCCACGATCATGATGATTCGCCGCGCCGAGAGCTACGGTATCTCGCAGATTCACCAGCTGCGCGGTCGTGTCGGCCGTGGTGACCGTGGTGGCCTGTGCTTCCTATGTACACACACGCATTCGCAGACACCGGAGCGCACCCGGCTGGACCGCATTGCCGCCACCACCGACGGCATTCAACTGGCGGAGCTGGACCTGGCCACGCGTAGTTTCGGCGATCTGCTCGGCGATGACCAATCGGGACTGGCAACCGGCCTCGGCCTGGTGGACCTCACCACCGACGGCGAAATCATCGAGCGCACCCGACATGATGCCATGGCTCTTCTCGATGTTGATGAGAGGCTTGTGGGAGAGCTTATCTCCGATATCGATGAAGAGCAGTCGAACTACTTGGACCGCTCCTAGTAAGACCAAAGTAGACTGTTGGGCATGGTAGATGTCTGTGCACCTTTTGCAGGAGTAGTCCGCTGGGAGGTCGCCGAGAAAGACTCGGTGACGACCGGTCAGGTTATTGCGGTCGTGGAGGCCGTCAAGCTAGAAGCGCCGGTTTTAGCGCCCTGCCCGGGCACGGTCGCGGAGGTGGCGGCAGATCAATTTGTGGATGTCGAAGGCGGTCAGCTGCTGGCAAGAATCACGCCAGCAACTCACAGCGCCACGGCACAGCACAACGGCAACGAGAACACATCGCACGAAGGGAAGTAGATGACCCGCATTATTGCAGGTGAGGCACGCGGTCGTAGGCTAGTCGCGCCTAAGGGAGAGACCACTCGGCCAACTAGTGACCGCGCGAAGGAAGCCATCTTTTCCTCCTGGTCCACACGCTTTGGGCTAGAGGGAACTCGCGTTCTCGACCTGTTTGCTGGCTCGGGTGCGCTCGGTTTGGAAGCGGCTTCTCGCGGCGCGCGTTCCGTCGTGTTGGTGGAAAACGATCCGAACGCCATTGCCGCTATTGAAAAGAACATTCGCACCGTGGGGCATCCCGATGTGGCCCTGTCTCCGATGAAAGTGTCGTCGTACCTTGCGGGCGCGCCGGGCGAGCCTTTTGACCGCGTTATTGCGGATCCGCCCTATGAGCTGGCGGGGGAGGCCGTTACAGAGATGCTGGAGGCGCTGCGCAGTTTCCTCGCGCCGGGCGCGGTCGTGACTGTGGAGCGTCACCGCGATGACGAGGAGACGCAGTGGCCCGAGGGCTACGAACAGCTCCAGCAGAAGCTGAAGCGTCGCATTCACGGTTTGGCGCGCTTCGACACCGCTATCTACAACGCTTAACGTTCTTCTTTACGCTTTACGACGGCCAAAGGTGGTTTGACCTCTATGACTCACGCATGCTGCCCCGGTTCCTACGATCCCATGACCTCTGGTCACCTCGATGTGATTGAGCGTGCCGCGCGCCAATTCGATCAGGTGACCGTGCTGGTTACCCACAACCCGAATAAGCAGGGCATGTTCAACGTCGAAGAGCGCATGGACCTCATTCGGCAGTGCACGCAGCACTTGGACAATGTGCAGGTGGACTCCTGGTCGAAGCTGTTGGTTGACTACACCTCCGCGCAGGGTATCACCTGCCTGGTCAAGGGTCTGCGCTCGGCGGCGGACTACGAGTACGAGGCGCCCATGGCGCAGATGAATCGGCGCATGACGGGCATTGAGACTCTCTTTGTGGAAGCTGATCCGAAGTACGGTCATGTGTCGTCGACACTGATGAAGGAAGTTGTTCGCTACGGCGGTTCGGTGGAAGGGCTAGTTCCTGAGCCTGTCTTGCACGCCCTGCAGCGCCGACTGAAGTAGCATGTAAGTCATGTTTCGCGTCTTCGAATCTCTTGATGAACTGGTCCAGATCCTAGAAGAGGCACACGGCGTGCCACTGTCGGCCAATTGTATGGTTCCGCGTCAGCGTGTTCTCGAGTTGCTCGATGAGCTGAGGGATGCTTTCCCGGCTGAGCTCGATGACGCGCAGGACGTCTTGGACCAGCGGGATGAGATTATCAACGATGCTGAAGCCCGGGCGAACAACACCATTTCGACTGCGGATGAAGAAGCCCATCGCATTGTCGACGAGGCCGAGGCCCGCGCTAACCACACCGTCGAGGATGCCAATGCCCACGCAGCTGGCACCGTCGCGGCCGCTGAGGACGACGCCCGTCGCCTCCGCGAGGATGCTCAGCACGAGTACGACAGCATTGTGGATCGTGCTTCTGCCGAGTCCGATCGCCTGATTCACGCTGGTAACGAATCCTACGAGCGTTCCGTTGCGGAAGGCCGCGAAGAGCAGGCTCGCCTGGTCGCTGAGTCGACGGTCGTCCGCGAAGCCAACGACGAGGCGAATCGTCTGCTTTCCGACGCACACGCGGATTCCTCTCGCCTCCGTGAAGAGTGTGACCGCTACGTCGATTCCAAGCTCGCCGAGTTTGAACAGACTCTCCAAGAGACCCTGCGTAATGTCGGTCGCAATCGCTCTGTACTGCGTTCGGGAGCCGGTGCCGTCGGCGGTGGTGCAGGGGCACAGAGCGCGCCGTCTTCCTTCTCCGAGGGGCAGGAACGCCGCCGGTACGAGCGTTAGCGCATCTTCGGGGTAGACTGAGGTCTATCATGACTGACTCATCCCCATTTGTTCTGGACGTTTCGACATGTCTGCAGGGTGGCATGCCCGAGCAGTTCCGCAAGGTAGGCGATAGCCCTGTCCGCGTTGGTGTCGAGATGATTGGCATCGCCGCTGGCGAGGAGGTTGTCGTTGACGGCATTGTCACGAACCTCGGCAGCGGTGTCATGGTTGACGCGACTGTGACTGCCAAGGCCACTGGCGAGTGCGTGCGCTGCCTAGCCCCGCTGAATCCGGAGCTCAGCTTCCACATTTCGGCTGTCTTTTCCAACAACGAGGACTTCATCACAGGCGACGATGCCGAGGAAGAAGACCTTGAGGACGAAGTTGGCCAGATCGTCGACAATACGGTGGATATCACTCAAGCCGTCATCGATGAGGCGGGCTTGAATCTGCCCTTCAATCCGACCTGTCTGGATTTCGATTCCAGCTGTGCTGAATCGGATTCGGAAGTGCCGGAGCCAGACGGCATCTCGGGTGAAGAGGAGCGCATTGATCCGCGTTGGGCTGGCCTGGCGGAAAAGTTTGGCTCGCTCGGCGACGAGAAGTAATCGACGACGACTTAGACGAAGACTTTAAAGGAGATATAACGGATGAGCCGCAAGCGTCGGCTAACCGGTGAGGCGGCTAGAAAGGCGGCTTTCGAGGCCGTCGATCACGCCCCGCTGCTGGAAAAACTCGGTGTTGAGCTACCAGAGGAGTCCCTGAAGCTCGCTTTGACCCACCGCAGTTTCGCGAATGAAAATGGCATGCTGACCAATAACGAGCGGCTAGAGTTCCTGGGCGACGCCGTGCTGGGCATGTGCGTTGCTGAAGAACTCTACCGTCGCTTCCCGGACCGCGCTGAGCAGGATATTTCCAAGATGCGTGCAGGTGTCGTGAACATGTACGCGCTGGCTGACCTGGCCCGCAGTATCGGGCTGGGAGAGCACATTCTCCTCGGCCGCGGTGAGAAGGCCACCGGTGGCGCGGATAAGCACTCGATTCTCGCTGACACCACCGAGGCGCTGCTGGGTGCTATTTACCTGCAGCATGGCTTCGAGGTTGCCCGCGAGACCGTGCTTCGCCTGTTCAACCAGATGATTGACGATGCCCCGACTGAGTCCCGCGGCCGTGACTGGAAGACGCTGCTGCAGGAACGCCTGGCGGCCAAGCAACTACCGGCTGCTGAGTACACCGTGCGCACCACCGGCCCCGACCATGACCTAACTTTCTACGTCGACGTGCTGGTTGACGGCGTGGTTAAGGGCAGCGGTACCGGCGCCACGAAGAAGGAAGCTGAAATGCACGCCGCGCATCAGGCACATACCGCACTGGCCTAATGCCCGAGCTTCCTGAAGTCGAGTCCGTACGCCGCGGTCTCGACACTTACGTCGTCGGTGGCCGCATCGACGATTCCTTCGTCTACAACGCTCGTGCCGTGCGGCGCCAACTCGGTGGCGCCGCGGAGTTTATCGGTCGTACGCGCGGGCGGACGGTTGTCGCTACGGATCGTCGTGGCAAGTTCATGTGGCTCACGCTTGACGACGACTCCGCAATCGCCATCCACCTGGGCATGAGCGGCCAATTGCGCGTGGAAGCTCCGTACACTCCCGATACGCTGCCTGGCCGTCACACCCGAGCCGCTTTCGACATCGCCCTGCCGGACGGCGCTCGGCACCTAATCAACTTCAACGATCAGCGCACCTTTGGTTGGGTCTGGGCCTGTGAAATGGTCGAATCCCATGGACGCGTGGTTCCGGAACCCGCAGCCAAGATCGCGCCCGATCTATTGGAGCCCACCGTCGATGTGGTTGCACTTGCACACCGCATGATGAAGTCGCGTTCACCGATCAAGGCCGTATTGCTCAACCAGAACATTGTGTCGGGTATCGGCAACATCTATGCCGACGAAATGCTTTGGGCGGCGAAGGTCGATGGTCGCGTGCCGGCGTGTGACCTTTCGGTCCGTCGTTTAGCGAAACTTTTGCGCGAGGGGCAATCGGTACTCGAGCGGGCGCTAGCGGCCGGTGGCACGAGCTTCGATGCGTTATATGTGCATGTCAACGGCGAAAGTGGCTATTTTGAGCGGAGCTTGAACGCCTATGGACAAGCGGGGGAGCCGTGCCCGAGGTGTGGGCGCGAAATTGTCCGTCTGCCATTTGGGAATAGATCGAGTTATCTGTGTCCCACTTGTCAACGCTAGAATTTCCTTATGAGTTTCATGGAGCAAGCAACCGACTGGGTAAATGCTTGGAATGACAAGTACTGGCTGTTCATGATTGTTCTGCTAGTTGGTACAGGTTTGTACTTCTGTTGGCGGACCATCATGGTGCAGATCCGGTACATCCCGGAGATGTTCAGGGCCATCACTGAAAAGCCCTCTGATATCTCTGAAGGTGTCAAGGGCATCTCGGCCTTTAAGGCCTTCACAATTTCGGCGGCCTCACGCGTGGGTACCGGAAACGTCGCAGGTGTGGCGGTGGCGATCACCACCGGTGGCCCTGGCGCCGTGTTTTGGATGTGGCTGCTCGCCGCGATTGGTGGCGCAACCAGCTTCGTGGAGTCTACGCTGGCACAGCTGTACAAGGTGCGGGATAAGGACTCTTACCGAGGCGGCCCGGCCTACTACATCACCAAGGGGCTCGGGGAGAACTGGCGCTGGATGGCCTCGCTGTTCGTCATCGCTATCACGGTGACCTACGGTTTCGTGTTCAACGCGGTGCAGTCCAACTCGATTACGGCGGCTGTGGCGGAGTCGACCGGTCAAGACGCGCCGATCTTTAAGTTCGGTGTCGGCATTGTGCTGGCAATCTTGGCCGGCGTCATCATCTTCGGTGGTGTGCAGCGTATTTCGGCGGTGACGCAGATCGTCGTGCCGATTATGGCCGTCGCCTACATTATCCTCGGCCTGATTGTTTTGGCTCTCAACATCACCGAGGTGCCGAGCATGATCAAGCTGATTTTTGAGCACGCCTTCGGTATCCGCGAGATTGCCGGTGCCGCTGTCGGTACTGCCATGATGCAGGGCATTCGCCGCGGCCTGTTCTCCAACGAGGCTGGTATGGGTTCCACTCCGAATGCGGCGGCGACGGCGTCGGTGTCACACCCGGTCAAGCAGGGTCTCATCCAGACGATGGGTGTCTACTTCGACACCTGGGTCGTCTGTACCATCACCGCAGTGATCATCCTGCTGTCCGACCCTACTTTCGGCGGCGATGCAGAGGGCACCGCGCTGACTCAGGCCGCGCTGTCGGCGCAGGTGGGCACGTGGGCAATCCACGCGGTTACGGTCATCATCTTCTTCCTGGCGTTCTCCTCCCTGGTGGGTAACTACTACTACGCCGAAGCAAATATCCCATTCCTGTCTAAGAGCAAGGCTGTCCTGAATACCGTGCGCGTGCTGGTCATCCTGTGCGTTATTGGCGGAGCTGTCGGTTCCGTGCCGCTGGTCTGGTCGCTTGCGGACACCTTCTCCGCACTCATGGCCACCATCAATATCATCGCCATTCTGCCGCTGGGCGGCGTAGCTGTCGCCCTACTAAAGAATTACTCCGAGCAGAAGTCCAAGGGGCTTAATCCGGTATTCCACCGCGATGATCTGCCTAACGTCCGCGGCCACGACAAGATTGAGTGCTGGGACGGTTCCGACCCGATGACAGTGCGTGAGTCCGATGTCGCTTAACGACGTCCGCCTCACCGCGTGGGTACACGGTCGTGTTCAAGGTGTCGGTTTTCGCTGGTACACCCGCGCGACGGCTCTGGAGTTAGGCCTGGTTGGTTATGCCCAGAACTACCCGGATGGTCGGGTGTTAGTTGTTGCTGAAGGGCCACGGGCAGACTGTGAGAGTTTGCTCGCTTGGCTTGAGGGGCCGAATACTCCGGGCGATGTGACGGCAGTGGTGCCGTTATGGCAGGAACCGAAGGGTGCATTGAGCGCATTTGACCGTCGTTAAGCGGGTGCCAACTGCCTTCTCTCCCCCCCCCC